>DATGLT010000290.1:0-35086 GCA_035294005.1 Verrucomicrobiia bacterium
CGAGCAGGATGGCGACTGGGTAATGGCTCCTTTGCCCCGAGGCGCGAACCGAAACCAGGCGTTCGCAGTGGATATCGTTTACGCGGGGACCAATGGCGTTAAGCCGGGGTTCTGGCCTCGCGAACTGCAATTGCAGGCGCCGCAGACCGACGTGCCAAACACTTACGCCGAATGGGAACTGTTTGCACCGTCTACGTGTCAGCTATCAGGTCTGGGCGGCAACATGACGCCTGTGCGAGGTACGACATACGACCTGCAGGACGCATGGGAAAAGTTCACCCGCTTCTACCGTGAATTCCTGCATGAATCCGGGCCGGGTCTGCTGGTGATATTGGCGCTCAGCGGACTGGTTGTGGCGTTGATCGCTTCAGCCAAACGGCACGGAGCCGGAGGTGTTGTTTCTGTGGTCGTGACCTTTGCCATTATCACAATTCTGGCGGCCATGCTGCTGCCGGCCCTCGCAAGGGCCAAGGCCCGGGCGCAGCGCATCAACGGCATTAATAATCTGAAACAGATTGGACTGGCGGCGCGAACCTTCGCTCTCGATAACAACAACCGCCTCCCACAATCCTTTGAGGAAATGCTCAACGAGTTGAGCACCGACAAAATTACCTACGACCCGGAAACAGGACAGCGTTACACCTACATCGGGGCCGGTTATGACCTTGAGAAAATTCTGCCGGAATCGGTGATTGCGTTTTCGCCGCCTAATTCACGAAATTACCGCGACGTTGTCCTGGCCGATGGGAGCGTGCAACAGCTCACTGCTTCAAAATTTGAAGCCTTGGAACGGCGCGGGCTGATTCTGCCCGCCACAGCTCAACAGGTCGCGCAAAACCAACAGGCCGCGGCAGTCCGCGGAGCGCAACTCCAGACCGCTCCAGTTCTGGCTCCCGCAATGGATCCCGCAGCGACGCCAAACGCCAACCCCAGGCCGCGAATGCGTTCAATCCGAATCGATGTTCCGCGCCAGGGGCAGGCGCTCACGTTTACCAAGGTGCTTCACCTCGATGAGCGTCCGCTCCTGCTGCAGGTCCGACTCATGAGCCTGGGCGCGTTTCAAACGGCTCAAATGTGCCTGCAAAGCGCAGCCTTTTGTCTCGGGCTGTGGATTGTATGGAGGCAATGGAGGGCTCGAGGAAGCACGTTGCTGATGACCGTTGGACTTTGCTTAATCTTATGCTCGGTCGGGAGTCTACTTCTCTCCTGGCGAGTGCTTCACCTGGCGTTCATCTGGACCACCCCCATATGCATCCTGGCTATTGTCGGATGGTTCACCTGGAGATTTTGGCCCAGGTCCGAGGCAGGATCTTCCGGAGCAAAAACACAGCTAACCCCAGCCGTGCCGCCGGCTGTCGCCGCGCTGATTTTGAGCGCCGTTGCTCTGTTGCCCGCCGAAGCCGCGCCCGAGTACGGGCGGCAATCGTCTGCCACCATTACAGCCGCGAATTATTCTGTAGCCGTTGTCGACCAGGTCGCAAACGTCGAGGTCACGCTAACCCTCAGTGGCGCTGGTGCAAACGAGGGGGTTTTCCTGTTTCAAGATGATGTCGCGATTCAACAGTTCCATTCCACGGCGGCCGATACAAAGTTCGTGCGTAAGCCTGGCGGGGTATCAGCGATATTTCCGCACGGCGGCACCGCAACGTTGCGATTGTCCTTGGCAGCGAAACTTGGAGGAGACGTCACGAAACGATTGCTGAGCTTCTCGGTACCTGCGGCGCTAAGCAGTCATTGGGACATCCGGATCGATCAATCCGACGCTGATGTGGAATTCCCGGCTGCAATTTGGACCCATCATTCGACCGAAGCAGGTCAGAGCCGCGTAGAAGCCATCATGGGACCGGGCGAACGCGCCCTGGTGCAATGGACACCGCGAGTCAAACGCGCGGCGGAAATTGAGTCAAACGTCAGTTGCAATGAAGCAGTCAGTGTGACCGTGGGCGGCCGGGTGCTGAGGGCACGAGCAACCTTTAAGTACCAGGTGACTCAAGGAGAAATGAGACAAGCCCTGGTTCGGCTGCCCGCGGGCCATAAACTCCTGCGCGTCGAAGGAGATTTCATCCGCACCTGGGAAATGACACCCGAAAACGGAGAAGAAGTAGTCAAAGTCGAGTTATTGAAGCCGATGCCACCCGAGTACCGGTTAACCATCGAAACCGAAAAAGTCATAGGCCCGTTGCCGGCCAGGGTTCGTTGTGATGTTCCGCATCCAATTCGAGTCGCCCGCCAAGCCGGCGTTCTGGCGCTTCAAACGCAAGATGAGATGGAAATTGCATTGGAGGAAACCTCCGATTTGTACCGGATTGAAACGGAAGAGTTCGCAAGCCAGTCCGAGCAGAAGCTTGATGGCGCGTTCAATGCCTTCCGTTTTCTCACGCCTGCTTTCAATTTGCAGCTACGGGTTTCGGCAATGCAACCCCACCTCGAGGCCCAGGCCCGAAACTCGATCCGCGTCAGCCAGGAACAAGTCACGCTGCAGACTGCAATCGACTATACGACCCGGCGAGCTGGGGTCTTTCGGCTCAGGCTCGCGTTGCCACAGGACTATCGCCTCGACTCGGTTAACGGGAGCAACATTCTCCAGACCGCGGAGCGCGCCGAGGCCACCGGACGTGTCCTGGAAATTACTCTGAAGGAGCGCACCAGTGGAACATATCCTTTGCGTGTGGAACTGACCCGGTCTCTAAAAGACCTGCCGCAGAGTTTGCCGATTGCCGGTTGCCATCCCCTGGACATGCAAAAGATTAACGGCCTTATTCTCGTCTTGGCCGAACCGGGGGTGGCACTTAAGCCCGCCGTCTTCGACGGGTTGACTGAAATCCCAGCTGCGGAAGCAGGCAAGGACAGCTCGACCCCCGGTAACGGACTGGCATACCGGTTCGTGGCAACAGAACCCCAACCCGCATCATCCTGGCATCTTGAGCTCCAAACCGAAAAGATCGAATCCTGGGTCAAAGCGGAATTAGTCACAATCCTCACCGTCTCCGATACATTAATCAACGGCCGTGCCCTGGCCCGGTTCGATGTTCAAAACGCGCCGGTTAAGGAACTCCACCTCGTTATCCCGACCGAGTTCCGAAACGTTGAGGTTTCCGCGCCGAACATTCGCCGGAAAGACCATGCGGGTGAAAACTGGACGGTGGAATTCCAGAGCAAAATTTTTGGGCCGCACGTCGTAGAAGTCACCTGGGAGCAGACCAAGAGCCCCACGACGGATTTCCTGGAACTACGGGGAGTGGGCGCGCGGAATGTCGAAAGAGAAACGGGTGTGCTTGTAGTCGTAGCGCGGCCCCCGCTGCAGGTCGCCGCCACCAGCTCAGGCGATCTTAAACCGACGGATTTGCGGGATATCCCCGAGTGGGCCGGTTCACCCGACGAGGGAGCCGTCCTGGCTTACCGGTATCTTCGCCCGGGCTACAAACTGGGAATCTCGGCGACTCGTTTTGTTGAGGCCGAAATCCTGCAGGCCCTGGTTGAAAGCCTACAGCTGAACACTGTGCTCGCCGACGATGGCCAAATGATGACTGAGATGTCGTTGACCGTTCGAAACCGGAACCGACAGCACCTCGAGATCACTCTCCCGCAAGGGGCAGCGGTTTGGTCGGCATTTGTGGGAGGTCAACCGGTGCGGCCTGCCTTTAACCAGGGCAAACTGCTCCTGCCGCTCGAACAGTCCGTCGGGGATGACTCGGCCATACCCATTGAGATTCTGTACGTCGACAGCAGGCCGTTCCCGAAAGGGAGCGGGACCGTTGACCTGGTCTCACCCATTTTGGATGCGCCGATCCGGACCGCGCATTGGGAACTGTTTCTGCCGCCCGATTACATTTACAGCGGCTTCAGCGGCTCGATGGCCCATGAAGTCGAAACCACGTCGGTTGAAGCATCCGGTTTTTCTTTCCTCGATTACAGCTCTCGGGAGTCCTCGAGCAAAGCCCGGCTCGCGAGTGAGCTAAAGTCCGAGCTCAACAGCGCTCAACAGAAACTTTCGTCGGGGAACGTCAAGGAAGCTATCGCGGATTTCAATAAGGCGCGCAACAAAAGTGACCTGGCGGCCGCCAATAACGCTCAAGCCCGTCAACTCGAAGCCGACCTTCGGCACGCACAGGCAAACAATCTCATCGAAGCCCAGAATTCCTTCAGCCAAAGCTACGCGGACTCCGGCGTCCAAGGCTCTGGAAAAGGTCAGGATTGGGCCCGTTTGCATTACAAGAACGAAGATGCCGAAGCCCAATGGACGAAGTTGCAACAGGCCCAGGACCTCGGCACCGCATCCGCTCAACCCATCCACGTGAACCTCCCAACTCGAGGCCTGCATCACTCCTTCAGCCAGCTGCTCCAAACCCAAACCGGAAAGCCACTGACCATTCGGCTGAACGCTTCCAATAACAGGGTGCACACCTGGCCCCGGCGGATCGGCGGTTCGATGGCCGGATTCCTGGGATTATGGGCGGCGGCGTTTCTGGTCAAACGCCATTTCCACAGGCCAAATCCCGCGCAAACAACGGGTTAGCACGCCGAGGCGAAAGGCACAAAGCGGAAAGATCTCTCCGCTCGAAATCAGAAAGAAAAAAAGAATGAACAAAAGATGGGGAGAAAGCTCTATACTTTGTGTTACAAAGTTATTTGCGATAAGAAGTCAACCCGTCTGCCAGCTGACGTTATGAAAATTTTCATTATTAATCCTCCGCATCCCGCCATCGGCAGCCGTATTCCTCGCGAACATCTTCCCCCATTGGGCCTGCTCGCCTTGGGCGGTCCTCTGCTGGATGCGGGTCATCGCGTTGAATTGTTGGACGCTGAATTCGGGCCGATGGGCTTGTCCCAAATACTTGCTGAAGCGCGGGTATTTCGTCCGGAGGGGGTCCTTTTAGGCCATTCGGGGTCCACTTCGGGGCATCCCTCGGCGGTCCGAATTGCGCGGGCCATACGGAACGTTCTGCCGGATACCTGGATCATTTACGGGGGAGTCTTTCCGACGTATCACTGGCAGCTCATCATGACACAGGAACCCGACATTGATTTCATCGTGCGTGGAGAAGGGGAAGAAACGATTGTAAGGCTAATCCGCGCCTTGGAACAGGAGCAGCCGTTGAGGCAAGTACCTGGGATTGTTTACCGCGAGGGAACCGGGGCCGGGCGTCTCCGAATGAAATCAGAGTCGGCGGCGGATGATAAGGCGGTTCGCGCGAACCTGCCGGCGCCGGTGATCCGTGACCTGGAGGCGTGCCGAGTCGGCTGGGAACTCATCGACCACCGCAGGTACACCTATTACGGCCGGCGACGGGCGGTAGTGGCCCAATTTTCGCGGGGTTGCCCGCACCACTGTCATTACTGCGGCCAGCATGGATTTTGGCGAGCGTGGCGGCATCGGGACCCGGTGAAGTTTGCGGCTGAGCTCGCGTGGCTGTACCGGGAGCGCGGCGTGGAACTGGTAAATCTGGCGGATGAGAATCCAACGGCCGATCGAGCAGCGTGGTTGGCATTCCTGGAGGCGTTGATTTCGCAAGATGTGCCGCTAGTGCTCATCGGGACCACGCGCGCGGGCGATATCGTTCGGGACGCAGATATTCTGCATTTATACCGGCGGGCTGGAGTTGCGCGGTTTTTGCTTGGGCTTGAAAGCACGGACGACGCGACCTTACAAGCCATCCATAAAGGGAGCACCAAAGCGATTGATCGCGAGGCCATCCGCCTGCTGCGGCGGCATGGAATCATTTCGATGGCGGCGTGGGTCGCCGGGTTCGCGCAGGAGAAAGATCGAGATTACTGGCGCACACTAAAACAGCTGGTGTCGTATGACCCGGACCAGATCCAGGCGCTCTACGCGACGCCACACAGTTGGACACCGTTTGCGGTGCAAGAATCGGGGCACAAAGTGATCCAGACCGATCTAAGCCGCTGGGATTACAAGCACCAGGTGTTGGAAAGCGTTCACGTCCCGAATTGGCGGGTGCTGCTATGGGTCAAGTTCATTGAAGCGGTGTGCCAACTGCGGCCGAAATCCCTGATGCGTCTCGGGTGGAATCCGGACCCATTGTTCAGGGCGGGGATGCGCTGGTATTCAAATATCGGTCGGCGCGTTTGGCCTTACGAGATTTGGCACTGGTTGTTCTTCGATCGGCGCAGAAAAAACGGGCCGACAGTGGCGGAGTTTTTGAAAGGAGCCTGGAACCGGGAAGAAACCGGGACGGCGATCCCGCTCCGGCTTCAGTCGAAAGGCGCCTTCAACAGGTTGAAGGGACTTGGGCGCATGTTCCCAGTCTTGGCGCGGGTGAAACGAAACGGTATCTTGTTTCGGATGCGCAAAGACGCGGGAGTTACGTCGAAACCGGCGGAGCGGCTGATCGTTTCATGATCCGTAACATCGTCAGGTTGAACTCGGCGGGGCTGGCGGTCCTGGCCCTTATTTTTCTCATTTACCCGGCGACCCGGGTGTTCCTGGACATTCGCGACCCTGCGTTGCGCGAACCGGGGACCCCGAAGGTGGCGTGGAGAATATTCAAACACCTCACACCACGCTACGCCGCCTGGGCCCGCAATCGGCTGACGGATGGTCGGGCGGAAAAACTCTCCACAAAGGATATTTCCGGAACCGAGTGGCCGCTCTTCGGATCCGTTTTTTACCTCTGGGCAGTTGAGAACCTGGAGCAGGCGTGGGAGGCGGGAGATCACTCGCCTGGAACAGAGCCTAAGATCTTTGCCCGCGACGCGGTTTTAGCCGCGTCAGACCTTGTGGTCGACCCGAAGCAGGCTGCGTGGGTAAAGACACACTGGGGCGACGATTACTTGCACCGTGAAAATGTATTTTATCGGATGCTTGTGATAGCCGCCCTGAGCGTCCGCGAGAGGCTTTACGCAGACGGCACACACAGGGAGCTTCTGCGCGACCAGGTGGAGACTCTGGCTGTAGAGCTGGACAAGTCCAAAACCGGGTTGCTGGAAGATTACCCCGGTGAATGTTACCCCGGAGATGTCATGGCGGCGTGGATGTGCATCAAGAGGGCAGATGCTGTTCTCGGAACCGATCATTCGGCAATGATTGGGCGGGCCTTGCGCGCATTCACGGGCGAACAGGCGACGCCACTTCGTTTGCCGCCATACGCCGCCAACGCGAATACCGGACGCCCGATTTCGCCATCCCGCGGCTGCGCCAATTCGTATATGTGCCTGACAGGTCCCGAGCTCTGGCCTTTGGCCGCTCGCGAATGGGATGCGATTTACGACCGCTTTTTCTGGCAGGAACGATTCGGGATTGCGGGGTTTCGCGAATTTCCAAAAGGCGCTCGGGGAAGCGGTTGGCAAATGGATGTGGATTCGGGACCAGTTATCGCGGGATACGGCGTTGCCGCGAATGCATTCGGCATTGGAGCGAGCCGGAAAAACGGGCGTTTCGACCGGGCGTACCCGCTTACGGCCGAGATGCTGGCAACCGTGTGGGAACTTCCGAACGGCGGGCTGTTGCTGCCCCGGGTTTTATCAAATGCGACCGATGCTCCACTCCTCGGGGAAGCGGCGATCCTGTGGCAATTGACGGTTCAGCCGCAGAAAGGCTTTCCTGTGAAGAGCGGAGAGAAGCTGCCCGTCTACCCCTACGTTTTGTTGATCGGCGCGTTTGTTTTGGGAATCTGGCGGGTGCTGGAATCGGTTGTCGGCTTCCGATACGCGACCTACCTGGACGAGAGCGAAGTCCCCTGGGGCGCGGCGCAAATCGCTTTGTGGGCGGTCCTGCTTGCCGGCACCGCAGCCGTCTGGGTCACGAAGAGCGCAACGCTTGGCATCGTTCTGCTGTTGGTCGCTCTGATTCTCCCGATCCGACGCAGGGTAAGGCGCCGCGGAACGGAGGATTGGCCCGAGGATGAACCGCGTCCACCCGGCGCCTCCAAAAGAGCGGCGCCCGAGGGACAGGGGTGTTCACCTACTTAGGTTCGCGCCTTGCGCCTGCTACGAAGTGGGTGTTGGTTAGTACTGAATGACTTGACGCACCCCGTTGGTGCGTCTTTTTATTTCTCGCCCATGGTGTCGGTGAAGGTCGCCGTCGTGAGAGACATCCCGGTGAGGTGATCATTGACCCACTTGATTCCAGCGCTGCACGCGCCGAGCAAATTCGGCGAGGGAGACGTTAACGGCAGGATGCTGTCCTCCGCCTCGCTGTACATCGGCATAACCTCTCCGCCCATGATCGCGCAGAACCGATCGCCCGCCCCGATCGAGAGCAGCATTTTGGTGTAGCTCTCGAGATTGACCTCGCCCTCGCCGTGTCCGCAGAATTGGTGACCCCGCTGAGGCCAATCTTCGGAAATCATGAGAGTCGAAGCGCCTTCGAGGAACTTGAAGTTCTTTGCGTGACTGCCCAGGACGCGCGGCGCCACAAACGGGCTGGTAAACCTTCGGGTCCATGTCTCGCCGGCCCAGCAGTGGCTCGGGTCGCCCCAAACGCACATGCACTTATCGTAGTCGGTGGTCATCAGGAGCAAACCGAAATCGCGAGCGCAAATGGCGCCCGTTGCGGGGTGAATTTCGTGCGCCAAATAGGCCCCGAGGCGATTTGCCCGCGCGCGTATCTTGGCTGTCTTTTCTCGAAACCGGCTTAACCCATCGGCCATCATTTTTTCCCATCCGAACACCCACGGATAGCCGCCGTGCAGAACTGGATTTGCCCAGAGTCCCCAGAACCAGCCGTAAATATGGATCCCGGCGGCGGTGCCGTTTTCCAGGACCGCCAGCAGGTATTCCTCGGACCAATCCTCGACGTATTGCGCTCCTTTCTCGAGCACGGGTCCGGGGACAAATTTCTCGGCATACTCCGTTCCCCACCGGGCGCTGAGGTGCGCATAAGCGGCGCAGTGCGCGCTGACGGCAGGGGCGACAATTCCCAAAGCCGAGAGCGCTTGTTTAATTTCCTTGGGATCGCGGAGAACGATCCGTCCATTATCTCCATGTCCGGATCCGTTGAGCAAATAGTTGGAGATCATCATCGAGCGCGCGCCGCAACCGGTTGCGTACTTTCCAACCGCCTCGATCGTTTTGAGGCCGCCGACGAGTTGCCCGGTTTCGACACCCGCCACGATGCTGACTTGTTTGCCGGAGCTCAGGCCCAGGCGGGATCGGTTCGGGTCGAAGTAACCGTTGAGTTCCTTAAAGAATAGCGGGTTCATAATATTTTTGCTTAGAGCAGGTCAGCTTGTGAGGTCAGGTGCCGTTCACATGAGACGAGGGCTGACTTTCCGACACCCTATTCGCAGCAAACTAAAAAGCAATCTCGTTATGACATTGCTTGAGTCTGGGTTACAAACCAGTTACGTTTGCTGTTTCAGAAGTAAATGAGTCAGGCCAGAATTACTACAAGGCGGTCAACGGGATTGCTTGCGAGCCGATCACTGGAGCGGCGGGTGCCGCTTCGGGGGAAACTAAACAGCCAGCTGGCGAGTTGCTGCATTGCCCGGCTGCTCGTGCTCGCAACCGAAGACCGGCAGAAGCCAATCATCACGTACATTGACTCGCCCACAGGCGAAGCCTCGGGCGCGCTCAGCGTAATTTCCACGATGAACGGGATCCAGAGTCCTGTGGTCACCTTTTCCCGTGGCGTGATTGGCGGGGCGGCGGCGGTCGTCGCGGCACACGGGTTGAAGGGTTTCCGCACCGCTCATCCCAATGCTGAATTTTCGTTGAAACTTGGCGCCGGCCCGGAAATCGACGGCAACACTCAACCGCAGGAGTCTTACGTCAAAATGCTGACGCAGCTGTTAGCCAAAGACACGGGACGTCCGGAGGAAGAGGTCTTCGGCTGGCTGACCCATGGCATCCAATTCAGCGCGCAGGAGGCCGTCAGGCATGGACTCATCGATTCCGTAGCGACCGAACCGGTTTTACCAAAGCCGGCTTAGACTTTCCAGGGCCCGCGCTTAGGACGGTCCAGCCACTTGTTGGCCTCGGAATCTCCCACGAATCGCTCCTTGGCCGGGTCCCACTTGAGCCGGCGATGATTCCAATAAGCCAGGTTGCCCAGGTGACACACCGTTACAGAGCGGCAACCTATTTCGACGTCGCAGATGGGCCGTTTGCGCGAACGCATACAGTCCAGGAAATCCTTGCCGTGATTATAACTGTTGTAGAGGCGAATGTCGTTAGGGCCAAGGGGTTCCTCGGCAATCGACTTGGGCATGGCCTCGAACTTCCCGCGGTTAACGAGAATCTTGCCTTCGGAGCCGACGAACAAAACGCCGCCGCTGTCGCCGTGCAGCACTTCCACACCATTGGCGTAAATATAACGCAGGCCTTTGGTCGCTTTCGGGTCCTCGGGAGGGATGATGTCAACCGGGCCGCTGTCATCCATACCCAAGCCCCATTGGGCGATGTCGAAATGGTGCGCGCCCCAATCGGTCATCATGCCGCCGGAATATTCACGGTAATTGCGCCAGTCGGGGAAATGCGTGTGCACGCCACGAGGACTGAGCACTGAATTATAAGGCCGGAGCGGGGCGGGTCCGAGCCACATGTCCCAATTGAGGCCGGGTTCGAGGGGTTCTTGCGGCAAATCGCAGGGACGCGAAGGCCCGCCGACGTCGACAATGACCTGGGAAATTTTGCCGATGCGTCCGTTGCGAACCAATTCGCAGGCCTTGCGGAACTCGCTCATGGATCGCTGCATCGAGCCGGTTTGAAACACGCAGTTGTATTTTCGCGCAGCTTTGACCATGGCTCGCGCTTCATGGATGGTAAGCGAGAGCGGCTTTTCACAATAGACGTCCTTACCCGCTTTGCAGGCCGCAATGGCGACGAATGCGTGCCAATGATCGGGAACAGCGATGACAACGGCATCAATGTCCTTGCGCGCGAGCAATTCATGAAAGTCAGGGTAGGCAGCGCAACCTTTGTACTCTTTGTCCTGCTTAATGCTGTAAAACTCATCGACGATTTTTTTGTGATGTTCGCGGCGAGTCGTGTCGACATCGCAAACCGCCAGGACCTGGGTGTCTGGCTGGTTCAGGAAGTTGTTGAGCAAACCGCGGCCCTGGGTGCCGGTGCCGATAAACCCGAGCGTGATGCGGTCCCCGGGGTTTTTGCGAGTGAAGCCCAAGGAAGAGAGAATGAGCGGCGTACCCAGGGAAGCGACTGCTGTTAGTTTAAGGAATTGTCTTCGAGCGAGTTGTGTTTTCATGATTGGATCTGACGCTTAGCCAGGCAAATTGTTCACACGCACGGCTTGATTAAGTCAAGCAAATGAGCAATCTATTGCTATCCACATGAGCAATCCAAAGCAGAACCTCAGCACCCTGGCGTTGCACGCCGGGCAAGTTCCTGATCCAACGACCGGCGCGCGCGCAGTGCCTATTTACCAAACCAGTTCCTTTGTCTTCAAGAGCAGCGATCACGCAGCCAATCTGTTTGCTTTAAAGGAATTCGGGAATGTTTACACGCGGCTGATGAATCCGACGACCGATGTTTTTGAACAACGGATCGCGGCGCTGGAAGGAGGCACCGGCGCGCTGGGAGTTGCCTCCGGCCAGGCAGCCACAACCATGGCGTTGTTGAATATCACGCAGGTTGGTGATGAAATAGTCTCGGCCAATAATCTCTACGGCGGAACGTACCAACTGTTCCATTACACGCTATCCAAGCTTGGCCGGAAGGTGAAATTCGTCGACTCGACGGATCCCAACGCGTTTCGGAAAGCCATCACGCCTAAAACACGGGCGTTGTTTGCTGAAACGATCGGCAATCCAAAACTGGACGTGCCGGACTTCGACGCGTTGGCATCGATCGCGCACGGGGCGGGAGTGCCGCTGGTTGTAGACAACACGATTGGAATTGGCCTGGTGCGTCCGATCGATCACGGCGCCGACATCATTGTGGCTTCGGCTACGAAGTACATCGGCGGTCATGGAACTTCCATCGGCGGGGTGATCGTCGATTCGGGGAAATTCAAGTGGGACAACGGCAAGTTCCCGGAACTCACGGAACCGGACCCGGGCTATCACGGGTTGAAGTTTTGGGACGTGTTCGGGAATTTTCCGGGCTTAGGCAACGTCGCATTCATCATCAAAGCCCGCGTGCAACTGTTGCGAGATATCGGCGCCTGCCTTAGCCCATTCAACTCATTTCTATTTCTCCAGGGGCTTGAAACGCTGACGTTGCGCCAGCACCAACACTCGGCCGGTGCGCTGGAAATCGCGCGATTCCTCAAGAGTCACAAACTTGTAACATGGGTGACCTACCCGGGATTGCCCGACGACCCGAACCATGCAATGGCATCACGTTACCTCAAGCGCGGCTTCGGCGGCATTCTCGGGTTCGGAATCAAAGGCGGGCTCGAAGCGGGCAAGAAATTTATCAACTCCGTTAAGATGTTGTCGCACCTGGCGAACATCGGCGACGCGCGCAGCCTGGTGATTCATCCTGCTTCGACCACGCACCAGCAACTCAGCGCGGAAGAACAGGCGGCGACCGGGGTCACGCCGGATTACGTGCGCCTGTCGATCGGGTTGGAAGATGTCGCCGATATTAAAGCCGACATCGACCAGGCCCTGGCGGCGTCGCAGAGTTGAAGCAAGGCCCGTGTTGTTCGATAAATCGCGCGAACCGGTTTTTCGGTATTGCTGCCGGTCCGGTTTGGATTTAACTTTGAAAAGCGCTGGACACTGGGTGAAAGGCGAATTCACCGCGCAGTGGGCTATGTCAGGCATCAAAAGTCGTCCAGGCTCCGTCCCGTATATACTGCGCCTGACCAAGCCCGACGATGTTTATGAACGACCCGGGCGAGAAAGGCCAACGACAGTCCGGACCTGGTTTTGAAAATGCCCTGCGCACTTGTCTTCTCTCCGGGATAGTTCTGTACGATGCGCAATCCGGCACCGCCACTTTAAGTCCGGAAGCGCGCCAGGTTTTTGGAATGCCCACGAATGTGGGATCAGAGGTGCCGATTGCGAGTTTGCCTCCCGGCATTGCGGAAGTTGCGAAAGACGCACTGGAAGGCAAGAGCGTTTCAGCGAGGCAGGTTTCCTTTTCAAACGACCAAGGCCGCCGGTCGGTTCATGTGAGCGCGGTGCCGCTCAAGTCCAAATCCAATGATGCCACGGTTGTGCTGGCAGTGCACGCGCTGAGCACCAGCAATCCGTTTTTGCAGCAAATCCGCCAACTGGATCGGCTCGCCAATACGGGGACCTTGGCGGCAAGCATGGCGCACGAGATAAAGAATGCGCTGGTGGCGGGACGCACGTTTCTTGATTTGCTGCTGGAGAAGAACACGGACGAGGAGTTGGTTCAAATTGTGCGCCGCGAGACCGGCCGAATCGACGCCATCGTCAGCCGGATGTTGCGTTTCGCCGCCGCAAATACAACCTCGCTGAAACTCGTGCACGTGCACGACGTGCTGGATCACGCGCTGCGCCTGGTTCAGCCGCAACTCAACGGAGCGTCGATCCGCCTGGAACGCGCGTTTCACGCCAATCCGGATACGATCAATGGCGATGAATACGAACTGCAACAAGCATTCGTCAACCTGCTGTTGAATGCCCTCGAAGCGATGTCGGAACACGGCGAACTGGCCGTTGTGACGGACAACCATTCGCTGCCGAACGGATCCCGCTGCCTTCAAGTTGTGATCCGCGACAGCGGCACTGGAATTCGTCCCGAAAACATGGAGCACTTGTTCGAGCCCTTCTTCACCACCAAAACCACCGGGACAGGCTTGGGGCTGGCAATCACGCGCCGCATCATCGAGGAACACGGGGGCTCGATCAGCGTTGCGAGCAACCAGCGCGAGGGGACCGCCTTCACCGTTTGTCTGCCGGCGCAACCAACGACCGAATCTCACCCGGTTGGCCAGGGTCACTCGGCCCAGTCTAAAACCTAGCCCGCCCATCATGCCCGTCCACGGTGGCGGAGGGCATTGACCTCGGGCGGCCGGATCCGGCACGATATCTCATGGCGAGGATCTGCACGCTGGGGATCATCAGCGATATTCATTACGCGAGCGCCGCCGAGCAAGCGCGCGGCGGCAAGTATGAAATGGCGATCATTCCCAACCCCCTGCTCCGCCTGGTTGTGCATTTTTATCGGCGCTTCTTCTGGCTCCATGAACCGCTTCAAAAAAACTATCTCCTGGATCGATTCATCGAGAGGAGCTCCGGGTTGGGCCTGGATTACCTGATCGCCAATGGTGATTACTCCTGCGACTCGAACTTTGTCGGCGTCAGCGATGACGCCGCCTGCCAAAGCGCTCTTGAATGCCTGCAAAAACTAAGATCCAACTTCGGCCCGCGGCTCTGGCTTAATTTTGGAGACCATGAACTGGGCAAGGTCAGTTTCTTCGGAGGACGCGGAGGAATGCGATTAGAAAGCTGGAAGCGCGCCCAGGCGGATCTCGGGCTCGCTCCGTTCTGGCAATTGATCATCGGAAAATACGTCGTGATCGGGGTGGTTTCCTCGCTCGTCGCGTTACCGGTGTATGAGCCGGACACGTTGCCGGAAGAGCGGACCCGGTGGGCTGCGCTGAGGCAGGAACACATGAAGTTGATCGCCGAAGCTTTCAAGGCGGTGGATCCGGCCAGCAGGATTTTGCTTTTCTGCCATGATCCATCTGCTTTGCCATTTCTGTGGGAAGAACCCGCGGTTCGGGCCAAAATCGCTCAAATCGAGCAGACTGTAATCGGGCACCTGCATTCAAACCTGATCCTCTGGAAGAGCCGGTGGCTTGCGGGAATCCCGCGCATCACGTGGCTTGGTCACACGGCGACGCGGTTGACCGCCGCCCTGGGCCGGGCCCGGCAGTGGAAACCATTCCAGGTCCGGCTTTGCCCAAGCCTGGCGGGAATTGAACTGTTAAAAGACGGGGGTTACCTGACGTTGCAACTCGATCCAACAGGTGAACGGCCCGCTGAATTTGTGCGGCACAGGCTACCCCGCTGAACCGGCCGTCGTCATGCCAATTCGGGTTCTTCGATTTCCTTCGGCGCGGTGAAAAGCGGCGCGCCGTCCACGGCTTCGGGATACTCGAAAACCTTACCCTCGTAGTTCCTGACGATCACACGGTCGTCATTGCGGCTCAGCACGTAATCCGGGTTGATCGGGACTTTTCCACCGCCGCCGGGAGCGTCGATCACGTATTGCGGGACCGCGTAACCGGTCGTGTGGCCGCGAAGCTGTTCCATAATTTCCAACCCGGTCCTGACACTGGCCCGCAGGTGGGCGGACCCGGCGATCAAGTCGCATTGGTAGAGATAGTACGGTTTGACGCGGCACATGAGCAGCTTTTGCACGTGAGCCCTGGCAACATCGGGATTGTCATTTACATTCTTCAGCAGCACCGATTGGTTGCCGAGAGGGATCCCGGCATCGGCCAACCGCACGAGAGCCTCCCTCACTTCAGTGGTAAGTTCGCGCGGATGGTTGGAATGGATGCTGATGAAAAGCGGATGGTACTTTCGCAGCACCGCGCACAAAGCCGGCGTGATGCGTTGCGGGAGAAAAATCGGGATGCGCGTGCCGATTCGCAAAAACTCCACGTGCGGGATAGCCCGCAATTTTGACAGGAGCTGGTCCAGCTTTTCGTCACTAAAGAGCAGCGGGTCGCCGCCGCTCAGCAGGACATCCCTGATTTCTTCATGCCGGCGGACGTATTCGATTTGTTTGTCGAACTCCGGGTGAAAATCATAACCCGTGGCGTTGCTGACAAGGCGCGAGCGGGTGCAGTAACGGCAGTACGCGGCGCACCGATCGGTTACCAGGAAAAGAACGCGATCGGGATAGCGGTGAACCAAACCAGGAACCGGCGAGTGTGAATCCTCCCCGCAAGGATCGTTCATCTCCCATGAGGCAGTGTGGGTTTCTTCGATTCGAGGGATCACTTGCCACCGAATGGGGCAAAGTTCATCGGCCGGATCGATCAGGTTGAAAAAATACGGCGTTATCGCGAGAGCGAGTTTATGGTTAGCCAGCTTGGTGCCCGCAAATTCCTCCGGCGTCAGCGTAGGCATCAAACGCTGAAGCTGATCGACAGTCGTAATGCGGTGCTTGAGTTGCCAATGCCAGTCGTTCCAATCCGAATCAGGCACGTCAGCCCAAAAGCCGCGACCGGCGGAGGTGAAATGTTTAAGAGAATTGACCCAGCGTTGCGATGGCGGCTCCTCGTTGTTTCCCGAAGCAGTGTCGTTTTGCATGTCCCTAATTTTGTTAGCGCACTATAGAATCGATCAATTGAGTGTCAAGGCGGGCTACCGATTGGCTGCAACGCATTCCTGCGAGAGGTTGTTTTCATAACATCCTGAAAACAAACTGTTTATAAAACAGTGGGTAAAGCCCCCAGCGGAGCCCCCCAACGGTTTCCACCCCAAACGGGGTCTTGTCCCGACGCGGAATCCTCGACTCAAATTACGGCAGCGACGTCGTGGCCGTGTCAGGTAACGCGGGTGGATCGGAATCTGTCTTGGGACGCAGTTCCAAACGCTTGCGATCGAGGGAATCGAGCTGTTGCAAGGCTTCGTCAATGGTTCGGCGTTGAAGGGCGTGTTTTCTAAATGGCAAAACAAACCCGTGTCGATTAATCCCGTCGATGTAGCTTTCAATTACGCGGCAGTAGAGATCGTCCAATTGCGCAAGGTCGCGAGCGAGCCTGGGCCGGAGCATTTGCAGTTCGCGGAGCTTGCCTTCCAGGGCCGGGGTTTGCCGCGCGACCGGCCAGTCACGGATAACGGACTGCAGGCTGATTTCGGTGTGGAGAGGCAGTTCGTTGGTGCCGATTCGGACCTGGACAGAGGAGCGGATCATTTCATCAAGCTTCTGCCAACTGTTGTCGGCCGACCACGACTCGGCCAGTTCGCGGCCGGTGAAATGCACCAACTGAAGCGTCCACCATTTCTCAACGTCCAGCGGATTCTGGAACGTGTCGTGAAAGGCATCCAGAAACGCAAACTGCCAGTTGTAGAAGTTGGGCAACTCCTCAAGCATCTTTTTCATGCAGGCTGGGCCGTTGGGCAGAAGGAGCAGTTGATGAACAAAGAGCTGTGCGCAGCTCCGGTACAGTTCCCCGGCCTCACCGGTCTGCGAGCCAGGCAAAGGCCAGCTCAGCTGTTGAAAATTCAACGGTGTGGCGGCGCATAGTTCGCGATGCGCTTGCTCGAGGGGATTGTCTTTGCGCGCGTTAACCAGCAGCGTGGTCATGCGAAAGCCGGTGCTGGAAAACTGCGGCGGCGGGATCAGAACCTCCCGCTGGTCCGAGACCCAAATCTCGCGGCTAAATCCTTCGATTAGCCACGGCGGCAATTCAGCCGAGTGTGCTCCGGCTTGCCGATTTGCGATTTCGAGCAACAGGACCGCGGTCATGGCGCGGACATATCGTTCGCGATTGCTGATCGCCGGAACACTGACGTGATAATGCCAGCCATCGCGGAATTGTTCGGAGTCAATGGCGATTGGGTCGTCGCCTGACGTGGCCGGGTACAACCTGAGAAAAACCTTTCCCGACCACGCCCCGGCCAGGCCCAGTTCGCGCCAGACGACCTGCTTGATGCGTTCGCACGAAACCGGAAGCAGCGTAGGGTCGAGCCGAATGAAATTGGTGTCGTTTTCGAGATAGGCTGCCAGCGGCGATGCCGAGACGACGGGCGAAGACTGAATGATAAACTGGCCGGAAGCGCTGCGCGAAAGAAACAGCCCGGGCATCGCCGGCTGAGCACACATTGGCGCGCCGCAGACCAACACAACCATGCAGCGCCAAAGGCAGGTTTGCCCGCGGAAGATCGCTTTAAGTCTTTGTGGCCGGAGGTTTGGCATGGCTCTCCGATTTGGCAGGAGCCGGTTTGGAATCGGCCTTTGTTTCGGACGGCTTGGCGGCGGGAGTGTTAGAGTCCTTTTTCGCGGCTTCCTTGTACTTCTCGCTTCGGTAGTCGGTAATGTAAAAGCCGCTTCCTTTAAAGATGAGCCCGGCCCCGCCGCTGATGGCGCGTTTCACTTTGCCTTTGGCCCATTTTTTCTGCGGGCACAAGTCCTGCGGACAGGTCGTCAGGGCCTTGGCGGAAATGGACTGGAACTGCTCGAACTGATGTCCGCATTTTTCACACTCGTAAACGTAAGTCGGCATAAACTGCTAAAGCGTATTGAGGGTCAAAGGGCCCGCACTCATCCCGGGAAACGCCCGGGCCAGAGCTGCCATTTCGTCCATTGTAATAATCAGCTATCTACTCCGGGTCAAGGGTAAGCAGGAAAACGCGGCGGGAATATGCCTATTCGGTGTTCCGATTCAGCCTCCGATGCAGCTCATCGATCGTGAGGCCGGAACGAAGTCCGGCTCTCCGATACGGTGGCGGGCTTCCTTTTGATACACCACCTTGTCCAGCCAGGCTTCGATTTGCGTGTCATCAGCGCCTTGACGGAGCAGCGACCGCAGATCGTGCTCCGTCACACTGAATAAGCACGTGCGGACCTTTCCATCCGCGGTGAGCCGAATCCGATTGCAGTGGCCGCAGAACGGTTCGCTAACTGGAGCGATAATCCCGATTTCCCCGTTGCCCTGGCGGAAAGACCAGCGCACCGAGGTCGAGGAGGCGTTGGTATTGGAAACTGGCTGCAGGTCAAAGCGCGCTCGAAGCCGCGTCAGAATTTCCCGCCCGGGGACAACCAACTCCTTAAGCCAGGCGCGGGCGGAGTCCAGCGGCATAAACTCGATAAATCGCATCACGATTCCGCGTTCCTTTGCGAAAACCGCCAGGTCTTCAATCTCGTGATCATTGAGCCCCCGAATAATCACCGCATTCACTTTGACGGGATGAAAGCCCAACTCAGCTGCAAGGTCGATGCTTTGCAGGACTGATTCAAGCCCGTCGCGGCCGGTGATCTTTTTAAAGTTTTGCCGGTCGAGCGAGTCGAGGCTGAAGCTGACCCGGTGCAAGCCCGCCTCGCGCAATGATTTCGCCTTCTGGGGAAATAAAAACCCGTTGGTGGTCATTGCCAGGTCTTCTATGCCTGGAATCGACGCGACCCGTTGAACCAGCTCTTCAATGCCTTGTCGCAAAAGCGGCTCGCCCCCCGTGAGGCGCACCTTTTGAATCCCCAAACCGACGGCGATACGCACCACCCGTTCAATTTCCTCGAAGCTCAGGAGGCTCGCCCGAGGGACCCACTGCTGCAGGATCGGTTTTGAATCCGGCAGATGGGCCCAATGGCCGCGGTAAAAATTCTGAGCGGCCTCGGTTTCGGGCAGGCAGTAAAGGCAGCGGAAATTGCACCGGTCTGTCAGACTGACCCTCAGGTCGCGCAAAACACGACCATGGGAATCGACCAGCAGCCGTTCGTCGCTCATTTGGCCGGTGCCGAGTTGGTCTCGGCCCGGGTTGGCAGAGGAGGTATAACCTTCACCGAGCCATCGGCTCCCACTTCGACATTGAGGTCATACGCCGGCCGAGCAGCCTTGGCCGGGCCAGGCATGCTGCTGATTCCCTGCATTAGCTTCTGAGCGCCTTTTTGTTCGCTGCTCGCAAAGAGCCCCTGCCGGATCCATTCCAGCCGCCGGGCGATGTTGAGCTCCTGTTTGAGTTTTACCACCTGTGCGCGCAGAACCGTCAAATCATTGAACTGCCTTTCCAACTCCGCCTTTTCGGCCATCAATCGCTTGAGTTCCTTCTCAAGGAACGCCTTGTCACCCTCAGACGCCTGCAGCTTCTTTTCTGTATCCGCGATCTGAAGCGTCAAATTGGTGATCGAGGAGGTCAGGTCCGCCGCCTGTTTGTCGAGTGCCTGGTTCTGGGTTTCGAGTTCGGAGATCCTGGCGTCCCGTTTGGCCAACTCCTCTTTGCTGGCTTTGAGATCGGATTCGGTTTTGGTCAGGTTCGCTGCGGTCTCGGATAAATTGGATGAAACCGAAACAAAAGTGTTGGTCAGATCCAGCAACGCTTGTTTCCGCGTGTCCAGATCCTTTTCCATGACAGCATTGACCTGCTTTTGGTCCTCGAGTTTCGTGCTGGTCTCGACCCACTTGTTCGAGAAGCCAAGGATTGCGTCTGTGTCGTTTCGTTTCTGCTCAATTGAATTGTTCCTGATGGTGATCGCAGTGATCGCAAGCCCGAGGCACAGTAGCCCCAGCACGATCAGAGCCAGTCGGTTCTTCATAGGCTAACAGGATGCAGCCCGTAAATGGGTTTGGCAAGCGCACAACAGGACAGCTTGATTAAACACCCTCCCGTTCTACATTAAGCCCATGAAGATACCGCGCGAGGTGCCGGTGATGACACTGCCCAATGCCACCCTGTTTCCGCAGGCACTCTTGCCGCTGTACATTTTCGAACCGCGTTACCGGCAAATGCTCGCCGATGCCCTCAACTCGAACCGGATGTTTTCGGTTGCCATGCAAAAGCAGGGCTCGTTGCGCGAAACCCCTTCGCCGGTGGCTGGCCTGGGCTTGATTCGAGTCTCTGTCGGGCACCGGGACGGAACGTCGCATCTGATTTTACAAGGGCTGGCGAGGGTGGAATTGGAGGAGGCGGTCAAATACAAGCCGTACCGGGTGCAACGGATAAAGCCTTTGCGAGCGCCGCCGTGTGATAACGTTAAAGTCGACGCCCTCGTTGCCAAGCTCCGTGAATTGTTGCAGGAACGTATTCATTTGGGCCTGCCTTTCCCATTTCCAGTGATGTCGCCGGGGCAACAGGAGAACGGGTCTGCTCCCCCTTCTTTTTCTCCAAAGGAGATACTCAATTACCTGGATTCGATCACCGATCCGGAACAGGCGGCTGACCTGGTTTCATGTGCCGTGCTGCCCGGAGCAGCGGAGCGCCAGGCGATCCTCGAGACGGTGGATGTTGAAGTTCGCCTCAGGAGATTAATTCATTTTTTGCTGGCTGAGATTCGTGAGAAACGAAAACGTAACGAACCATGAGCGAGCACCACTCAACGGAGTCAAATGTCCAGAGTCCAGGCGGCTCGGACCGACACAGGGAACTTTTCGCGCAATTGGTTTTGCAGCAAACCAACCTTGCCTTGATGCTGTTGGGCAAGGTGGCGCATCCTGAAACCGGCAAGAGCTACAAGGACGTCGAGGGAGCGCGGTTGTTCATCGATCAACTGGAAATGCTGGAAGCAAAAACCAGAGGGAACGTTTCCAAAGAAGAATCCGATCTGCTGAAGCAAAGCCTCATGAACCTGCGGCTGGCATTCGTCGACGCAGTCGAGTCCGAAGGAAGGCCTCAGGGAACGGCGCAAAGCGCTGCTGCATCCTTGCAGGCGGCTACCGGTTCGACCGGCCGACCGAGTGAGGGCTCGGCTCCCTCATCCTCCGAGGAAGAGCACCGAAAGAAATTCAGCAAGAAATACTAATTGGCAGTTCCACGTGGCGCGCTGCTCCCTGGAACCTGATAATTTCGGTTCAAGTTCCTGCTGCGCGCGTTTTCTCCGCCGTTTACGTTGCGCCGACGGGCTTACAAAGGCCTACTTGCCGCTCTTGTTGTTGGAAGCGGCAGGCGGAATGATCTGGGGTGCGCCGGCGTCCGCGCTTTCAATCGGCTTAAGGCTGTCATCGAGGATTTTGACCTCGGCATCCTTTTTGATTTTTTCCAGGTAAGCGCCCAGGTCTTGCTGCCGGCTCTGCATTTGCTGCTGCTTGAGATAGTCTTTGATCTCGGGCGACACCTTGGCTAATTCGACCTTCTTGGCGGGGATTTTTTCGCTGAGCTTGATGATGTGGTAGCCGTACTGCGTAGTAACAATGTCGCTGACCTCGTTGGTTTTGAGAGAAAAAGCAGCCGCTTCAAATTCGGGGACCATTTGGCCGCGGGCAAACTGGTATTCGCCGCCTTTGTCTTTGGAGCCAGGGTCGTCTGAGTTCTCTTTTGCGAGCTTGGCAAAATCCTCGCCGGCGCGGGCGCGCTTAAGCAAATCTTCGGCTTTCTTGCGTTTGGCGGTCTTTTGATCATCGGCGAGGTCTTTGTTGGTATCCGGATCCTTGGTGCTCACCAGGATGTGGCTGGCGCGGACCATCTCCGGCTGCTCAAACTTGGAAGGATTGTCATCGTAGAACTTTTTGACGTCTGCATCTTCAACGTGGATTTTGAGCTCACGTTCGAGGACGACCTGGGCAATGGACTCTTCGGCCATTTTGGATTCCAGTTCGTCCGGGGTTGTGCCGACGGACTTGAGCTGGCGGCGGAGCGCTTCATCGCTGCCGGCGCGCGCGCGAATAGCTTCGATGCGTTTGGCGCAGGTTTCCTTGCCGGCCGCTTTGTCGGCATCGGTCGCCTTGTGGAGCAGGATCTGGATTTGAATGAGGCGATCCAGGACCTGCTGCTCCAGGTGACTCATCTCGCCCGGCGGAAGGTCCTGGCCGCGCGCGGCAAAAGTCGATTTGATGCTGATCATCGCGTCATCAAGCTGGCTGCGCTTAACTTCAACATCCTTGCCCTTGGCGACGACAACATCTGGAAATAAATCGGAAGGACTAGGGCTGGCTTTTGCCGCGGGCGCGGTATCGGATGGGCCGGGGGTTGCGGACAAGCCGCGCGAGGCACAAAGCGAAACAGCGGCGAAAAGGCCCGCAAATTGCAACATTCGTTTCATAATTAAAAAGCTGAGTTTAGCAGAGGTTCAGAGTTTGACCACATTTACATTGCGAATATCGGGGTCCTTTTGAAGCTCCGAGAGGACCTCGGCGGGAGGCACGCTGTCCAGGTTCAACACGGTCAAGGCATGGCCGCCGGCGGTGTCACGCGCCAGGCTCATGCTGGCGATATTTACATGGTGCCGGCCCAGCAGCGTTCCAAGGTAGCCGACGATCCCGGGGCGATCCTTGTTCTCCAGCAGCAGCACAACTCCGAACGGAACGATCTCGGTCGCCTGACTGAAAAGCCTCACGATACGCGGATTTTCAGGCGAGCCGAAAAATGTGCCGCCGGTTGAGATGAGTTTTTCGCCGTTGTGAAAGGCCTGGACGTGCAGCCACTCGTTGAAGGTGACCGGTTCATTGGAGCGCTTTTCCTCGATGGTGAGGCCCAGGGTCGAGGCAACGCTTCGGACGTTGACGTTGTTCAGATCATTTACCGAACTGCGCGAAAGGAACCCCAGCAGGACCGCTCGCGTGATAGGATCGATGTTCGGCAGTTCCTGGGCCTTGCCGCCGTATGTGATATAAAGGCGATCGACCTGAGCCGGAGCCAGCTGCGCCAGCAATTTGCCCAACTTCTCTCCCAGCACCAAGTACGGTTTGACCTGCTCGTAAGTCTTGGCGTCAAGGTAAGGCAGATTCACCGCGTTGCGGACTTCACCGGTCAAAAGGTACGCCGCGATGACATCGGCGACTTCGATGCCGCATTTTTCCTGCGCTTCATGGGTGCTCGCTCCCAGGTGTGGCGTAAGAGTGATGGCCGGGTGCGACCGGAAGGGATGGTCGGCGGGCAGCGGCTCAGTATGAAAAACGTCAAGGGCCGCGGCGGCGACTTTCCCTGAGTCCAGCGCGGCGATCAAATCCTTTTCGACCACGATTTCGCCACGCGCGCAGTTCACCAGGCAAACCTTGGGCTTCATTTTGGAAAACGCGCCGGCATTAAGCATACCGCGGGTTTGATCGGTGACCGGCATGTGCACCGTGATAAAATCGGCGTCTCGGTAGAGGTTATCGAGATCGGGCTCCATCTGGATGCCCAGAGCCTTGGCGCGCGTCTCTGTCAGGAACGGGTCGTAAGCCAGGACTTTCATACCAAAGATGAGTGCGCGTTTCGCAACTTCAGTCCCGATGCGGCCGAGGCCGAGCACGCCCAAGGTCTTGCCGGCAAGTTCAATCCCCTGGAATTGCTTGCGATCCCATTTTCCGGCGGCCATGGATGCGTACGCCTGAGGAACCTTACGAGCCAGGCTCAGCAGCATGGTGAAAGTCAATTCTGCCGTGGAAATCGTATTCCCGCCGGGGGTGTTCATCACGACCACGCCGTGTTCGGTCGCAGCGTCGACGTCCACGTTGTCGACTCCGACGCCGGCGCGGCCGACCACGCGGAGGCTGCCTGCGGCTTCGATGACTTTGCGGGTGACTTTGGTTTCGGAGCGCACGACCATTGCCACCACGTCTTTGACTAACGGCAGCAACTCCTCTTCGGAATGCCGCTTTGGAAGCACGACCACCTTAAATTCGGGCCGCTGTTGCAACAGCGCAATTCCTTTGGCGGACACCGGATCGCAGACCAGGATTTTCATAAATAAAGAGGCCGGAGTTTAAGGAAACCATGCCCAGCGGTCAACGGATCCCGCAGGGGGCTACAGGGGTTAAGCCGCCGGCTGAGCCGGAATTCCACTCCACCGCTTGGATGTTAGTGGAAAGTGGTTTGCGTGGTTGACGCGAGGTTTCCCTTGGGCAGAAGCGATAGGTAATCGACCAGGATGTGCTCCGATTCGATTAGAGCCGCATCAACTGCCGGAGGTTTCTCTTCTTCGAAATCACCGTCAAGGCTCGAAGGGTCCTTTGTAACCGCAGCGGTCGAGTTTGTCCCAGCGGCGACCGGCGCGGTGGAAGACTTCGCTCCGGAAAGTTTCGCGAGCGTCGTCGAATTGGTCTTGGTTAGCGGGGCCGGAAGGCCTGGTTGCTGGGCCAGCTTCAATGTGATCTCGTAAACCTTCTCCGGGGTTTCAGGGCGGGAGAGCCGTTCCTTGTCGCGCGCTTTCATGCGGGCATCGATTTCTTCCTTCTCTTTCAGGCGGTCCTTTTGATTGAGCGAAACGGTTTTGTCTTCCTGTTGCTTTTTGAAGTATTCGATGTCTTCGCGGATGTACGAGTATTCCTTGTCCCGGGTGATGCGTTCGCTCGAACGCTTCCGCAATTCGGGCAGGTACGGCTCAACCATGTTGAGCCGGTCGAACTTCGCGCTGCGAATGGTGTCCCAGGCCAGCGGATTTTCGAGGGCCTTCTCGCCCACGTCTTTGGATTCGTTCCAGATCGATGGCAGGATAATGTCCGGCACAACCCCTTTGAGCTGTGTCGAAGCGCCGCTGGCGCGGTAAAATTTCTTAATGGTTACTTTCAAGGCGCCGGGCTCATTAGTCAGCCCGCGGATGCCCATGCGCGTGAGGTAATCTTTCAGCGGCTGCACGCTTTGGACAGTGCCTTTGCCGTGCGTCGAAGAATCTCCGACGATAAGAGCGCGACCGTAATCCTGGAGTGCGCCAGCGAGGATTTCCGAGGCCGAAGCGCTGAATCGGCTGGTCAGGACAATGAGCGGCCCGTCATAGAGCACGGAAGGATCCCGGTCATCGTCTTCCTGCACAGTATTGTCGTAATCCCGGACCTGGACAACGGGACCTTCCTTGATGAAAAGGCCGGTCAGGTTGATGGCTTCTTCAAGAGAACCGCCGCCGTTGCGCCGCAAGTCGAGGATGATTCCCGAAACATTCTCTTGCTTCAGCTTATTGATAAGATGTTTGACATCCTCGGTTGTGCTGCGTTGTTCGGTTCGGCCCCTGTTATTGGAGGGATCGAAACTGGCGTAAAAGGAGGGGAGATCGATTACGCCCATGCGCAATGTGGCACCCTGGCTGGAGGGCATTTCAATCAGCCGGGCTTTGGCTTCCTGGTCCTCCAGCTTGATCTCGTCACGGATCAGGGAAAGGGTTGTTCGGGCCGAGGAATCGGCGCCGGCCGGGACAATCGTAAGGCGCACTTCGGTGCCCTTGGGACCCCGGATCAGCTGAACGGCCTTGCCCAGGCTCATGTCGACGACGTCGACGGGCGGTTGGTTGCTCTGGGCCACCGCGATGATTTTGTCGTTTTCTTTGATCTTGTTGCTTTTGGCCGCAGGGCCGCCAGGCAGCAGACGGTGAATTGTGCAGTAGCCGTCCTCGGAGGTCAGTTCAGCCCCAATTCCGAACAAGCTTAGATTCATGCCAATCGCAAAGCTGTCGAGCTGCGACTTGTTGAAGTAATCCGAATGTGGATCGTAAACGTGCGCCAGGGCCGTCAGATAGACCTGCAACACATCGTCGTTGTCCCAATCCATGAACGTGTGAAGATTCCGGTGATACCGGTGGCTGAGCGTCTCCACGATTTGCTCCGCATCGGTCTTTTTGGGAGCGGCGTTCTCCGCCGGAACGGCTTGGATGGAAGCATCCGCGGCGGAATCGGGCGCGAACTTTGCTTCACTGCTCTTGACCTGGGCCGCCGCATTTTTCTTCAGATCGATTTTGCCAAGTTTTTCCTGCAGGTACTCGGCGCGAATCCGCTCGGCCCAAAGTTTCTTGGCCTCATTCAAATCCTTGGGAAACGGCAGATCCTTGCGATTGAGCACGACCCGCTCGTCGGTGTCGAATTCGAACTTTTCGTTCTTTAGCAACTCATCGGCATAAGCCACGCGTTGCTGGAGCCGTTCAACAAACCGGTTGAAGATTTTGCAAGCCGGCCTCGTGTCGGGCGGGGTTCCACGTTCGGGCAGCGTCAGGTGATCGAGGTTGGTGCGGTAAACTTCGAATTCTGCCAAATCAGATTGGAGGAAATGAAGATGTTGGGGATCAAAGGTGTCAATGTAACGGTCAAGGAACTTGCTGGAAACGGCATCGTTAAAGGGCTGTCGCAGGTACTGAAAGCGTTGCAACATTTGAGCGGTGACCATGGCAATCGGACCATCCAGGGGGCCGGGGGAAATGCCGTGGAAAACGTTGGTTGTTTTGTCAGAGCCAATCCCTGGCGCCACTGGCGTCGTCGAGTCAGCCGCCCGAGCAACACTTTGGACAAACAGGGGATGAACCAGGAGGCCGCTGAGCAGGAGCAGCACGAAGCGACGGACGAAACGTTCTATCATGATGTTGAAGTGCTTAACCAAAAGTGCCTAAAGCTAGCATAAGTTCGACGGTTTGCACTGGAGAATGTTCAGCATTTTTCGAGCCCAAATTCTCTGCACGTACGGCCACATACTGACTGTGCCTGATCTGTTGGCGTGGGGCAATAGGGATTCGAGCAAGGTTTTGTGATTTGGCGGGACCCGCCTTAAATCGAGGCAGGAGGTGCCAAACGGACTTCGGCAACCCAGTTCCTGGGTGGTCCGCCACTCGACAACCCTACACCTTTCTTTTACTGTTCGGCTATGGCGGAAACAGCTACTCCGGACGTCCTTCCGGGTACAATCCAGGAAGAGAGCCGACAGGACAAATCCCAGCTTGACCCTGGGTATCTTGTTATCTGCTGGAACGACCCTGTCAATTACATGGATTACGTGACTCATGTCTTCCAGAAGGTGTTCGGATGGCCCCGCAAAAAGGCTGAGTTTCACATGCTCCAGGTCCATGAACAGGGAAAAAGCGTACTGGTGAAGGAAATCCTCGAAAAAGCCGAGCATTACGTGCATGAACTGCAGAAACACAGCCTTCATGCTACGATGGAACGAGACGAGTGAAACTCACTAAAGCCGGCAAGCACTACGAGTTTCAGTTGAGTTCACGTGAAAAGGACTTGCTCCGGCACGTTCTGAGTCTTTATCCAAAGATCCCAGCCGGCTATCAGCGCCTCAGCAAAGGTTCTTCCCAGGAACAAAACCAGCAATTGCTGGACGATGCGCTGGCCGAGACACGCGCCAAAAACAGGGCACGGCTGGATTCGTTCCTGGAACACAAGCACCTCAAGCAAGAGGAGAATGGCTGGCATCTGCGAATCAGCCGTGAAGACATGGAGTGGTTGCTCGAAGTGCTGAACGATGTCCGGGTCGGCAGTTGGCTGCGGATGGGATCGCCCGAACCCCCCATCAACAATCTCGCGCCAGAAGCAGCTCCCGATCTCTGGGCAATGGAATTGGCGGGTTATTTCCAAATGGCTTTTCTCGAGCTGCTCGATGGTTGAAAGCCGGCAGCTCGAAGACTCGGAAAATTGAAACCACAGGTTCCAATTCTTGACCGGCGGCTGCAATTTCCCGACCCCGCGACCGCCACGGAGGATGGGTTGGTCGCCATCGGAGGAGACCTGTCGATTTCCCGGCTGTTACTGGCGTATCGGCACGGGATTTTCCCCTGGACCGTAGCTCCGGTAAGCTGGTGGTCACCGGATCCCCGGGCGATATTTGAACTGGATGCTTTCCACGTGTCTCGCAGCCTCAAAAGAGAGATGCGAAAGGGAAAGTTCGAAGTGACCAGGGATCGCGCCTTCCGGGAAGTCATGGAAGGCTGCGCCAGGCCGGCCCAAGGGCGGCGCCAGACCTGGATTACCGACGAATTTGTACAGGCCTACACGGGGCTGCACGCGGCAGGGCACGCGCACAGCCTGGAATGCTGGGTCGACGGGCAGCTTGCCGGCGGAATTTACGGCGTCGCAATCGGTGGATTGTTTGCTGGCGAATCCATGTTTCATACGGTGAGCAACGCTTCAAAAGTCGCTCTGCATCATTTGATAGAACATCTCAAACGACAGCAGTTCGCACTGTTCGACATTCAGATGCTCACCCATATAACGGCGCAACTGGGGGCCAGAACTATTCCGCGTGCCGAATACCTTAAGCGGCTGGCAGTTGCCTTGACATTGCCCTGCTCATTTTAGGCAGTTTTCTTCAGTTCGTGCTTGTGCCGGGAGGGTGCGTTCCTATGATTCAGGCTCCGTTTTAATGTCATCAGGCGTAAGCAGTTGAAAAACAGAAAATTTTCGCGTCGTTGGTTTTTTAAAACCGGGGCAGCAGGCCTTGCCGGGCTGTGGTCGGGTTGCTCGAATCAGCTCCCTGCCAGGGCGGTACGGGGCTTCCTTGCCGAATCATGCCGCTCGGTAGTTAGGCCGAAGCACACGCCAAGCCCAGACTTGTGGGACACGCAAAACGTTACCGCGGCGTGGCTGGGACACGCGACCGTCCTCATCGGCTTCTACGGATTGAACATTCTGACCGACCCTTCGCTGTTCAGGCGAATCGGGGCTGATACGCCCGTGGGCACGATCGGTCCGAAACGGCTCATCGCCCCGGCGCTCAGACCTGCCCAATTGCCGCGCATTGATCTTGTCCTGCTTTCGCACGCCCATATGGATCATACGGACATTCCCAGCTTGCGCGCGATGCCGGGACGGCCTCGGGCGGTGGCTGCGCGTGGGACGCTGGACTTGTTGTCGAATACAAAGATATGCGAGCCGGTTTCACTCAGATGGGGCGAGCAAACCCGAATACGGACCGAGAACGGAGAGGTTAACGTCTGCGCATTTGAGGTGAAACACTGGGGGGCCCGCTGGCGACACGATACGTATCGCGGTTACAACGGGTATCTGCTCGAACGAGAGGGCAGGAAAATCATTTTTGGAGGCGACACTGCGTGGACGGATTCCTTCCGCTCACTACGCCGGTTTGGTCCCGTTGACATGGCAATCATGCCGATTGGAGCATACCAGCCGTGGGAGTGTTCGCATTGCACGCCGGAACAAGCCGTCAGGATGACGAACGAGTCGGGCGCCGATTATTTGCTGCCAATCCACTTCAAGACGTTTGCGTTTGGCCGCGAAGGGGTAAATGAACCGCTCACCCGGCTGGAAGCTGCCATCGAACGGGAGCGGATCGGTTGGCGCGAGGTTGGTGAAACTTTCAGCTACACTGAAGCCTGATTTTCTACTTAGGGTCGACAGCCTGGTCAAATCCATGAACCGCCTTACCGGATTGGTTCATACTGTTTCTGGTGGAGGTCAGAGAGAAACGATTCGAACCAAAGCCGCAGCCACAGCCAGACAACCCTTCCCACACCGCAACGCTCGTACCGCCTCATCGAAGTCGTGGCTCGGACTTTGCCGATGTACTTGTAGCGGCCAAATCGCAGCAAGCGTTTGACGAGCTCGCTGTTTTCGCGGACTTCCAGCCGTTCGTCAAATCCGCCAACTCGAACGAAATGCTCTTTCCAACAAAGAATCACGCCGGAACTCCCGGGATGCAATGAGCACCGGTGCACAAGATTTTTTAAAGCGTAGATAGTGCGATAGGGCAGCCTCGAGTCATCCGGTTCGCCTCGCAACGTGCCCGCCGCGTACTGCGGTTTGAATGTCTGGGCGATAACCTTCAGGGCCGTAGGTTCAAGGATTGTGTCGGCATCGAGAAAGAGCAACAACTCGCCCCGCGCCATCCGTGCACCCAGGTTGCGGGCGACACCAAGGCTTTTTTGAGAAAGGACGATTAAGCGGTGGCATCTGCCTCGGGCCTCATCGCGAGTGCGGTCGGTGCAGCCGTTGGCCACGACGATCACTTCGAACCATCCGTAGTTCTGGCGCCTCAAGGCGTCCAAGGTCCGCCTCAAATAGCCTTCCTCGTTATGGGCGGGAATGATCACCGAAATCATGAGAGCGGGCGCGACCGGGTCCGCAACAGCGCCCTGCTTGAGAACCGGGGCAAAGGCTTTGAAAAAGCTCAGCGGTTTAAACTCCGGCCTCTGCAACAACGCTCCTCTCAGTTCCATGCCTTAAGACTCTTGTGCGGCCAAAAATCACGCTAATGGGGGGAAACCCGAATTTTGATGTGAAACGTCACAGCCGGGATGGCGGTTGCAATCCATTTGCCTTACTTTGCGCATCGGCCCGGCGAAAACTCCGCCGGTGTCGATCACAAAAATAACGCACCCATGAAAGCCGCGTACATCGAAAGAACAGGCCCCCCCGACGTGATCGTCTATGGCGATTTGCCCGACCCGAAACCCAAACGCACCGAATGCCTGATTAAGGTTACAGCCGTGGACGTCAACCCCATCGATGTTTACGTGCGCAGTGGAATGGTTGCTCCCCCGCCCTCGTTCCCATGGATCCTGGGACGGGACCTGGCCGGAACAGTGGTCGCCTCGGGGGCCGCGGTGAAGCGGTTCAAGCCCGGCGACCGCGTCTGGGCGTCCAACCAGGGAACCGAGGACCGCAACGGAACGTTTGCGGAATTTGCGGCCGTCGACGAGCGCTGGTTGTACACGATTCCACAAACGGTACAGGACACGGACATGGTGGCGGCGTCGCTCGTCGGGATTACCGCGCACCTGGGCCTGGTGAGAAAAGCAAAGCTCAAAGGGGGTGAGGTGCTCTTCGTCAATGGCGGGTCCGGTGGCATCGGTTCGAGTGTGGTGCAGATAGGGAAGATCCTCGGAGCCCGAGTGGTCACGACAGCGGGCAGCGATGACAAGGCGCGGATTTGCGAGGAACTGGGCGCCGACCTGGTGATCAATTACAAAACCGAGAACGTGGATGAGGCGATCAAGGCGTTTGCGCCGAAGGGGGTCAGTACATGGTGGGAGACTCTGAGGGAACCCAATCTTGAACGCGCTATTCCACTGCTGGCGCCGCGCGGGCGTATGATCCTTATGGCGGGTCGCGATGCGCGGCCCCCGCTGCCAGTGGGACCCTTCTATGTCAAGGATTGCTCATTGCTTGGGCTGGCGATGTTCAACGCCACCCCAAGTGAACAGCGCGCATCCGCGGAAGACATTAACCAATGGCTGGTGGAAAAGACGCTAAAGGCGCGGATTGACCGAATCATGCCGCTGGCCGAGGCGGCGGAAGCGCATCGGCTGCAGGAGGAAAGCACAATTCAGAAAAAGGGCACCCTGGCGGGCAAGATAGTGCTCAAGGTTTAGGATTTACGAAGGATCAGCCCGGAAATTTTCTGGCGACAAGCGTGGCGTTGTGGCCGCCGAACCCGAATGAATTGTTCACGATGGCATTGACGTGCAATTCGCGGGCTTTGTTGGGAACGTAATCAAGATCGCATTCGGGATCAGGAACCTCGTAATTAATGGTCGGGGGCACCAGGTTGGTTTGCAACGCTTTTGCGCAGACGATCATCTCAACAGCCCCGGCCGCGCCCAGCATATGGCCGGTCGCGCCTTTGGTGGAACTGACGGCAATTTTGCGCGCGTGGTCCCCGAACACTGTCTTGATGGCCTGGGTCTCGGCGATATCGCCCTGGGGCGTGGAGGTTCCGTGGGCGTTGATGTAAGAAATATCTTCCGGATTGAGGCCGCCGTTGCGCAGGGCCATGCGCATACAGCGGGTGGCGCCTTCACCTCCGGGCGACGGAGCGGTCAGATGATGCGCGTCGGCAGTGTTGCCGTAGCCGGCAAATTCGCAATAAATGCGGGCGCCACGCTTTTTGGCGTGTTCAAGCTCTTCGAGGACCAGGACACCGGCTCCTTCACCCATGACGAACCCGTCGCGTTCCTTGTCGAACGGGCGCGAAGCATGTTTGGGATCGTCATTGCGCGTGCTCATGGCTTTCATGGCGCAAAAGCCGCCAATCCCGATGGCCACGACGGCCGCCTCCGCACCGCCGGCGAACATAACCTGCGCATCACCCATTTTTATGGTCCGCCAGGCCTCACCAAGGGCGTGATTGGCCGTCGCGCAGGCCGAACACGTCGCGAAGTTAGGGCCGCGCAAGTTGTGGTACATCGAAAAGATTCCAGATGCCATATTGGATATCAGCATTGGAATCATGAAGGGCGAGAGCCGCCCGGGCCCGCGATCAATAAGAATTTTGTGCTGTTCAGTCACCGTCTCCAGACCGCCGATGCCCGAACCGATGAAAACGCCAACTTCGTCCAAGTTGACGCGATCAAGCTCAAGGCCCGAATCGCGCAGCGCCTGCCAGCCGGCATATACCCCGAACTGGGAGTAGCGATCGGTGCGACGCACTTCTTTGGGCGATGGAAACGCGGGCGCCGGATTGAAGTCTTTGACTTGCGCCGCGATTTTGGTGTCAAAACCGGAGACGTCAAAGCTTGAGATTTTATCCACGCCGCATTGGCCGGACAGGAGGTGATCCCAGAAGACTTGGACGTCCTGCCCCAGCGGGGAGACGATTCCCAATCCCGTGACCACGACCCTGCGTTCGGTCCAATTAATGGCCATAAAAAAAAACGGGGCAGCCCAACCTGATGCCAGTCCAAGCCGCCCCGGAAATTCTCAAGTGTGGATTACTTCTGTTGGAGGTCTTCGATGTACTTGATGACGTCGCCCACGCTTTGCAGCTTTTCGGCCTGCTCATCCGGAATTTCATGGCCAAACTCTTCCTCCAGCGCCATGACCAATTCCACCGTATCAAGTGAATCCGCACCCAAGTCTTCAATAAACTTGGCGTCCGGCGTGACTTGATCGGCGTTCACGCCCAACTGCTCGACAATAATGTCTTTGACTCGTTGTTCTATGGTTTTCTCAGCCATGATTTACTCCGGTTCTAAGTTTTGCTGTGTGTCTATGCTACGATGCAAAAGGCGTCAAGCCCTGAAATCGGAAATCTTACATCGCCATCCCGCCATCCACTGTAAGCACCTGGCCTGTGATGTAACGCGATCCCGGCCCTGCCAAAAATAGCGCGGCCTCCGCAATATCTTCCGGCTTGCCCAACGTGCCCAGCGGGATGGACTTGAGCAATTCCGCTTTGAGTTCCTCTTTCAGCCCCGACGTCATATCGGTGTCGACAAATCCCGGCGCAATCGCATTGACAAGCACGCCGCGCGAAGCCAGCTCCCGCGCCAGCGATTTCGTAAAACCGAGAAGCGCCGCTTTGCTGGCGGCGTAATTGCATTGGCCCGCGTTGCCGATCAAACCGACAATCGAGGCGACATTAATTATGCGGCCCGATCGCTGTTTCATAAAACCGCGCGCCAAAGCCTTGGTGAAAAGAAACGCTCCTTTCAGATTGGTATCCAGGACAGTGTCCCAATCAGCCTCGCTCATGCGCGCGAGCAACCCATCGCGCGTCACTCCCGCATTGTTAACCAGGATATCCACTTTGCCAGCCTCGGTGAGAACCTGGTCGACGGCGGCCCCCACTTCGGCCGCATTCGATACGTCCACCGCGTGTGCCCAGGCTTTGCGGCCAATTCCCCGGATTTCGCCGGCAATCTTCTCCGCATTTTCGACCGTGCGCGAAACGCAAACCACGTCGGCGCCTTCAGAGGCGAATTTCAGGGCGACAGCGCGCCCGATTCCGCGACCGGCTCCGGTCACGACCGCAACTTGATTCGAAAGTTGGCTCATCCGGAAAGTCCTCTTACGTTATGTGGCAGGCGCTAGCAAGCTCGCAGTAGCGGCCTCGAGGCTTGGCAGGTCGGCTACGTTTATGATCCGGGCGTTTTTGTCGATTCGCTTCATGAACCCGCTTAAGGCGGTGCCGGGCCCCAATTCAATGAAGTGAGTAAAGCCCTGGCTCAAAAGGTAGCGCATCGATTCTTCCCAGCGCACGGAAGAGGTGACCTGCGCCACTAATTGGGCGCGAATCGTCTCGGGGGGGCCGTGCGGTCCGGCTGTGACATTCGAAATGACGGGAACAACGGGCGCGAGCACGCGGGTGCGGTCAAGTTCGGCCGCAAGTTTCGGTTGGGCACTCGTCATGAGCGGTGAGTGATACGCGCCTGCCACTGGCAGCGGCAGAGCCCTCCGGGCGCCTTTGGCTTTGGCCAATTCGCATGCCTTGGCGATTTTTTCGGTTTCCCCCGAGATGACGATCTGTCCAGGGCAATTCAAATTTGCCAGCACGACTCCGGCTTCCATGCAAATCTGCCGGGTCCGAGCTTCGTCGAGCCCGATCACAGCTGCCATCGAACCGTGAGTCGCATCGCAAGCCTCCTGCATAAAGCGGCCGCGCTGGCGAACGAGGCGCAATCCGTCCTCGAAGCTCAAGCCTCCGGCGGCGGCTAACGCGGTGAACTCGCCCAGCGACAGCCCTGCGGTTGCTGCGAATTGCAGCTGTGGCACACGCTCCCGCAGCAACTCAAGCGCAATCCAGCTGACCAGGAAGATCCCGGGTTGCGCATGCTCGGTTTTCGTCAGTTCCGGCTCCGGACCCGCAAAGCAAATCTCGCCAAGATCGTAACCCAGGACGGAGCGGGCTCGGTCGAACCACGAACGGGCAAGTGCGGACTTCTGGGCAAAATCCTTGCCCATTCCGACGCATTGGGCGCCCTGCCCGGCAAATAATAATGCGGTTTTGCTCATACGCGAGCGCGCACTAAACACTAAAGCTCATGTTGAGGAAAGCACTTTTGAAGCGCGGCGGTTAAGGCCACAGGGTCCTGCGGGTTAGGGGCGCAAGTCACTCTGGCTGTTGAACCAAAATTAGCTCTAGACAAAAAACGTCTTTTTTGGTCTGCTGAGTTGGGATGAAAGACTCTTTAATTTCTGAACCAACTAAAGTCTGTCCGTCCG
>DATGLT010000291.1:0-5284 GCA_035294005.1 Verrucomicrobiia bacterium
GGGGCGGTCTTGAGTGGTCCCGCAATCGTAGGCTCCGGGACCAACACCCAGATTTGGATGGCCAACACCGAGGCGGCCCAACTCACCCGGTGGATGGTGGGCCCGAATTCCGTGTGCATGACCAATGACACTGGCACAAACCTGGTGACCAGCACGGCTGTGACCAATTTCTTCAGCGTCGCTCTCGATCGCGCGGGCAATATTTATACGTGCGCGCGCACTGGCCTTAATGGGGATCCCTCGCCTCGGGTGTTTCGGTTTGGGTCCATTTCAGCCGCCGCGGGGCCCGAGACCAATGCGCTTTGGGCCGTAGGCGCGGGTGATGACACCTACGCCGGGGCGAGCGGGATCGCGGTGGACCCAACCGGAAAATACGTGGCAGTGTCGTTCCAAGGACCGGACGGTCCTTTCACAACCAACGGGAACACAAAAGTGCTGTGGGCCACAAACGGCGCGCTCGCGGCCAATATCGATCTCGGTGTGGTCATGCAGGGCGACGAGAACCATGCAGACACCGATTGCGCGTGGGACGCGGTCGGGAATCTTTACTATATTGACTTCTATTTCTCGGCGTGGCGCGCCGTTTCGCCGCCCGGGACCAACCAGTCCGCGACGGTGGCCCTGGGCGCGATCCAGTTTACCGGCAACACGAATGTCGTGCCCACCTCGATTCAGTTTACGAAAATCTCCGCCAGCGCCACCAACGTTGTCCTGAATTTTTCGGGCGGCACCAACGATCCGGCCTCAGCCTATATCCTGCTCAGTTCGCCGCTGGCCAATGGCTCTTACGCGCCGGTTCAAAACGCCACGATTTCAAAAACAAGCCCGGGCCTTTTCCAGGCCACCGTGCCCCGAAACGGCCCGACCCAGTTTTTCCGGATCCGGAGATAGCTTCTGAAGCGCACGGTTGAGATCCAGCTGCAGCCGCTTGGAAAATCCATCCGAGTTGAGCCCGGCGCGGGTCTCCAGGACGCCCTTTTTGAGCTCGGAGTCGAGTTCCCCTGTGGCGGCCGCGGCCGATGCAAAGGTTGCCGAGTCAGGCTGGTCTCAGGCCATGCGCCCGTCAACGAACACGACGTGGCCCGGCTCAGCCCCGCGGAACTGGCGGATGGTTGGAGGCTTGCCTGTGGAATCCGTCCCGATTCAGATATCACACTCGATTTGGCCCAATGGGAAACCTCCGTTCTTTCCGATAACTCACAATTCCATTTCGAACCTCGTCCAGGCCTTGGAGTAGCGATCGACCTCGGAACGACCACGATCGTAGCGCAGTTGCTCGACTTGCAAACCGGCAGCGTCCTCGGAGTGCAAGCCGCGCTTAACGCCCAGGCCAGGCACGGAGCGGATGTAATGAGCCGAATCGAATTTGCTTTGAGAGACCAGGGTCAACACGTCCTCGAAGCGCTTGTTCGGGACCAAATCGGCACGATGCTGAACCAACTGCTCGATATCAGCCCAGCGGCTGTCGGCGCCTCCTGCGATCGAGTGGTCCTCGTCGGTAATACGGTTATGCACCATCTATTCAGCGGCCAGGACGTTGAGCCGTTGTCGCATTACCCGTTCGAGCCTGGGTCAACTGGACTGCAGCGCTTTCGATCCAACGACCTGGGCTGGACAGTTCCGGGCAATCCAGAGGTTTATTTTTTGCCGTGTCTTGGCGGATTCGTCGGAAGCGACATCCTGGCGGGCATTCTGGCCACCCGCTTGCATGAACGTGACTCCCTGGCCGTGCTGATTGACCTGGGCACGAATGGCGAAATTGTCGTAGGCAACCGTGAAGGGCTTGTTTGCGCGGCCACGGCAGCAGGGCCCGCTTTCGAAGGAGCATGCATTTCTATGGGAATGCGGGCAGCCACCGGCGCGATCTCCGAAGTCCGCGTCTTGAGCCACACTCTTGAATGCCGGGTCCTGGGCGGCACAACAGCTCGCGGGATCTGCGGTAGCGGGCTGGTTGACGCCGTCGCGGCAGGTCTTGAACTGGGCGCGGTGTTACCAAACGGACGCCTCGCGAACGGCAAACCTCTTGAACTGCAACCACCGGTCAAACTGAACCAGGCCGATATTCGGGAACTGCAACTGGCCAAAGGTGCCATCGCAGCCGGCATTCGCCTGCTGCTCGAGGACCGCGGGGCCTCAGTTGGAGAAGTCACACAGGTCTTTCTGGCGGGAGCATTCGGCAACTACATCAGCCAGGAAAATGCCAGGAGGATTGGGCTGTTCGAGTTTCCTCCCGCGGTGATGCTGGCCGCGGGCAATACAGCGCTGCTAGGGGCAAAACTGGCGCTGTTCCAAGCCGATCCGGAAAAGCTCTGTTACCCAGCCATTCGAGAACGGACCAGGCACCTTTCACTGAACGAACGGCCAGGATTTGAGGAGGTTTACGCGGAGGCGATGGGTTTTCCTGAAAGCGGACACAAGTTGCGGAGTTTGTAATTACGAGGGCATCAAGCCAAGACCCTGGTCAATGCGTTTCAGGACCCGCTCCTTGCCCAGAATCGCCATGAGGTGATAGAGGCTCGGCCCGGCTGTGCTGCCGCAGCAGGCCAGGCGCGCGGGGTGCACGAGAATCCCGGTTTTGACTCCCAGTTCCTGCGCCACGGACTTAAAGGTCGCTCCAATCGGGTCGGGGTCGAAGGGTTCCAAAATCTCCAATGCCTGGCGCAACCGCGCAAGCCTGGGCCTGTTTTCAGGAACAAAATCGCGTTGCATAGCAACGGGATCGTAAGAGATATCCTCTTTGAAGTAGAAGCCCGCGTAGGCGGGCAGTTCTCCGAACAGCTTGAATTTGCCTTTGCAGGTGTCCAGCGCGGCGCGGACGTAACTGGTGGAAAATTTTTCCGTGTTCAACCCCGCCGCGGCCAGCGCATGAATAGACAACTCGTAGAACCGTTCGTTGTCCATCTCTCTGACGTATTCGCCCGCAAGCCAAGTCAGCTTGGTCAAATCGAAACGGGCGTTATGACGCAGGATCTGCGGCAGGTCAAACGTCTCAATCACCTCACGAATCGGGATTTTTTCGCGATTGTTCTTTGGAGACCACCCGAGCAAGCACAAATAATTCACCAACGCCTCGGGCGCGTACCCTTCCTCCATGTAAGAAGTCAGAGAGGAACCTTTGTCGCGTTTGCTCATCTTGGTTCCGTCCGGATTCAGAATCAGCGGGATATGGGCGTACTTGGGGGGTTCCACGCCGAAGGCGCGGAACAGGGCGATATGCTTCGCGGTATTGCTCAAGTGATCTTCTCCGCGAATCACGTGAGTGATATTCATTTCAAGGTCATCGACCACGTTGACGAAATGGAAGACGGGTTGGCCGTCGGAGCGCACGATCACGAAGTCAGGGTCGGCCTGCTCCCGGTCGGTCAATTCGCGGCGCACATCGCCAACAACCAGATCCGAAATGAGAACGGGTTCGCGGGTCATTCGAAACCGGATTGCGCCCTCGTGCTGGTACGCGAGGTCGCGCGAGAGGAGGGCCTCGACGCGCTTCTCATAATTCAGCCTCCTGCAACTTTGAAAGTAAGGGCCTGAATCGCCCTTGGCGGGTCCGGTCGCGTCCGAGCTGATCGGCCCTTCGTCCCAGTCGAGCCCGAGCCACCGAAGCCCTTTTAGAATGACGTCAACCGCTTCCTGTGTGTTCCGCGCGACATCCGTGTCTTCAATGCGCAGGATGAAAGTCCCGCCTGTGTGCCTGGCGTAAAGCCAGTTGAACAACGCGGTGCGGGCGCCTCCGATGTGGAGAAATCCTGTCGGGCTTGGGGCAAATCGAACGCGAGGTTTCATCAGGGGTTAGTTGCTCCCGAGGTCCAGGCAGGCGCTTTCTTTCGTGCTGCGCACGTAAAGGCGGCCGTTGCTCAAGGCGGGTGTGCTCCAGCACTTGCCGGTAACGGCCTTTGTGCGGGCGAGTTCCTTGTAACCATCAGGCCTGGCTTCCACGAGGACGAGTTCACCATCGTCTGCCAGAGCGACGAGGTCATTGCCGACGGCAACCACGTTGCCGGCGCCGAACCCGGGTTGTTCCCATTTCACCTGCCCGGTCTTGAGATCAATACACTTGAGCGGCCCGTTCCCGAATTTCTTGAAGCTGATCATCCCGTAAAGGTACCCATCTTTGCACACCGGAGTACTCCACAGGCTTGCAACCGAATTATCCCCTTTAATCCTCCACAATTCTTTGGCTTCAAATGAATTTCCTACCTTTGTAACTTCACACGCCGCTCCGCCGACGCCATAGCCGGCGGTGCAAAAGACGATGTTGCCATCAACCACGGGCGAACAACCCGTGGCCGTGCGATACGTGAAAGGAAATCGCCACAGTATTTTTCCGTTCGCAACATCCAAAGAGACCAATCCGCTTTGCATCAGATAAATTACCTGGCGCACGCCACCTAATGTCGCGATCACGGGTGTCGCGTGGGTCATCTGTTCATCCCCGTTTTTCCAGGCCACCGCCCCGGATTGTTTGTCGAACGCCAGCATCCCCTGCCCCGCGCCTCCTCCAGCGATATACACCAGCTTGCCATCGGTCACGGGCGACATGGCGCTTTCCCAGCCGATGTTCTTCCCGCCAAAGTCCCGCAAAATATCCTTTTGCCAAAGCACCTTTCCTGTTTGCGCGTCCAGGCAGCTCAAGACCAACTGAGCGGAATAGACGTAAACTTTGTTGTCACTGACCGCCGGCGTGGAGCGCGGGCCGTCGCCGCCGGTGTTGCCCTCAGCGCCGCTATCGCCGCCACCACGATATTTTGCGTGCCCGGTGGGAGTGGCCCACAACTCCTTCCCGTTCTGCGCGTCCAGGGCAAGGCAGACTTCGGCCAATGCCCCGTCCACCTCACGGGCAACAATCGTGAACGCTTTTCCATCGGCGACGACGAATGAGCTGAAACCGGCGGGCGTCGCGGCGGTCCAGAGCCGTTTCGGGCCGTTGGCCGGCCAGGGGCGAGGAGATGACTCTGTTGAAAGCCCGTCCCCGGCATTGCCGCGGTATTGGTTCCAGTTTTCCGCCGCGCAAAACGAAAGCGCGGAGAGCCACGCACCGCACCAAGCCAACCTTTGATACCATTTTTTCATAAAGTGTCTGTTCCCAAGCTGCCTTCAACTTTTTACCAATACAACCTCAAGATTTGTTAATCCCGGACTTCGGACAGGGTCCTGCGGGTTAGGGGCGCAAGTCACTCTGGCTGTTGAACCAAAATTAGCTCTAGACAAAAAACGTCTTTTTTGGTCTGCTGAGTTGGGATGAAAGACTCTTTAATTTCTGAACCAACTAAAGTCTGTCCGTCCG
>DATGLT010000292.1:0-5193 GCA_035294005.1 Verrucomicrobiia bacterium
GACCCGGGAGTAAGGCGCCGGGTCAACCGGCAACGCAGTTTCCCCTTCGTAACTCCACCTTCTCAAAGTGCCTTCGATTCGGCGAAGCCAACGGTAATTTACGATAAGCTTTTGCGCGTCCGGCAAGACGCCGTTGTCCCGTCCGCGCTGCAACGCCTTGAGCGTATTGGCCTCCTGCCACCCATATTCCAGGCACAGGACCTGGGCGATGAATTCAGCGTCCATGAGTCCACCGGAGCCGGTCTTAATGGCCAGCTCGTCCTGGCCGGGCGCGGTGCGTTCTTTTTCTATGCGCATCCGCATCTGGTGAATCTTCTGTTTCCAGTCGGGCGCGAAAGCTGCCAATGGGAGGGAAGGTCTTGCGAAATTTGTCAATTCCCGCGCCATTATTTGGAACGCTTCGCCCACACGTCCATCTCCCGCGATGACCCGCATTCGAGTCAATGTTTGGATTTCCCACAAAGCTCCGCGTTTGCGGTAATACTCCTGGTACGCAGCCAGTGTGTTTACCAGCAAGCCCTTTTCGCCGTCGGGCCGAAGCCGGGCATCCGTGTGGAACACCAGGCCCTGTTCGGTTCGCGTCGAGAGAAGCTCCAGAATTTCGATGGCAAGTACTCTAAGCTTGCCGGGGTCTTTTGCCTTTGACGGCGCGACGAACAGAATGTCGAGGTCCGACCCGTAATCAATTTCCGCGCCGCCCAGTTTGCCCAGGCCGATGATCACAAAAGGCGGCGTCTTCAACCGGTGCTTGTGCAGAGTCGATTCGAGCGCGTAACGCAGACAGGCGTCAGCCAGCGCCGAAAGTTCTGTCAGATACTGCTCCTCGTCCGCCAACCCCAGGATGTCGCGCAATCCGATCCGCATGACCTCTGCCTGGTGATAGCGGCGCAACCAAAGCAGCTGGTCCTTGTCATTTAAGCCGTGTCGCAAATCCCGCAGTGTTTCCTCTGCTGATTTCCTCTGACGCAACCGGCCGCTGCTGACCAATTCGTCCACCAGGTCCGGCGAACGGATCGCCAACTCGGCAAGGAACTCCGATCGGTCGAACAACAACAGCAACAGTTCAAAAAACGCCGGGTTGCCGTTCCACAGCTCGAACAAGGTGGAACGAGCTCCGTACGCGGCGATGTAATTGTCCAGCCGCGTCACGACGCGGTCCGGATCCGAGAGCCTTTGCGAAGTCAAATTCGCGGGTTCCTTGTGGCTTAGCCCGAGATTTGCCGCCGGAAAGCCACTCGTCGAGGGGGCCGCCGGTTCAAGGTTTCCGGGACACCACTTGAGGATTCTTGGGATCAGCCGATAAGCCAGCTCGTTAGTTCGCGCCGAGACATGCACGTATCCCGGCCCTTCCACAAACTCGCGCAGCACACTAACAGCCCTTCCGGGTTCTTTGAACCCGCATTGTTCCAGGACTTTTTTCCATTCGGCTTCGGCTCCTTCAAATTGCAGGGGCAAAGGCGACTTGGAGAGCGCTTGTGGAACTTCACGCTTCAGTACGAATTCGAAAACCTCACGGACACGCCGTGCGTGGTCTCGTCGCGCCTGCTCAAACAGCTTCGAGTCGTCGAACCCCATCAACCTGGCCAGCCGTTGCTGCGCCGGCTTATCCGCCGGGATGGTGTGGGTCTGCTGGTCATTTTCCATTTGCAGCCGATGCTCCACGTTTCGCAAAAAGCGGTAGGCATCCCTCAACTCTCTCCAGGAGCGGCTTGAAATGAGCTCGTATCGGGCGAGTTTTTCCAACGCGGGCAAAGTCTGGGAACCCTGAAGAAACGGCTGGCGGCCGCCGTGCAACAATTGCAGCGCCTGCGCCGTGAATTCGATTTCGCGGATGCCTCCCCTGCCCAGCTTGACATTGCGATCGATCGCATCTGCCGCGACAACCTCGTTTTCAATGCGATCTTTCATCGCGCCGACTTCGGCAAGCACGTTCTCGCCGATCAAACGCGGGTACCTGAAGGGTTGGATCGTTTCGAGAAACTCCGCGGCCAGGCGCTGATCTCCGGCAACGCCCCGGGCTTTGATCAACATCATACGTTCCCAGGTCTGGCCCCACTGCGCGTAATAAGTCTCGTAGCTCGACATCGAGCGGGTCAACGGGCCCAAATCACCCTCGGGCCGCAACCTTAAGTCGATGCGGTAAAGCGTGCCTTCAGGAGCCAGGCGGCTCACCTCGGCAATGAAAGCCTCCGCCAATCGATTAAAGAATTGGTGGTTGGATAGGCCGGCTCGTTGACCACCGCCGATGCCCTCCCGGGCTTTCCTCCCGACCGCCCGCGCCTTGGCTGTGGCTGAGGCTTTTGACGGCGAGTTTGGGGCAGGCGGTTTGGTGAAAACATGCCCTTCCTCATCGTAAACAAACAGGACGTCAACGTCGGAACTGTAATTAAGTTCGCGTCCCCCAAGTTTTCCCATACCCAGCACGCAGCAAGTCGAGCGACGCCAGCGACCCGAGGCATCCTGAAAGTAAGGTTCCCCGTAGCGAGCTGCCAGTTGGAGGTAGCAACTCTCCCACACGGCATCGAGGCAAACATCCGCCACGTCCGAGATTTCTCCGATGATTTCTTCAACTGTCCCTCGGCGCGCCAGGTCGCGCGCGCCAATCCTGAGCATCTCGCGCGCTTTAAACTGCCGGGTCCGCGCCAGCGCTGTCGCGAAATCGCCCTTTTGGATCAGAGGCTTTAACCAGGAGTCACGCTCTTGCTGGAGCCCTTGTTTGCGACGACCGTGCTGGATCTGCTCGGGCGCGAGCAGGGATATCCAGTCGGGATGTGCCACCAACGACGCGCTCAAAGCCTGTGAACCGCTGCAGACCGCCGATACAGTCTGGGCTTGCTCCGGAGTTGCTCGGCACAGTTCCTCCAACGCCGAGGTTTCCGACAGCAACCGCAGGTAATGCCTCACTCGGGCAGGGTCAACCGATTCCTTCAATGCCGCCGACCAGGCAGCGGTTCTTAACTCGGGCTTGAGGCTCTCCATATCAAAACCTAAGAAACATTGGATCCCGCCGGATCGATTTCCTCGATGGCGACCGTTACCGGCGATCGGTCCGGGGACACGTTGAGCCGGGTGAAAAGGCCGCGCCAAAAACCCCACCCGTAAAGCAAATGCGTCAAGACGATCAGGGGTAACGCTGCAAAACATCGGGACAACGGCGCATTGGCTGCAAGCGCCGGCACCTGCGCGATTACCACCAGCCCATATAATGCGAACGGCCAAAGCATCCATTGGCCCAGGCGAGGCGAGGCGAAAAGAAAGATCAGTGTGGAAAAAACATAGAGGACAAAAAGAGGCGGAACGAAATTTAGGGCGGAACCCAAGGTTGGGTGCAATCGGAATTGTTCGGCGCGTCCCCGGCCGTAAGTCCTTACCATCCGGGCAAACGAGCTTAGATTGGGCCTGGGTTGGCGCTCAACCAACAGTTGCGGGTCATACATGAGTTTGCCGCCGCGCTTCTGCAGTTCGTCCATTAACGCGTTTTCCTCGTTCGGATAGAGTGCTTCATTAAACCCGCCCAGTTCGAGAAGCGCGGAACGCTTCGCCGCCAGATTGCAGAGAATCAGTTCCTTTTCGCTGGTCGCGCGGACCTCCCCCACCGGAGTATAACGTGCGCGGCTCGGCCCAAACGCCAGCACACTCCCCAGCACCAGCGCAAAAACCTGCTCCATTGGTGGGGCCTGCGGCGGGCAAACATTCGGTCCCCCGGCCATTTTGGCGGCAGGATCGCGTAACAAGCGCGCAATGATGCGCAGGTTCCCGGGTCGTGGAACCGAGTCGTCGTCGAGAAAATAAACCACCTCGCCGCGGGCCGCCTTCATTCCGGCGTTCCGCTGTGCCGAAGGTTGTCGGCCGCGGGCAATGAGGATCTGCAACTTCTCCCGCGGATAATCCAGGGACCGGCTCGCCGCGGCGGCCTTGATATCGCCCTGCCCTGGTCGGGCGGCGATCAGCACCGTGACGCTCGGCAGATTCTCATCCACCCGCAAAAACTAAGGACCTGTCATCAAAGGTCAAAAGGTTTCGTTTCGTTTTGACAAATCGGGTCGTAACCTTACATTTTCCCCGCTCCGGATGGGGTCGTAGCTCAGTTGGTAGAGCGCCTGAATGGCATTCAGGAGGTCAGGGGTTCGAACCCCCTCGGCTCCACCATCCTATTTGCCGGTGGAAAATGCAAAAGCCGCGTAGACATAACAGTTTACGCGGCTTTTTTCGCCCTGAGATGTCCCCAAGTTGTGTCGAAAGAGTTTTGACTTGTTGTGGAGCCGCTTGGAGCCGATACTGGAGCCGCATGGAACCAGTAATTAGGTCGGTAGTAAAGCACGGAAATCAGCGTTGGGAAATAGATTTTGGCCTCGACGAGTTCGGAAAGCGGCGCCGTCCGGTGTTCGAAACGGAGGATGAAGCCAAGGATGATTTAGCCAAGTGGCAGAAGAACGTCAAGAAGGCGGGCGACTACTGGGCCAACCTGGAGCCAACCAAACGCCTGGCGATCGTTGCCACTCTGCGGGCCATGGACGAGCGCAACGTGAGCGTCAGCAAGGTGTGGGAAGACTGGCTCCAAGCCCAACAACAGGGCATCAATAAGCAGATTACCCCAACCCCCTACGATGAGGCAGTGATCGGCTGGAAGGACGTCAAGCTGGAAGCCGGAAAGGACGAGACTTACGTTTACCAGGCCGGCCGTGATCTGATGAAGTTTGCCGCTGGGCGAGAGAAGCGGCACATCCATCTGTTCCTCACCGCGGAGTTGGAGGCCTACTTCAAGGGGCACACGGACTGGGGCCTGAGCAGCAAAAAGACGTACATGAGCCTGTTCCACAGCCTGTGGGAAGTAGCAGAGCGCAAGGGCTGGGTTTACAACAACATCGTGGATAAGTTGGAGCCGATCACTAGGCCTGGGCAGATCGTAAGGATCTACCCCAACAGCATAGCAAAAAGCCTCATGGCGGTCATGCGCGCACAAGCCGACTGCACCCCGGACAGCAGTTCTTACGTCTGCGTGGGTTACCTCGCAGGTGTAGCTGCAAGGGATTCGGGTAAATCGACGTGTGACAAATACCGGATAATCAAAGTAAAGGCCATCGAGTTGGACCTTTTTGGGCTGTTGTTCGAGAAATTGCCAAGCACAATCTTGTTGGAGCGGGACAAAGAACGTCAAGCTGAGTTAACCAAAGTTCGAGTTGAGATTTCGGA
>DATGLT010000293.1:0-5146 GCA_035294005.1 Verrucomicrobiia bacterium
TTCGTCCAACGCCGTGGCGATGCCCGATGCCCGGAACGCCGCGGGGCTTGGAATTGAAACAAACCTGTTCACGTTGAGCATGGTGCAAATCAAGTTCGTCAACACCAACAGCTACACGCTCTATCGTTGGACCACCAGCCAGCTCAAAAACCAGGCAGCCGCCAACGGCATGCAGATCGGCGAAGTGCGCCTGCTGGGAGTGGCCGATACCTCAGGAAAGCCGAGCGTCGGTTTGCTACCGAAGATTGTCAAAGGGTATGCGACCACCAACGCTACTTCCAATCCGCAGTCGGTCACGTTGACCGCAAACGTGCAGGGCACTCCAGCACCGGGCATCCAGTGGCAGGAGAATTCCGGCAGCGGATTTGTCAACCTGTCGAACGGCGGCAACATCTCGGGAGCAACCAGCGCGACGCTGACCATCAGCCCAACTAGCTTCAGCGATGCCGCCAGCTATCGCGTCATTGCCTCCAACTCAGCCGGAGCAGTCACCAGCAGCGTTGTGGTCGTTCAGATCCTGAGCAATCTGCCTGACGTCACCCAACCGGGCGACGCTATCACCGATTTCGGGAATCAACGAAACGGGTTCACCACATTGCCGGATAGCGCAATTGATGATACCACCACAAAATATGAGAACCCAGGTAGCGGCCTTAACGTAAACGCGGGGTTCCCTCCGTTTGCGGGTCCGGTCGGGCTGGTAATAACTCAGGCCGCAGGTCCGACGATTGTCACTGGCTTGCGGATTTACACGGCTGACGGGAACCCGGAACGGGACCCGGCCGATTACAAGCTCGATGGTTCGAACGATGGAGCGAGCTACGTGCTCATCTCATCGGGAGCCCTGTCGTTGCCGCTGGACCGCAATGCCGGGTCCCTTTCGGTTGACCCAATCACCGAGGCGATGCAGGAAGTGCTGTTTGCCAACAACACTTCCTACACCAGTTATCGGATTACATTCAATAACGTGAGGGACGACAGCGCGGCCAACGAACTGCAGTTTGCCGAACTCGAGCTGCTCGGTGTGCCAGGCGTCTCGGCGGGATCGCCCAAGCTGACGTTTACGACAACTCCCGGCAACATCAGCATCTCTTCGAGCGCCAACGGCACGCTGCAATCGACCACGGCGTTGCAAGGCACCAACACCGTCTGGACAAACGAAGGCGCAGTCAATGCCGGCACTCCGATGCAAATTCCGATCGACAAGGCGGTGCCCGCCAAATTCTATCGAGTTAAGACGCCTTAACCCCCTTCGCTAAGACTTCTCTTGGCTGATATCAGAACACGGCCGGGTCTTCGGACCCGGCCTTTTCTTTTCTTCAATTCGAGCAGGTTGATACTCGCTAAGTAAGACGCGCGCACAGACGCAGAGCGTGGGTTTAACCAAACATAAGTCGGCAAATAATCACCGACGCAACGACTCCCACAAAGTCCGCTGTCAACCCGGCAAGAAGCGCGTAGCGCGTGCGTTTGATCCCCACAGATCCGAAATAAACGGCCAGGACATAAAGCGTGGTTTCGGTGCTGCCGTAAATTGTTCCCCCAATCCGGCTGATGAGCGCGTCAGGGCCATGCTGTTTGACCAACTCGGCGAACATCCCGAGGGTCCCGGTTCCGCTAAGCGGACGCATCAGTACCATCGGGAGAAGGTCCGGCGGAAAACCCACGGCCCGCATAACTGGGTTAAGGACTTTTCCGAGGAGATCGATTCCACCGGCAGCCCGAAACATTCCAATGGCGACCAGGATGGCGACCAGGTAAGGGATGATGCGAATTGCCACGTCGAATCCCTCCTTGGCGCCTTCAACGAATTCCTCGTAAATCTTCACGCGACGCAATGCGGCGTACAACGGGAAACCGGAAAGCAGGAACGGGATCGAAAGCCGCGACACGGCGTTGATCACTCGCACGAACCAGTTTCGGCCAATCAGATCAGGCTGGGCAGGCAAACCGAACAGTGACGGGAAAGCCATTCGAACGAAGACAAAAGTGAAAAAGAGGGTGAAAAGCATCAGGATCAGGGCGCCGGTCCATCCCAGGGGTGTGCGGCGTCCGGTTGGTTGCGGTGCAGCCGGTTCGGCAGGAACCGCCGCGGCCTGGCTCGCCGGCCCGCGCGCGGTGTCAAATTGTATTCTGAAGACGGGCAGACGTTGAAGAAACTTTGCCGCGGCGACCCCGGAAACGGCAGCGCAGGAAGTGGCGATGATAGAGGTGCCGACGATCGAGGTCGGATTGCTGGAATTGTTTGCTGCGAGGATTGCGATAGCGGTTGCCGGGATGAGCTGAATGGAGCTGGTGTTGATTGCCAAAAACGTGCACATCGCGTTGGTCGCTGTGCCGGAATGAGGATTCAGCGACTCCAAATCTTTCATCGCCCGCAAACCCAAAGGCGTCGCGGCGTTGCCCAGCCCCAGGATGCCTGCGGCGATGTTAAGCACCATCGAACCCATCGCCGGGTGGTCGGGGGGCACGTCGGGAAAAAGCCACCGCAGCAGGGGCCTGAGCGCGCCGGCGAACAGGGTGACCAGGCCAGCCCTCTCAGCAAGGCGCATCATCCCAAGCCATAAGGCCATGATCCCAACCAGGGGAAGCGCCGTCTTAACGACGGCGAACTCCGCCATTTCAAAGCTCTTATCCGCGACATCCTTCAGGTGATCAGTGCTGCCGCCAATCACGACCGCCATCAGGATCAGGCCGAGCCAGATATAATTGAGCATTATTCGTTTCGGAGTGCGTCCATGAGATTTCCGCGCAAAGCAATGCGAGTGGCGGCCCAGGTCCAGACCGCCCCGTTCAGCAGAACGGCGCAAAGGGTTATCGCAAGCGACCCAAAGGGCAACTGCCGAGCAGGAGAGATCAGCGCGGGAAGCACCGCGATGATCGCAGCCACCAGTCCCAGGCTTAAGCCGAGTCCCAGCAACACGGCGTGCTCCCCAAGCACAACCCGGTACAAGCGCCGCTTTTTAAATCCAACCGCAAGCAGCACGGCAAGCTCGCCGCGCCTTTCGAGAACATTTCGCAAAACCACCACTCCCAACCCGGCGCTGCCCAGCAGCAACCCAAGCCCGCCCAGCACTTGGAAAGTTCCTAGGTACGTATTCTGGACCGAGTTAAAGGCGTTCAGCCGTTCGGCTGCCGGAGTCAATTCCAAGCCCTTGTCCTGCAGAGCCCGGGACAGGGTTTTCGAAAGTTCTCCAACGCGTGCGCCCGGAGCATCGATCAGAAAAAAGCGGTAACCGGATTCGGATGGAAACCGTTTAACGAATTCGGCTTCGTCGATGATAAGGTTTCCTTGAAGCAGCGAGTTGGCGACCGACCCAACGAGCCGGAGCTTAAATTCACGCCCCTGCTCATCCGTGAAGGCAATCGTATCCCCCAGCCGTTTGCCAAGTGCCCATTCGATTGAACTGGCATCCCCGACCGCGGGTATCTCGTCGGGCCCGGTTAGACCGGCGACGGAAGTCGCCTTAAGAACCGCCCAACCGGTCCGGGTATCCAGCCCTTTTGCAACGTCTGCAAAGGTGAACCGGCCGGACAATTCCTCGGGTTTAACCCCGAGAAGACGTGGTTTCTGCGCGTGATTGAGGTTTAAACAACTGGCCTCATCTCCGGCCCGAACCCTGAACGGCACCACAGTCACCGCCTTAAAGTCGCTTGGGTTAAGCCCGAAGAATTCGCGGCCTGACTGGCTGTTAAGATCCTGAACGACCGGCAAGGCGGCCTGGCCGACCAAGGCGAAACCACCCGTCCCGGAAGATTTCTTGTTCGCATCCTCATTTGCGTCCAACCGAAAGGCGCCAATCGCCGCAATGAGAAAACAACCTGAAGCCAGCAGGGCCACGGTCGCCAGGCTTCGCGTGCGCCGCCGCACACAATTGCGAACGGCAAGTCCGCCGAGCGTGAGCCGGCCGGCAGTCTTTTTCGCAAAATGTGTGAGCCACCATGAAACGCCAGCCAACCCTGCTATCAGCAAAAGTGAACCCGCTTCAAAGAATATTTCCGCGTCCGTGGTCCGCCGAGTTGCGATGGCATAGGCCACAAGACCCAAACCGGCTGCGGCGGCCCCCAGGGCGATCCATCCCGCGACCCGGCCTGTTGCGGGTTTGAAATCGGTTGTCTCCCCGGAGAGCAGTTCCCGGGCAGGCCGCCGGGCTTGCTTGCGCAATGCCAGCCAAACCGTGAAAAGGGCGACGATGATACCGGCCAGGAGGCCTACGGACACGCTCTGCGCGGAGGCATAAAACCGCAGCGCTTCATTGCCGACGGCACCGCGCCAAATTGTGCTCAGACCGAAAAGCATAAGCCGCGCATAGCCGACGCCTCCCAAGGCCCCGAGCAGACCGCCGATTACTGCCAGGCACGCTCCCTCAACAAGAAGAAGCCGTCTTACCTGTTTTGGACGGAGTCCCAGGGCCAGCAGAGTCCCGACTTCCGCCTGGCGTTGTTCAAGGCTGAATTGAAACAGTAACGCCATCAGCAGCAGCGCCGCGACTACCAGGAAAATGCTGAACCCGATAAATAGTTGCCCGAAATCCTGTGCCTGGTCCGCGGCCCGCAACGCCTCTTCGCGCACGGGCTCGAATCGAAGTCCCACCTGGGCTGGGCTCAAGTTCGCCATGATATTTTTTTCGACCAGCCGCTTGTAAAGATCGGGAACGCCGTTGGTCGGCACTTTGTATCGAATCGCGGTCACGTCCCCGAACCGGGTGGCCCACATGCTCTGTCCGGCGGCAAGAGTAATGAACGCCTTTGGTGTGCCTCGATATCGGCGCCAATACTCCTCGTCCTTTTCGCGAATCTTGTAAACAAGTGGGAATCCGGTATCCCAATCCTGCGTCCGCTCGGCCTTGGCGACGCCCGGAAATTCCGGCATCAAGGCCCGGTCCGCATTCTCGCCTTTCAGGGGCACGATCGCCCGAACCCGGAAATGGTTGGTCTTTTCTGTCAAGCGGCTCGCGGAATCGACCGCGTAATACGAAACGTCGACGCGGTCGCCGGGCCGGGCCTGGAGATCCTCCGCCAGCCATTCGTTGATCAGGATTTCGTCATCGCGCATGTCGGCGGGAACGTATGGCGCGCCGGCGGCAGTCACCATTGAATAAGGAGTCGCGTGCGAATCGTTGGCGATGAGATTGGCGAGGTACGT
>DATGLT010000294.1:0-68457 GCA_035294005.1 Verrucomicrobiia bacterium
CCTCGGTGTAGGTTAACAAAGCTATCCCTATCGCCGCGGGCGCCACGGAATGAAGCAAATGCCAATCAACCAGCGGCACCGAGAACGCAGGTAAACCTCTGGGAAATGTTCCAACCACCGCAAACCCTTTTTGGGCAAGGCCGAGCTGGATTGAGGCGAGAGTTGCTCCGACGCAGACGACCAGTGTGCCGGGCACGCGCGGCATCAGACGCTTCAGAACAATCAGGACCGAGAGGCAAATCACTCCCAATCCAAAGGACGGCCAATGGGCAGTGTTCAACCTGCCGGCCAGTTCCCAAACTCTTGGGAAAAAATCGGAGTTCTTCAGGTCAATCCCGAGGAACTTGTTGAGTTGCGAGGCGACCAGGATCAGCGCGGCGCCGGTCATATAACCCACCAGGACCGGTTTGGAGAGGAAATCGGCGATGGCGCCCAGCTTTGCCCAGGCGGCCAAGAGCAAGAGCAGTCCGCTTAAAATTGCGACCAGGGCCGCAAGCTCCGCCGCCCGCGCGTGATCGCCTCCCGCCAACGGCGCAATGGTGCTCGAGATCAACAGCGAAATCGCGATGTCGGGCCCCACAATCATTTGGCGGGAACTGCCCAGCAAGGCGTACGCAATCATCGGCACGAGCGCCGCGTAAAGCCCGTGTTCGGGCGACAGACCCATCAGCCCCGCATACGCGATCACCGAGGGGATCATGACGACACACACGCTGGCGCCGGAAATCAAGTCGCTGGTGAGCCATTCCCATTTGTAGTTCCGGATCAGCGCCAGCCCGGGCAGGAGTTGTTGCCACCTCGCGCCTGCGGGCCGCGCGGGGCCGGAGGCAACCCGCGGAGGATTTTCCGGAACTGAATCGCCTGGCACATCCGGGTTATAGCAGAGGCTGGGCCGACCGTCGAATAAATCGAAACCTGGGGCGTGAGACAAAACTCTTCCAGACCTCTCAGTAATCTCCCAGCCCTTCGGGCTACCACTTCGGATGAAACGCGTTTTGCCAGTTCAGCGCACTGGCCCGGGCAATGCTGCAGCTTCGGCGCGTTCGCGGAGAAACAGGTCTATTTATTTGGTTGCAAATGATTAGAAGCCGGCTTTAATCGCTTACAGGGTCGAACAGCGACCCGCTGTTAAGTTCGAATCAGAAGAATCAGATAGGTAAGGTCCGTATGTTTCTCTGAAGGAAACCCAATGAAAACCTTGCTTCAGCGCTCGCCTTCCTGGCAGCCGTTTCGTCCGTGGCACAAACCACGTCCCCGGAAGCGCCCTATTCGGTGGTTGATCGCGGCGGGTTTTACCGGGTGCTTCAGCGAACCGTTTGGGTGACCAATAACGCCACAGGCCTGGCCACCCGGCAAGTTCAGGGTTACACTGAACTGGAAAACGGTATTCATTACCTCAGCAACAACGTCTGGGTCGAATCGCGAGATCTCATCGAGCCGACGGAGACGGGCGCGCAAGAGGTTCACGGCCCTTTGCAGGCCACGTTCAACTTCGATATCACCAGCGTGGGCGCGATATCATTCACCTCCAGCTCCGGCCACTGTTCCAGAGCCATCCCCTTGGCCTGTTCTTTGAGGACCCTCTGTCAGGCAAGGTAGCGCTCATTGGCGCGGTCCAGCAAAGCCAGGGCACTCTCTATCCGCCCAACACTCTCGTTTTCTCGAACGTTCTCTCCGGCGTGAAGGCCGACCTGATGCTCGTCTGGGCAAAAAACGGGTATGAACAAAATCTCGTCATGAAAGGTGCTTTACCCAGTCCTGAATCTCTCGGGCTCTCTAGCGCGACCACTAAAGTGCAGTTTTGGACAGCCATGGACTCCATGCCGATCCCGTTGGAACAGCGTCCCGTAACCCTTAACTCGGGGCTCGAAGACCATCTCTTCATATTCTCCGACTGCTGGTTTCCGGTCGGAGCGGCCTTCTCGTTCGGCGCCTGGCCCGGGCCATCGCAAGGACAGCCGGCCCCTGTTCGCCTGGTCAGTGCATCGGAGCCCGGAACCTTTCCAGTGGCCAAGAGCTTGGCCAGTATTTCCGGCCAAACGGTGTTGATTGAAGAAATGAGGTACATCGACGTTGCCTCGGCCCTGAGCGCCCTGCCGCACGCCGCTGCCGGGTCGGCAGGGGCCGGAGCGGTCCAAATGGCCAACAGAGGGCGATTGCTTCCAGAAGCTCCCTCCTTACGAGATCCAGACGCAAAAGCCTTTAGCGTCGCCTCTACGGCGTACGCGCCTGAGGGTTTCCTGATGGATTACACTATTCTCACAGGTGGGACCAGCGGATATACCTTCAATTCCGGCGCCACCTACTACATCCCGAACGGATTCGATACGGGCGCGGGGGCGGTCACCTTCCAAAACGGAGCCTGCTTGAAATTTGGCACCAACGGGGTAAATACTTGGTTTGTGACCTACGGGCCCGTTAGCTTTCCGTATTCCGGCCAGCCCGTCATCTTCACGTCCAAGGATGACAACACGTATGGCCAGATCATTACCAACAGCACGGCTAACCCCACGTACAGCGCCGCGCAGGAACTCTGGTTTTATTACGAGACCATTCCCACCACGGTTCAAAACTGCGTGTTCCGCTGGGCGCAACGCTGCGTTCAATACGACGAAAACGGGGGCGTTTTCAACAGCCCGGCACTGCAAGTGTCTGTCTTCCAAGACTCACAAATTGGCGTTTACGCGAGGATGGCCAGCGATACGCTCTACCTCTCTTCGGATTCATACTGCAATGTCGCAACGCCGGTGCAAAGGACTTCTGGGACGGTGAACGGGTTGATGACTTACGATTGTGGGGTCGTTTCAGTCGCCATGGTTAACGATCCGAGCCGTGACTTAAGCGGGCTCGACACGAACAAGAACAGCCAGACAGAATGCAGCTTTGCGGTGCTGAATAGCACGAACATTGTGGCGGCGTTTATGAATACTCACTTGAGCGAATACACACTCGGCGGCCCGGTCAACCCATTTCCAGGCATACCTTCGCCGAGAATGGCGAGTTGGGCCGTTTCGACGGATGGCGGGGCGCACTTCACAGACAAGGGGCCGGTTCCTCCGATTAGCACAACCACAAATGGGTCCACCGTTATCACCAATGGGGCTTCCAATGCGCTCTATGGCGACGCTGGTGACACGACCATCGCCTACGACCCGCAAAAGAACGTCGTTTACTTGTTGGCAAATCCGTCACGAGAAAATACAAATTTCTACGGATTTCGGCTGTGGGCATCTCGGGACAATGGCCAAAATTTTACCCCTGTGAACATGGATGTGCCGGGGCGGAATACTAATGGCAGTCATTTCATCAGCGAGGCGGATAAACCGGCGCTGAAACTGAGCGGCACGAACATCTACGTTGCTGGATCGCAAGCCGGGCCGAACATCTGGGCCTCCCACTCAGTGAATGGCGGGACGAATTGGGACGCGCCACACGTACTCGATACAGCGTCAAGTGGTGACGTACGCGGGGTTGATATTCTGATTCTCCCGGATGGAACTGTGTACTTTTTTTGGCTAAGCACGAGCGGGACCATAAACCAGCTGCGGTACAGCTATCTGGCAACAAACGGGGTTTGGTCGAGCGCCGCGAACGTCGGACCATCCTTTAAACTGCACAGGCATTAACGGGAGTGGGAATCCTTTAAGGTACAATGGCGCAAACTCCAACGACTATTTTATTGATAACAGTTACCCCAAGAGCTGTTATGCCAACGGCAACGTGTACATTGTATACGCCGACACGCCCACCGCCACCCCAACGACTGACCGTGGGGATATTTTTATGGTGGAGGCCAGCATCAATTGGAGCACCCACGCTCTTACGGTCTCCACTGGTCCAAAGAAGGTCAACAATGACGGAACTGAAACTGACCAATGGGACCCTTCGATAGCTGCAAACCCGTCCGGAACGGAGCTTTTTGTCGGCTATTACAGCCGCCAAAATGATCCGGTCACGAACTCGTGGATCATGGCGTACGGCGCGAAAGCGTATATTACAAACGGTTTAGCCAAAGCCACATTCGAGTGCTTTCCGATAAGCTCAACGAGCTTCCAGCCATTATTTGCTGGGACGTCTGCCATTCCAAGCAACCCGCTGACCTACGATCCAGTTTGGCCAGCTCCAGGCATTTGTCTGGACGCTAATGCAGTTTTCAACGGCCTCCATACTCCTGGCGTTTTTTGTCCTCCCGGTATTGACTCCCCGGAGCCGGATGGGACCCACGGTGATTATTCAAATTTCTGTGCCGACGACTACACCTGGAGTGCAGCAGATGGAGTGTACTTTTACTTTTCTTGGTGCGACCGAACTCGAGTCTTTCAAAACACCAGAGCGGATGCGGATATCAAGTTTGCCAGAATCAAACAGTGAGCCTCAACATCTTCTGAAATCGAAAGGATATTTCGTTATGAACAAACTGACCTGGTTAATTGTCATGGGGTGCCAGGGAGTATTCGCACAAGGCACGGTTTATTTCTCAAACTACTATGGGCAACAAGTAAACGCACCTGTTTACGAATCTGATGGAACAACCCCAGTTTCGGGGTCGCAATTTATAGCGGAGCTGTTTGCTGGCCCCTCGACAAACGCCTTACAGATGATTGCCAGTACCCCTTTCATGCAAGGACCTGGGGGGGCGGGATACTTTTTCGGAGGAACACCAGCGATACCGACGGTCTTTCCTAGAAATCCCGCCTGGGTTCAGGTGGATGTTTGGAATACGGTCTTTGGAAGCACGTTCAACCTGGCCCGCGCCTCAGGAGCTGTTGATGCGTGGTGGCAGTCGTCGGTTTTTTCGGTTTATACCGGCGGGGAGACTGTAAACCCTGCCAATCCTGGTCCGTTAACAGGACTTGGAACCTCTCCGGTGTTCCTGAATGGCGCGGTGCCCGAGCCACCCACATTGTCTTTGCTTGTGCTGGGGGGATTTTTCGCCTGGTTCCATTGCCGTCGACAGAACCATTCCCGTAAATTATGAGGCGCGTTTTGCTCACTGCTAGTCCCCAAGGCCTGTTACGCCAACGTTCCATTTACGTTGTGAAGACGTCGGCCACTTTGGGTGACCCCGAGCCTGAAGCCTTATGAAAGCGAAGGTCATCCAACTAACCCTGTTGATATGCCAAGCCGCGTGGAGTCAAGGCCTTGTGGCTTTCTCCAACTTGGGGCAACAAGTGAATGCACCAGTTTACCAATCTGACGGGCTAACCGCGTTGTCCGGCACGCAGTTCATGGCGGAACTCTTTGGTGGTCTTGGAAGCAATGCTTTGCAGGCTATCGCTAGCGCTCCGTTCATGCAGGGTTCCGCCGCTATTTTTCCGGAGGAGCAGCGGCTATTCCGGGAGCAGCCGCTCGCAGAAGGAAACCCAATGAAAACCACAGTTCATTCAGCACCCCTCTGTCCCCCTGGTATTGATGGCCCAGAACCAGATGGGACGTTGGGGGACTATATGAATTTCTGTGCCGACTGTAGCCTGCGTTTGGCGTTCCCGGGCTGGACGTCGTGGGTTTTTATGGCATTTTTGGACTGAGACCAAGTGGGTCTCATAAACAGAATAAGCAACAACAAATACTTACAGGAACATGAAAAAGCTACTTGCTCTCGGTGCGGCCGTGTTGATCGCGGGATCGGTTTACGCCGCGCATTACCCTGAAATCACCATAAACGATTTGAAATCCGCCATTGCGTCTAAACAGGTGACCCTGCTCGATGCCAACGGTTCAGATTCGTTCAAGGAAGGGCATATCCCCGGCGCGATCGATTTCACGGCTAATAAAGAAAAACTCGCCAAAGTGCTGCCCAAAGACAAGAACGCCCTGATCGTCGCTTACTGCGGTGGTCCCCAGTGCCAGGCGTATCAGGCGGCGGCCAAAGCGGCCGAAAAGCTCGGGTATAAGAATGTGAAGCATTTGACGGCGGGAATTTCCGGCTGGCACGACGCCGGCGAAAAGATGGAAAAGGCAAACTAAGCCAAGCCACCTTGTTTTTCACAACCCCAGGCGCCGGGAACTCGAAGGCGCCTGGGGTTTTTCGCATGCACCGCGTGATACTTGCACAGCGCCTCGTGTGGCTCGCGTGTTTTCTGCGGGCGTCGACGTGTTTTGCCGCCGCAGATCTGGCGGCCGGCGGATCGGAAACGCGGTTGAACGTTTCCATCCGCATCGACGCATCTATAGTGAAAGGCGAGATGCGGCCGATCTGGCGCTTCTTCGGCTATGACGAGCCGAATTTCACTTACATGAAGGACGGTCGAAAGTTGCTGTCGGAATTGAGTGAATTCGGGGGTCCCGTGTTCATCCGAACGCATCACTTATTAACGAGCGGCGATGGCAAGCCCGCCTTGAAATGGGGATCGACTGGGGCTTATTCCGAGGATTCATCGGGGACCGCTCTTTACAACTGGGCCATCCTGGATCGGATTTTTGACACCTGGGATGAACGGCACCTTCAACCGTTCGTGGAGATTGGCTTCATGCCGGAGGCGCTTTCAGTCCATCCTCAGGATTACCCGCGCGACCCGCCCGCGGACAGACGGGTCAATCCAGGGGTGGGTTTCAGCTATCCTCCGCGAGACTATTCCAAGTGGGGTGAGCTTTGCTACGAATGGGCGAGTCACTGCAACGCGCGGTATGGGACAAACAAGGTCGGGCAGTGGCGGTGGGAGGTGTGGAACGAGCCGAACATCAATTATTGGAAAGGGACGCCTGAGGAGTACCACACGCTCTACGACTTCTCAGTCGAGGGGGTGCGGCGCGCTCTGCCGTCGGCGATTGTCGGTGGGCCGCACACGGCGGGCGGCCCTGGCGGCCATTTCCTGCGGGATTTCCTGACTCATTGTATCAGTGGCACGAACCATGTTACCGGCAGAGTGGGCAGTCCCCTGGATTTTATCGCGTTCCACGCCAAGGGCAGCCCGGTATTCGAAGACAATCACGTCCGTATGGGGCTGGCAAATCAGTTGCAAAATATCGACGCCGCGTTCGCGGTGATCGGCAGCTTTCCAGAGTTGCGCAGCAAACCGATTTTCATTGGTGAATGCGACCCGGAAGGCTGTGCGGCTTGCCAGGGGCCCCAGCTTGGGTATCGCAACGGCACGATGTATTCGAGCTACACAGCGGCCAGCTTTGCCCGGATTTTTGAACTGGCCGATGCTCACCATGCGAATTTGCAAGGCGCGCTCACCTGGGCATTCGAGTTCGAGGGGCAACCGTATTTCGCCGGCTTTCGCGTGTTGGCTAGCAACGGCATCGATTTGCCTGTCTTGAATGCATTCCGCATGTTGGACAAGATGAGTGGGTCGCGAGTGGCGGTAACGAGCAGTTCCTGCCAGGACCTGCAAACAGTCCTGAAAAACGGCGTTCGGTCAAACCCGGAGGTATCTGCGCTGGCGACGCTCTCTGAAAAGCGTTGTTGTCTGCTGGTCTGGCATTATCACGACGACGACCTTCCCGGACCCGAGGCGTCCGTCGATCTGAACCTGGCCGGCCTGCCCTGGCCGGATGAAGTCCTCCGCGAAGAGCATTACCGGGTCGACGCCGACCACAGCAATGCGTACGAGTTTTGGAAAAAGCTTGGATCGCCTGCCGCGCCATCAGCGGAGCAATACGCGCAGCTTGAGAAGGCAGGCAAGCTGGCGCTCCTGGAAAAGCGCGCCATCCGCATCGACGGAGGCAAGTTTGCCCGTCACATTGTTTTGCCGCGCCAGGCGATTTCGCTGCTTGTTTTTGAAAGGTGACGCGGCGGTGCCCCGCTGACGCGGCGTGTGAGTCTCTTTATTGCTTTTCTGTTTCGGTTTGCTCGGCCTCGGGTCGCATCTGGTCCACCAAAGGGCTAACCCTGTCCCACAGCTCGCGCGGCACCTTCGCCCGTTCTTCAATCGTTTCGATCGGGCCGTCAAAAATCAGTTTGCCGTCCTTGTCATGGGCTGTGAGGTGAAGGGAGGGATTGCTGAATAGAACGATTGTCCCCGATTCGTCCGACCGCACCATCGTTTTGGTGTTTTTTCCCGAGCTCCGCACCACTACGTCAGCTTTGTCATCCACGACAACGCCGGTGTGCGCCAGGTTCTCCAGGACCTTCCGAAGCGGGGCGAGGGTTGTGTCTGAATTGGTAATGTTGCGCAGAGCGTCACGGATCGTAACGCGGGCCTGGTCCATGCCGCGGCGGATGTCGTCCTGCACCTCTCTTTGATCGATCTTGATGTTGCCCAGGGTTTCGCGCAACACGCGCATCTGGTCGCGCACGGTATCATCAAGGTGCATCTGCTGGAATTGCTTGTTCAATTCTTTGAACGTGCCGCGTAATGCGCGCTCGCCTTGCTCCCATTGCCCGGGTTCGACGTTCCTTTTGCCCAGGGTCACCGAAATGGTTTCGCGCTTGCCCCCTCTGAAAAACTCGAGCTTTACCGGGGAACCATTTTCACGGACGCGGACGAGTTTCTTCAATTGTGCCGGGTGCACCAGCGACTGGTCTTCAAAACGCGTCAGAAGGTCGTTTTTCTTAAGCCCGGCCTTGGCGGCGGGGCTGTCAGGCGCGACGTACGTGACGACCAGGCCGACACCCGGTTCGAGGTCGAGTTGTGAGGCGAGCGCTTCTGTTGCCTCGACTGTCGAGATGCCCAGCCAGGAAACCTCTTTTCGGGACGAGGTCGCCTCGGCTTCTGCATCGGCTTCCACGTTCACGTCCGCAACGGCCTCGGCATTCGCTGTCGGCGGCTCAGGAGCCGCGGCGTCGGCGGCCAGCTTCAACCCGCCTGCAAAGTTTGAGGCTGTGGAAGTGAGAAGCACGCTCAAGAAAAGTAAAACACTGCGGCCGATGGCGTGGTGGAAGTGAGTTGGTGTCTTCATAGAGTGGATAGAGCAGGTTAATAAATGTCGAGCTTGACGGGGACAATTTCGAGCCGCGGCGTGCTCCGTTCGAGAACCAGGCCCGCCGAAGAATCACGCACCCGCACTTTGTCCATCCATTGTTCGCAACGAAACCGGACTGGTTCACCGTCAGGCAGGTTCGCGATCGCGTCGAAATTCGTGATCCATTGCCGGTCGATTTCAACGTGATCGGCCTTCAGAGGACTTGATGTCGCTAGAGCAGGCGCGGGTTTCCTTGCCTCATGTCCGGCCAGAGCAAAGACGCAGGCCGCGGCGGCCAGGCTGGCCGGCAACAACCATTTCAGTAACTGCGGCAACGGCCTTTTCGCCGGTTTCGCGCGGAGATCAACTGACGAGCGTAGTTGTTCAAGTTCCTGGCGGATGTGCTTCAACGCCTGCGGATGCGGTCGTGCCGGATGCAGCGAACGCAACTCGGATTCGTATGGATCGGGACCAAATTCGTTCATGTAAAAACTTCTCGCGAGAGTCTTCTCAACTCCTGCAGGCCGTAACGGTACCTCGAGGCGGCCGTGTTGGCCGGAATGTTGAGCGTCTCGGCGATTTCAAGAAACGTCAGTTCTCCCCAGACTTTTAGCGTGATGACCTCGCGATAAATTTCGGGGAGTTTCTGCATGGCGACCTGAATTGTCCTGGCCCGTTCTCGGTCTTCAATTTCTGTGTCGAACCAGGAATCCGCTCCCGGCGCGGCCGCCAACTCGCGGGCGCGGCGGCGGTCGTCCTGGCGCGCCAGATCAATGGCGCGCCGGTGCATCGTGGCAAACACCAGCGCGGGAGCCGGTGGGTTGTCCCCTCCGATCCGCCGCGCCGCTTCAATAATGGCTTCCTGCATCAAATCTTGCGCGTCGGCTTCGCTACGCGCTTTCTGCCGGGCATAAAGCAAGAACTTAGCGGAATGCAACTCCAACCAGCTTTGCCATTCAGCGTCTGTGGTTCTTTCGCCCATCCAGGCATGTCTCGGCACTTTCAAAGTATAAAGCGTCGCCAAAGTTTAAACCTGTCTAACTTTTGAAGGAAGGATCGGGGTTTGCTAATGGACCTCCTTCTGCTAAGGGTATTTAGTGCATTATTTCGTCCAGCGCAGTGGTTTGCGGGACCTTTACGACAAGGTCACGGCGGGAGAACGCATTACCGACGCCGAAGCGTTGCGCCTGTTCGAGAGCAAAGACCTCAATGCCCTGGGTGCCATTGCCGACCTTGCCAGGGAACGGAAAGCGGGCAACCAGGCGAGTTACATCCTCAATTGCTACATCAATTACTCGAACTATTGCATTCTCAGCTGCCAATTCTGCGCATTTGCCCGAAAAAAGCGTGATGCCGACGGTTTCCAGTTCAGTGTCGAGGAAATTGTGCAGAAAGCGCGCGCGGCCTTGAAACTGGGCGTTACAGAATTGCATATCGTCGGCGGGCTTCATCCCTCGCTCCCTTTTGGTTTTTACGTCGAAATGCTCCAGGCTTTGAAAGCACTGGACGGCCGGCTTCAGCTCAAATGCTTTACCGCGATTGAAATCCTGCACCTTGCCTGGCTGGCAAAGAAAACAACCGAGGAAACCCTGCGCGAGCTCAAAGCCGCCGGGCTGGATTCTTTGACAGGCGGCGGGGCTGAAATCTTCAATCCCACGGTGCGTTCTGCCATTGCCAAAGGCAAGGAATCCGCTGAGGAATATCTGGACGTGCACCGGACATGGCATCGGATGGGTGGGAGGAGCACTTGCACCATGTTGTACGGGCATGTCGAGACGCTGGCCGACCGCGTGGATCATTTGCGTCGGCTGCGGGAATTGCAGGACGAGACCCACGGGTTTGTCGGGTTCGTCCCGCTGGCTTATCATCCCGATAACAACCGCATCCCGGTTGAACACGGGCCCAGCGGTTTTGATACGCTTCGCACACTGGCGGTCAGCAGAATTTATCTCGATAACTTCGCACACATAACCGCGTACTGGGTTGGTTTGGGAATGAAACTGGCCCAGGTGGGGCTGAGCTATGGCGCTGATGATTTGCACGGGACCATCCTCGAAGAACACATCTTTCACATGGCCGGCGCGAAATCGCCACAGCTTCAGACCGAAGCGGACATGGTCAAAGCGATCCGTGAGGCAGGCCGAGAGCCGGTCCAGCGCAATACGTTCTACGAGCCAATCACCTCCGCAGGGGCGTCTGTGCCCGAAACGGCAAATGGCGCGGACGGTTCCTCGAAATTGCTCGAACGCAATCTCGCGACCGCTTAAGCTACCGCCATGGCTTCCGAGGAGACCCCCAAGCTGCGGATGGCTTCGCCCGAACCGATGGAGGCCACAGCGCAGCGCATCGAGCGTGAAAAGCGCTCCTCGAACTTGCAACGTGAATCGAACCTGGAACATTCCCTGGCTCCGTTCCGTGTCGGATCGGTTGGCTACCTGAATGCCGTGCCGCTCACCCGCGGCCTTGAAGAGGAGGTGCTGTTTGCGACCCCCTCGAAGCTTGCCGAACTGCTGCGGGTCGACCAATTGGACGCCGGCCTGGTCAGCGTGGTCGAGGTTTTGTTTACTGACCGCTACGATATTCTCGACAGCATTGCCATCGCCTCGTTGGGTGAAGTCAAAAGCGTTCTTTTGGCGCATCGCCGTCCCTTGGAAGAGGCGTCTGAAATCTATTGCGATGCGGCTTCCCTGACCAGTGTGGAACTGCTCCGTGTTCTGCTGGCTGAGCGCGGAGTTAAACCAGACTTCAAGCCGCTCGAAAGTTACGACTTCAAAGCGCTGCCGGATTACGCCCTGCTCATAGGCGATCGCGCGTTGGACCTGTTGTTGGGACCGCATGAGCACCAAATCTGGGATTTGGGCGCCGCGTGGTACGAACTGACCGGGCTCCCATTTGTGTATGCTGTGTGGGCGCTGCGCCGCGGGATTGAAAACTCAGCCCTCAAACGGCATTTGCGCGAAGCCCGCGATTTCGGGCTCGACACCCTCGATTCGATTATCCGGACTCGCAGCGAGTACACGCTGGACTTCCGCCAGGATTACCTCGGCTGGCACATCCATTTTCATCTCGGCACCGACGAAAAGCGGGGTCTGCAGAAGTTCATTGAACTGCTGCGGAAGCATACGGATCGGAAAGTGTACGAGCCTCGATTTGTTGTTTGATTCATCCTCCGGCCCTCAGCTTTTCCAGCACTTCCGGGTCGCGAACATCCACCCACCGGCCTTCGATTTCCAGCCCGGCGATTTTGTTTCCGGCATGGACCATTCCGCTAATCGCATCCGTTAACTCGTATTCTCCCCGGGGCGACTTTTGCAGCTTCGATATAAAATCGTAGACGACCGGCTTGAAAATGTAGATCCCGGCGTTGTACCAAACAGGCTGGCCTTCTTTGAGCAAACCTTCACGGCGCAACGCTTCCAGTTGATCCTTCGAGGGTTTCTCGACCACTCGCTCGAGGCAAAAATTCGCGTCGAAGAAGTTCAAGCCGCCTTTGGTGACATCCTCTCCACGGGTCACGGTGATCACCCCGGAAACATCGCCCTGCATATAGCGTTCGATCATTTTCCGGTAGGTTTCGGGCTTGACCAGGATATCTCCGTAGGTCAGGAGAAACGCCGAATTTCCCACGAATTCCCTCGCCGGCAGGGGCGCGCGGCCGGTGCCGTCCTGCACGGTCTGGCGGCCATACGCGATGCCCGCATTCCATTTCGAACCGTCCCCAAAATAGTTCTCGATGACCTCGGCGCGGAACCCGGTCACGATGAAATATTCGCGGATTCCCGCTGAGAGAACTCCCTGCAAAATGTGTTCGAGAATCGGCTTGTCCTCGACTTTCAGCATCGGTTTGGGCACCTCGTTTGTGAGGTCTCGCATTCGGGTGCCTTTTCCCGCCGCAAGAATCACTGCTTTGATGTCTTTCATTTTTACAATGTCTGCTGTCACTCCGTTCGAACGCCGCACTGCCTGCGCGCCCCGCGCGGTTCCGTGAATCCAGGGCGTCCTTCCAGGGATGTCATAGTTCAACCACCGCCTGCCGGCGCTTGTCAAAACGGAGGCACCGGCGGTAGCCGGCTCGCCGCGCCATCTCGACGGCTTCGGTGAGGTTAAGTCCGACCTCGCCGGGAGCATGGGCATCCGAGCCAAACGTTATCGGCACATCGCCCTCGAACGCGAGCTTGAGGAAGCCCGCCGACGGATATATCTCCCGGCACTCCTTGCGCAGCCCGGCGGTGTTCAACTCGATGGCAACTTCGTTGCTCCGCGCTGCCTGGAGAAAACGCCTGAACAGGGGGTCACAGTTTTGTGCCGGGTAAAAGCAGAATTTTTTGCACAAATCCGCATGGCCAATGATATCGAACAATCTCGATTCGGCCGCCATCGTCAGCCGCTCGAAATAAGCGTTCCACACCTCGAACGGGTCGCGTTTCTTCCATTCGGACAATTGCATCGGGTTATCCAGCGCCCAGGTCTCGGAAACGTAATGGACCGATCCGATGAAGTAATCCCAGGGATGCTTTCGCGCAAGGTCGCGGATCCAATCTTCGTACCCGGGCAGGTAATCCACTTCCAACCCGATTTTGATGGAAAGTTCCGGATACCGTTTTCGGGCGAGTTCAACCTTCTCAATGTATTGGTCGAGTTCAGACGCCTTCATTCGCCAATCGTCGAAATCGTCCTCAGGCATCGGGCTGTGATCGCTGAAGCCAAGCTCGGGCAGGCCAAGACGGATTGCCTGGGCAGCCAGGTCAATTGGCTCACCCTGGGCATGCCGGCAAAGGGGCGTATGGGTGTGATAATCAGCGGGGAGGTTCAAGAGGCGAAGAGTTGACGATGGTCAGAAGCCGACTGCAAGCCCGCGATCTGTGGGTGGTGCGGATTTGTCGAGACGATCCATAAAAAAACCGGGCCGGCGTGTGTTAAATCACGCTGGCCCGGAGCAAACAGCCGAAGTTCGACTGAATAAACCGTGCGCTATTGTGCCGGCGTTGCAGCCGGAGCTGCATTAGCCAGCTTCTTTACCTCGTCAATGACAAGGCTGACGACTTTTTTCTGGTCCTCGGTCACGCTCGGGTCATTGGCGAGCTTATCCAGGGCCATGAGGGCATCCTCGTACTTCGTGTATCGGATATTGAACCCAACCTGTGTGACCGTGGTTCGTATTTCCTGGCTTGAGTTGGCGAACGCCTCGTTGAGCTTTGGCAGGTCAACAGTAACTCCGTTGACTTGCGCAGCCGCAGGAACATCGCTGGGCTTTTTGCACCCCGCTCCCGCCAGGATCGCGGCACAAGCCAAGCTGACCACCAGGATACTTTTTTTCATAGGTTGAGTTTTTTTGTCGGAACAGCGAGTTACTTGATTCTCGCCGAAGACATGGAGGCGAGCCAGGTAAAATCCGCCATGTCAAGCGGACTGCTCCGATTGACATTGGGGTGGTTTGCTGCGGTCCAGAGGATGCCGCCGCCCTTCCATTTATGCAGTTCCGCATGGCCATCACAAAATGAAAACGCACAGCCACCGTTGTGTGCGGAGGAAGGATAATCAATATACGTGGGATTGCCGACATTAGCGCAGGTGGCCAAGCCAGCGTCATTGATGCTGAATTGGTTCTCGTCGGCCATCATGAATACCTGGGCCGGGCTGGTTCCGCGAAAGCTGCTCGATTTGCCAAATGTGGCGTACGGACCGCTTGAGGCATTATTCTGCCCATATGACCCAGTGAGCCAGGGGCCATTGGTTGCCTGCTTGGGCACGCCGCTATGACCGCCACCTCCGGCATATTGGGGATCAACAGTCCCCACTGCCTGATTCATGGAAACACTGCGCGCCACGTTCACTATCTGCCCGACCAATGGGGAGTTCGGGTAAAGCCCGGCTCCATCGTACTTGGCAGGTTTGCGAGTATCGGCGGGGCAACGGAAAATGTTGACGTTATTTCCGATGTATGGCGCAACCAAGGTACGCAGCGGATCCTTCAGCAAATCGGGGTCGTACTCATCGGCGCCTCCGATGCCACCCTGGCCTGCGCACCAAACGTATCCCGCTTGAGTCGTACCGTCATCCGGGTTTGGGGGATAAAGATCGTTAAAATCCAATGTGTAAGTGTTGAACGCGAGCGAAAGCTGCTTCGCGTCATTGAGGCATTGGGTCTGTTGGGCTTTGGCTTTTGCTTTGGACAAAGCCGGCAGCAGCATTGCGGCCAGGATCGCGATAATGGCGATCACCACCAGCAACTCGATTAATGTAAACCCTTGTCGGTTTCCCGGGGTGGGCTCGGCACAAACTCCTGCCGAAGGCATCTTGTAATTCGTTTTCATAGCACACTGTTACTAACTGACGGACTTTTCACGCCCCCGTGCAACCGGGAATCTGTTTCACTGTATGCAAATCTAGCTTTCAGCGCAATGCTCGTAAAGAAAATTCTTCCTGGAATGGCACACCGTCCTGTTCCGATTTGGTACACCCGGGGAGACTCCCGTGAAGGCCCAAGGACGCAAAGAGAAAGGGGACAGTTTAGCCACGGAATCCGCCGATTCTTAGAGTCTATGCGCCTTTGCCTGGGCCCTCTCTGGCGTTTTGGCGCCCGTACCGGGGGTTTTTGTCGGCAATCCTGCTTTTTACTCATGAAAGGCATGAAATCTGCCTAAGTGTAGCGGTTTATGAGTCACCTGTACGTTGCCTGCGAGTTGGGCGTGGAAAAGGGCCGCATCTTCCTGGGATCTTTGCAGAATGACAAGCTCACGGTCAGCGGGGCCGGCGAATTCCCCGACCCGGTGGTTTCGATCGACGGCACCCCGCAGTGGGACGTGTCACGGGTTTATCAACAGGTTCTTGCCGGCCTGCATGGAATCGTTGTCCAGGAAGAACCGGTTCGCGGGCTCAGCTTCTACTCCGGGGTAACGGATTTTCTCCTTTTCGAAACCGACGGCTCCGTGCTTACTCCCGCCACGCGCCTGCGCGAATCCGACGCCGCCGCCGAATTCAAAAAGATTTTGTCGCAGGTCCCGGCATCGGAGCTCTATGCCGAAACCGGCGTTCAGCCGATGCCCGGTGGCGCGCTTTGCCAGTTGGCCCGGGAATCATCCAGGCGGATTAAGCGCGCCGCGCACGCCCTGTCTTTGCCTGAAAGCTTTAACTTTCTTTTCTCGGGCGTTGCGCGCGGTGAGAATTCGCAGGCCAGTTTGTCTCAGCTCTACAGTCCTTTGGCCAGGAATTGGTCCGAGCGTTTGCTCAACGTGGCAGGCGTGCCGCGAAAGATTTTGCCCGAACTCGTGCCCGCCAGCACCGTGCTGGCCCCGGTGCGCGATGACATCGCCCACCAGCACGGCCTCGAAGACGCCAAGGTCGTTGCCACCTGCGGTTTCGATCTGGCCGCCGCCCTGGCTCCCATCGCGATCTCGGACCAGGATAATTGGGCCTTCCTGTGCCCTGACCAATCCTCGATTATGGGCACGATTTTCCAGGAGGCCTACATCGACGACATCAGTCGTGAGATGAACTACTCCAACCTCCTGGGGTATGCGGATTCGGCCGCGTTTTACAAAACCTGGACGGGCCTCAAGCTGATTGAAGATTGCCGGCGAACGTGGTCCAACCAGGATCGCGCTCTGGACACCGAAGTGTTGATGCACCTGGCGACCTCGGCGCCAGCGTTCGAAGCCCTGATTGACCCGGGCGACCCGCGCTTCGCTTCGGCCGAAGACCTGCCCCAGGCAATTCAGGCATTTTGCAGAGAAACCGGCCAGGAAGCGCCTCGCAAACCGGGCCCGGTCCTGCGCTGTTTGTTGGAGAGTCTTGCCTTGCATTACCGCAAAGGATTGGTCGAGTTGGAATACCTGACCAACGGCACGTTCAGCCGTCTGTATGTGCTCGGAGGCAAGTCCAATCTTCTTTTGAACCATTTCCTGGCGAACGCGCTCCAGATACCGGTCGTGGTTGTTCCGGCCGAGATCGCGGCCCTGGGCAACGTGTTGCTGCAGGCAATGGCGTTGGGCCAGGTTCCCTCGGTCGAACACGCCGCCAGCCTTGTCCACCATTCGTTGAAGGTTCAAACGATCCATCCCCACGCCACCGCCTGGACCGAAGCCTACGACCGGTTCCTCGGCCTGACACCCGTTCATCCGTAGTGGCGAGAGGCCGAGCAGGGCCTTGAACGCCTGGTGCTATCACATATGAACCACGGCGGGATGCGAATGCAGCGGGATCGGCACGGTCTCGACACCCCGAAGCGAGCCAGCGGTTGAGCCGCGAGCTGTGGGAATTACGGAAAGGGCGGTCCCCGACGCAGGGCGGCACAGCGTTCGCCTGATTAGCCCGCAGCCAAGCGCGGCCATGGCTTGCCTCGTGCGGTCCAGAGGCTTAGGATGATGTCAGTATGACAGGCGATATTCGCAAACTTGTCCATGCGACTCCGTTTGTCCCGTTTACGATCCACCTCGCTGACGGCGGGCAGTTGCGGGTTCCGGCCGTTGATCACATCGCCGTCCCACCCGCCGGGGGGAGGATTTTTGTGTTCGGCGATGACGAGCGCTACGACGTCATCTCTGCGCTGATGGTCACCCGACTCACTGTGAACGGGGAGTCGTCAGGTTCCTCTCAGCCCCGGTGAAATGGCCGAAGGCGATCCAGCGGACGCATGTCGCCGACGCCTGCAGTTAGTTAGTACCAGGCCTGCGAACCTTGGGCTGGGCGAGGATTTCTTGCGCTGCAGTCGAGGCGTGCGCACTCACTATACAGCGCCATCCCCAGTCGCAATCCACGTCAGCGCCCCATTGCTGCACTGGACCTTGGGGCTCGTGTGCCGCACTTAACTTAGCGGCGTCTCGGCAGAGCGCCGCACTTTGGTCCCCAACGCATCGGAGCCGAAGGGGTTAAACCGGACCGCCGAGCAGTGCGTCTGGGTCTCGCAAGCGGGCTCTGCTCCAATGGTGAGTTCGTTGCCTTCCACCGAAATCTCAAGCCTTCCCTTTCCTGGTTAAAGTGGGATCAAATTTCAAAACCGACACGCGCCTTTTCACCACGTTTTTGAGATGGGCGTTTTGCCCCGCAATGCGACACAACTCCAAAACGATTTCCGAGGCTGGAACCGCTATCGAGAGAACCGATAGTGAACAAATTTTATCGATTAACGCTGACGCGGGTCGTCGCGGTAAGGTCCGGGTGCAATCAGGAAACATTAACGTAACAAACACTTTGACTACTATGGCAAAACTCCTGTGCAAAACCTCGGGGACGGAATTTCGAGCTGCGGAACTCAAGCCCGGCGTCAACCGGCTTGGCCGCTCGCCTGAAAACGACCTTCATCTCAATCACCTTTCGGTCTCGTCCAACCACTGCGAAATCATCCTGGATTGCAGCCGGGTTTCGGTGCGCGACTGCGGTTCAACCAATGGAACGTTCCTGGATGGTAACCCCGTGCGGGAGGCGGTGTTGCTGGCGGGCCAAACGTTGCGCGTCGGGGAGGTCGAGTTGCTGGTCGTCGACACTCAGCCGTCGGTAACAATTCCAAGATTTGACTGCCGAATTGGAGCGGTGCCGGCGCTTCTTCCACACGGGGGATTGTCTTGCCGGCACCATCGGGGCAATGAACTGGTCTATTCATGCCAACATTGCGGCGAACTCTTGTGTGAACATTGCATTCACCTGCTGCGCCGCCGCGGAGGGAAGCTCTTGCGGCTTTGCCCCCGTTGCAGTTATCCCGTTGAATTGATTGGAGGGCAAAAGCAGGTCAAAAAGTCGTTTCTGAAGCGGTTGTTTGAAACGACGCGCATGTTCTTCTCCCACCGGACGACGCGCAACTAATACGAATGCATCCCTCTCAGCTACCAAATTGTTCTCATCGGCCAGGCTTTCGCGAGCTTCAGGGTGGCCCGGCCGCCCTCGGAGCGAACCAGCAACTCCGAGTCGGCAGCCAACGGTGAGATTGTTTTCGTCACCCATTCTTTTTCATTGGCCACAACCTCGAGAACGGAGCGGTCCACAAAAATCCTGAGCTCGCCATTCTTTCCATGCCCGCGAAGCCAGCGCGCCGGTGCGGTTTCCTTCCCCACGGTGAGTCCCTCCGGCCCACAGTGGATTGTGACTGGGCTTGATTCGGCTGCACGGGGTTTGAGCTCGATGACCAGTGCTTTCGCGTTTCCAAAATCAAGGTTCAGGAGAATCTCAAGGCTGCCCGCACCTGGCAAAGACAGCCTTTGCGCGCTGTCTGCCAACGCGAGGTTTCGCCAGGCCGCTTGCGGGCCGCGGAGCGCTGCTAACTCAGGCGCGGGGCGTTGCCGCAGCTCGCCGTCAGGATCGATGCTCAGACGCCTTGGCAAGGACAGGCAACCGTTCCAGCCGTGGCCGCCGGGAAACCCGTTGATCCAGCCCCAGGTGATGCGGTTGCCGTTGTCCAACAGCATGGTATTGGGCGCGTAGAAATTGGGGCCGTAATCGACGAGACCTTGCTTGCGCTGGGTGAACCGGCACGATTTCAAATCAAAATCTCCGATGAAGTATTGCACTTTGCCGTAGGGCGAAACGAACAGCACCCACTGGTTGCCGAGCCGGAAGAAATTCGGACATTCCGCCGTGGGCGCGTCCGGAATTTTGAACAGGACTCCTTGATACCGCCATTGAGTTAACTCGCGATTTTGGGCCTCATAAATATTGACCGCGGCTTCTCCTTGCCTGGCGATGTGCCCGCCGGTAACCAGAAAAGTTCTGCCGGCCTCGTGAAACACGAATGGGTCCCTCCAATCATAAATTTTTTTGTCACCGTGCAGCGCTTCTGAAAGGACGGGATTAGCGGTTGATCTTTGCCAGCGAATCAAATCCGTGTCGCCAACGGCCGCCCATTGCTCAGCATGGTCAAACGCGGATTTGCCGATTGCGATGCTGGTGTAGAAAATCATCGGCTGCCTCGCTCTGTTGAGGGTGCAACAGCCCGACCAGACTGCTTCCTCTCCCCGGTCGTTCAAAGGGGCGAGAGCGATCGGCAAGTGCTCCCACTTCGCAAGGTCGCGGCTCCTCACGTGGCCCCAGTATTTCGTCCCGTCTTTATCACTGTACGGGTGTAGTTGGTAAAACAGGTGGTAGTAACCATTGTGAAAGATCGGGCCGTTCGGATCATTGATCCATTGGGCGGGCGCAGTGACGTGGAAAATCGGGTGGGCAGGGTCGGCTTGAGCCTGTGGGGTGGCTGCCTGAACGGCGGCCGCGGCGCGGGTCAAAGCTCCCTCACCGGTTTCGCCGTACGCGCCGATTGGGCTCAGAAATGCCGCCAGCAAGAGGAATCCGGGAGAACAGCGCATTGGGAAGAAATATTCGAGTCGCCACGCGGAATAAAGAGTAATGATAAGGAACGGAATCAGGGCAGGTGTTCGTCGAAATAATCGGAAAAGACTCTCACCAGGCCAGCCCCGTACTCTCGCCAATGGGCGGCGGAAGGGTAGTCGTTCAATCCCGCGATCCAATTGCAGTTGAATTCATGAACGGCAGCGTAGACGCCAAAGCGCTCGAGCCAGCCTTCTCCCAACGAGCCCGGGTTACGGAAGTTTGCCCCGGTGCTGCCTTCGGTAAACCAGGTGTCTTTGCGAAGAAACCTTTCCAATCTGGCCATGTGTTCCAGGTAAGGCTGCAGGCGGGGACCTTCAAGGCGGCTTAGCTGCAGCAGTCCCGCTCCGTCATTGTGCAGTTCCAGGGCGACTTCCGGTGCAAGGCCCGCGTGGACCATGGATTCCAGCCATTGCTCAAGTGCATGGTTTTCGGGGGCGGTCAGAGGGTCCGCCGGTTTGTCCCAGCCGCGGTTGAGGTCTTTGCCAAGCAGGTTGAACCGGGTGCGCCCGCGGGCCACGCCGTCTTTGTTGGCCATAGGCAGAACGTACGCGCAAAATAGCCGACGCGACTCGCGGACCGAATCATCTGTATCCAGCATCCGCTGGATGAATCCCTGGATGACCCAGCTTGTCCCCGCTTCCCACGGGTGAGCGCGAGCCCGTAAAAAAACCCGATGGGCCGCGTTGGGATCGCCGATGCGGACGATTTCCAACGGCCTGCCTTCTACCGTCCTGCCAATCGTTTTGATTTCAACCAGTGCATTGGTGCGGATACGTTCCAGGAGCTTCTTGAGGTCCGAGAGGCGGTACGGTTCGACCCTGGCAACAAACAGCCTTGGCGAGGGCATCGTGACTTTAAGTATGATCCGGTTGCCCGGCAGCGCTGACAAAGAAACGGGCTTCCAGTTCACGGCGTCCGGCGAAATAAAGGCGGTCTTCAATTCGCGGGCGATTGAGCCCGGCTGCCGATTCCAGATGTTATCCAGGTTCTGAAATTCTAAAGTCAGTTGGGTGCCTGTCCGGGCGCTGATCATGAAGTGGAAATGCCCGGCCGCCCTGTTGACGGATGAACGCTCGTTATCATAGACGAGATGGACGTTAACCGTGGAATCCTGGCCGAAATCGTACCAAAGAGGCGAAGCATTCTCGAAGCTGGTATCAATGAACTCAAACCCATCTGGCGGGTTCGGAATCGAAGTTGCCGCTGTGACTGGAGAATTAGCAGGCGCAACCGCATCGCCGCCAAATGCGCATAATTCCAAACAGGTGCCGCTTCCAATGACCAGGAAGGAAGTCAGCGTTAGACCTCGCCAGGCGAATTTGCTCATGCACGTGGCCGGCCCCGAGAGACCGGCTGGCGGCAAGTCTGCCACAGACAACGAGCACAGGACAGGGGATTGGAGGCGGGCCGTTGCTTTTCCTCCGTGCAATCCGGAACTTCGGCGGTTAAAACACAAAGATGTATGTGGTTGGCATTATTCCGGCCCGGTATGCCTCGACGCGCTTTCCCGCAAAGCCGCTCGCTTTAATCGGCGGCACGCCTTTGGTGTGCCGGGTTGTCGAGCGATGCAAGAAAGCGGGATCGCTGTCCGAAGTTATCGTCGCCACGGACGATGAACGGATCGCAGCGGCAGTCGGGACCCTGTGCCGGGTTGAGATGACCGGCGCACACCATCCGACGGGGTCGGATCGGATCGCGGAAGTGGCGCAGCGAGTCGCCTGCGACGCGGTGGTTAATATCCAGGGCGACGAACCGCTGATTGACCCGGCCGCCATTGATGCGGTCGCCGGGGCCTTGCGCAACGCCGAAATGTCCACTGCGGCAACGGCCATTCACAACCGCGAAGATTACGAAAACCCCAATGTCGTAAAAGTCGTTGTCAACCGAATAGGCAACGCTCTATACTTTTCGCGGCGCACAATTCCGTATCTGCGCGATGCCGCCAGTAGTTCGGTGAGCGAACAGTTGGCGGCGTTTCCATTTTTGAAACACCTTGGCATTTATGGTTACCGCCGGGAAACATTGTTGCGTTTGGTGCGCAGCCCGGCGTCACCGCTCGAGCAAGCGGAAAAGCTCGAACAACTGCGCGCGCTCGAGAACGGCATATCCATCGCGGTGGTCCGGGTTGACTATGACAGCGTGGGCGTTGATGTCCCCTCTGACGTCGCGCGCGTCGAGCAACTGTTGAATAAAGCCACATGAAATACATCTTTGTCACTGGCGGCGTTGTTTCCTCGCTCGGGAAAGGGCTGACCGCAGCCTCGCTCGGGACGTTGCTCGAAAACCGCGGACTCAAGGTGGTGCTGCAGAAGTTTGATCCGTATCTCAACGTGGACCCGGGCACGATGAATCCTTATCAGCACGGGGAAGTTTACGTGCTCGATGATGGAGCGGAAACAGACCTCGATTTGGGGCATTACGAGCGTTTTACCAATTGCCAGCTGACCCGGCTCAATAACCTGACCAGCGGCCAGGTTTATCAAACGGTTCTCAACAATGAGCGCGAGGGCAAGTATTTGGGCAAAACCGTCCAGGTGATTCCCCACGTGACAAACGAGATTCAAAACCGGATCCATAAGCTGGCCGAGACAACCAAAGCCGACGTCATTATCACTGAAATCGGCGGCACGACCGGGGACATCGAGGGGTTGCCCTTCCTGGAAGCAATTCGTGAATTCGCGTTGGAAGTCGGATCCCACAACGCCCTTTTCCTTCATGTCACCTACGTGCCTTTCATCAAAGCGGCAGGAGAACTTAAGACCAAACCCACGCAACAGTCGGTCGCTAAACTGCGCGAAATCGGAATCGCCCCGCATATCCTGGTTTGCCGCTGCGAAAAGCCGCTCGACAAGGATCTGCGCCGAAAGATTTCCGTGTTCTGCAACGTCCCCTTCGAGGCTGTGATCGAGGAAAAAGATGTCGACCACAGCATCTACGAAGTGCCCCTCATGTTGCAGCGGGAGCGAGTCGACGACCTGGTTTGCCGGCAATTGCACCTGGATACTCCCACGCCGGACATGGCACACTGGCAGGAAATCCTGCGCAAAATCATTGCTCCCCAGCGCCGGGTGCGGATTGGTGTAGTGGGCAAATACATTGAATTGCAGGACGCCTACAAATCCGTTTACGAGGCGATCATACATGGCGGCGTCGCGAACGATTGCGGCGTCGAGATCCAGAAAGTCGACGCTGAGGAGATTGAGCGCGAAGGCCCGGAAAAGCTTTTGAAAGGTTTGGGCGGGGTGCTGGTGCCGGGAGGTTTTGGAGAGCGGGGCATCGAGGGAAAAATCCATGCGGCGCGATATGCGCGCGAAAATAATCTGCCTTACCTGGGCCTGTGCCTCGGGATGCAGATCGCGACGATTGAGTTCGCCCGGAACGTGCTGAAACTCCCCAAGGCGCACTCAACCGAGTTTGATCCCAACACACCCGACCCGGTTATCGCGATGCTGGATGAGCAAACCAAGGTGACCAGGAAAGGCGGAACCATGCGCCTTGGAGCCCAACCGTGTCAGCTCGTCGTCGGAACCAGGGCCGCCCGCCTGTACGGAGCTTTCGTCGTTAAGGAAAGGCACCGGCACCGTTACGAGTTCAATAACGCTTACCGCGAGGGATTCACCAAAGCAGGTTTTGTTTTTAGTGGATTTACGCCGGACGGAAAGCTGGTCGAGGTCATTGAACTTGCCAATCACCCGTTCTTCATCGCCAGCCAGTTTCATCCCGAATTCCATAGCAAACCGCATCAACCTCACCCCCTATTCAAGGGTTTCATCGCAGCGGCCCACGTGCATAGCCACGGACGTTAGAGGCCCCGCCACGGCGCCGCGCTTCGCAACCCGACTCTTTATCACCCCTCAACCTGACAGGGCATGTCTTACTCGGATGCAGTTCGTTTCCTTTATGAGTTGCGCTGGTTCGGCGCGAAATTTGGCCTGCAAAACACCTTCCGGCTGGCCGAGCTCGCGGGCAACCCGCAAAAAAAGCTCCGCTTCATTCACGTCGCCGGCACAAACGGTAAAGGCTCCACCTGCGCCATGCTCGAGAGCATTTACCGCCATGCCGGCTTAAGGGTCGGCCTTTTTACTTCGCCACACCTGGTCGCCTTTTGCGAACGCATTCAGGTCAATCGCAGGTTCATCCCGGAAGATGAAGTGGCCCGGCTCGTTGCCGCTATCAAACCTCTGCTGAGTCAATTCTCCAATGATCAACATCCTACCTTCTTCGAAGTGGTCACGGTCATGGCCCTGCTCTATTTCGCGGCGCAAAACTGCGATTTGGTCATTTGGGAAACCGGTCTCGGCGGTCGCCTCGACGCAACAAACATCGTCCAACCCATCGCCAGCGTCATCACCAACATACAATACGATCACCAGAAATACCTCGGCGAATCCCTCGCCAGCATTGCAGGTGAAAAGGCCGGAATCATCAAACCCGGGGTGCCCTCGGTGACTGGGACGGAAGCGCCCGAGGCACTGGCCGTCCTGACCCAAACCGCGGCTCAAGTGCGGTCGCCCCTGACAATTGTCCGCCCCGAAGAAGCCCGCCGGGCACCGCTCGATGCCATCCACCTGCCTCTTCTGGGCGATCACCAAAAAATGAACGCCGCCGTCGCCCTCGCAACGGTCCGGGTTCTCCAGCAGCAGATCCCCATCGACGACGAGACAATTCAAATCGGGCTAAGCAGGGTTCAGTGGGCCGGACGCTTGCAGGTCGTAACTCGCGCTTCAGGTCAAAAAATTCTCCTCGACGCGGCCCATAACATGGGCGGCGCCGAGAGCTTTGCCGCGGCCCTCAAGGGCTATTTCGCGGGAATGAGGCCTCTTCTTATCCTCGGAATCCTGCAGGATAAAGATTGGCAGCACATGTGCCGAATCCTCGCGCCGCTGTCCGACCATATCCTCCTGGTGCCAGTTCATAGCGAACGCAGTGCCGAACCGCACGGCCTTGCGGAGGTTTGCCGCATGGCCAATCCACAGAGCCGGGTTGAGGAGTGTTCCGGCTTACCCGATGCTTTGGCCAAAGTGTCGGAAGCCGGTTTTGTGGCCATCGTCGGCTCCCTTTACCTGGTCGGTGAAGCCATGGAGGTCCTGCACCTGACGGCAGGTCAACGCGAAGGAGAAAGAAGCCTTAACGAATGGAGCGTCCGCCAGGGGTAATAATAAAAGTGCCGCGCCCCCGCTTGCGTCCACTTGCTGCCGTAACGTTCGACGTAGGCGGCACCCTGATAGAGTGCCAGCCTTCAGTGGGCCACCTCTATGCCGAAGTCGCCGCGAGGCACGGGCACCCGGGTCTTTCCCCCGAATGGTTGAACGCAAACTTCAAAAAGGCCTGGCAGCAAGCCACCCGCTTCAGTCATACGCCGGCCGAATGGGCGGCCATTGTGGACGAAACATTTTGCGGCTCTGTCGAGCCCCCGCCCAGCAAATCATTTTTCCCACAATTATATGACCGCTTTTCCGAACCCGACGCGTGGCACGTTTTCGAGGACGTCATGCCAATCCTGGAACACCTCAGGTCGAAAGGAGTGAAATTGGGAGTCATTTCCAACTGGGATGACCGTTTGCGTCCTTTGCTTCGAAAACTCGGCCTGGAACCCTATTTCGATGTCATTACGGTTTCCTGCGAGCAGAATGCCTGCAAACCAGCGCGGACGCTTTTTGAGAGGACTTGCGCCCTGCTCAAAACTGCTCCTGAAGACACAGCCCACGTCGGGGACAGCCTGGATATGGACGTGCGCGGAGCGGAAGCTGCCGGGTTGGCGGCTTTCTGGCTCAGACGGGGAGCGGCGTCGGCGGCTCCGGGCGTGATCGGGACTCTGCTGGAGCTGAATAAGATATGATTACTTCTATTATAGGCCACGCTTAATATGAGTTTGGGTTCTTGACCTGCGCCGTCCTACCGGTAGATTCCTTTCGTTGCGCAGCCCGGCGGCCCGCTCCCCAGGGCACCGGTTCTTTGTCTCATGAAGATAATTACGCATTTATTCGACTCGTCACTGGGCAAGAAGTACGTGATGGCAGTGACGGGGTTTCTTTTATTTTTGTTCGTGATCGGGCACCTGGTCGGAAATCTCCAGGTGTTTCTCGGGCCGGAGGCAATCAACCGGTACGGCCATTTCCTGCAGAGCAATTATGAGCTGGTCTGGCCGGCGCGAATCGCCCTGTTGGGGATTGTGGGGTTGCACATCTGGAGCGCCGCCAGGCTCTCGCTGGAAAATCGGGCAGCGCGGCCTGTGGCTTATGCCACGTATACTCCGATTGGTTCGAGCTACGCTTCGCGTACGATGCTGATGAGCGGGCTGATCGTGCTGGTTTTCATCATCTACCACCTTCTGCATTTCACCGTTCAGACCGAGTCGCTGAACTTTACGGGCCGGAATTTCACCGGGTTCATCGATCCGGAGAAGCGTCACGACATTTTTAAGATGATGATCGTTGGGTTCAACAACGGCTGGGTATCCGGGTTCTATATTCTCGGAATGGCCCTGTTGTGCCTGCACCTGAGCCATGGGTTGAGCAGCATGTTCCAATCCCTCGGTTGGAAAAACGACATTTACCGGCCGTTTTTGGACAAGGCAGCACGCGTCGTGGCTACGCTCATCTTCCTGGGCTACACCTCGATCCCGGTCGCTATCCTGTGCGGCTACGGAAAGGAGGCTTTGAAGTAATATGCCACTGGATAGCAAAATCCCCTCAGGGCCGTTGGCGGCCAAATGGGACAAACACCGGTTCGACCTCAAACTGGTAAACCCGGCAAACAAACGTAAGTTTGATATCATCGTCGTCGGGAGCGGTCTGGCAGGAGCCTCGGCCGCGGCCTCGCTGGCGGAGCTGGGTTACAAGGTCAAGTGCTTCTGTTTCCAGGACAGCCCGCGGCGGGCGCACAGCATTGCGGCGCAAGGGGGCATCAATGCGGCCAAGAATTATCAGAATGACGGGGACAGCATTTATCGTTTGTTTTACGACACGATAAAAGGGGGCGATTTCAGGGCACGCGAAGCCAATGTTTACCGTTTGGCGCAGGTGAGCGGCAATATCATCGACCAGTGCGTGGCGCAGGGAGTGCCTTTCGCGCGCGAATATGGCGGACTTCTGGCCAACCGCTCGTTTGGGGGCGCGCAAGTCTCGCGCACTTTTTACGCACGGGGCCAGACGGGCCAGCAATTGCTCCTCGGCGCATACCAGGCACTTTGCCGGCAAATCGGGCTGGGGACCGTGGAGATGCACCCACGAACAGAAATGCTCGACCTGGTAGTCATCGACGGCCAGGCCAAAGGTATCGTGACGCGAAACCTGGTCTCGGGTGAAATCGGCTCGCATGCCGCGGATGCCGTGGTCCTGGCGACGGGCGGTTACGGCAATGTCTTCTTCCTGTCGACCAATGCGAAAGGGTGCAACGTAACGGCGACCTGGCGGGCTTACAAAAAGGGGGCGTTTTTCGCGAACCCCTGTTACACGCAAATCCACCCCACATGCATTCCCGTCAGTGGAGAACACCAATCCAAGCTGACACTGATGTCGGAGTCGCTGCGCAACGATGGCCGCGTTTGGGTCCCCAAACGCAAGGAGGATTGCCCCAAGGCGGCTTCTTCCGTCCCGGAGGCAGACCGTGACTATTTTCTTGAAAGGAAATATCCCAGCTTCGGCAACCTGGCTCCACGCGACATTTCATCCCGGTCGGCAAAAGAGGTTTGTGACGAAGGCCGCGGAGTGGGCCCGGGAGGGCTCGGAGTGTACCTGGATTTCGCCGATGCGATTCGCCGGCTTGGCCTTCACGTCGTCCAGGAGCGGTACGGCAACCTGTTCGACATGTACGAAAAGATCACAGGCGAAAACGCCTACCAGGTGCCGATGCGGATCTATCCGGCTGTGCACTACACAATGGGAGGGTCGTGGGTTGACTACAACCTGATGAGTACCCTTCCGGGTTTGTTCGTGATTGGTGAAGCCAATTTTTCCGACCATGGCGCGAATCGATTGGGCGCCAGCGCGCTGATGCAGGGACTGGCCGATGGTTACTTTGTTCTGCCGTACACGATTGGCAATTATTTTGCCGGAACCAGGCCCGCTAAGGTCGCGGCCTCGCACGCGGAGTTCAAACGGGCCGAAGAAAATGTGCGCCAGCTAACGAACAAACTGCTTTCGATTAAGGGCAAACGCACGCCCACGTCGTTGCACCGGGAATTAGGCAAGTTGTTGTGGGAAAAATGCGGCATGGCCAGGAACGAAGCAGGCCTGAAAGAGGCGCTTAAACGAATTCCGGAATTGCGCGATGAGTTTTGGAAAAATGTCAACGTCACGGGCGGCGGCGGCGAACTGAACCAGTCCTTGGAATATGCCGGCCGGGTGGCCGACTTCATGGAATTTGCGGAGTTACTTTGCATCGACGCGTTGCACCGAAGCGAATCGTGCGGCGGACATTTCCGTGAAGAATTCCAGACCCCCGACGGCGAAGCCAAGCGGGATGATGAAAACTTCGCCTATGTGGCGGCATGGGAATACCAGGGGCCTGCCAAAGCGCCTTCTTTGCACAAGGAGCCGCTGGTGTACGAGGAAGTGCACATGAGCACGCGAAGCTACAAATAGCCATGAATCTGACTTTACGAGTTTGGCGGCAGAAAAACGCGGAGGCACCGGGCCACTTCGAAACCTACGAGGCCCGCGGGGTGCTGGAGGACATGTCGTTTCTGGAGATGCTCGACGTCGTCAACGAGGGAATCCTCGAACGGGGCCAGGAACCGATTGCGTTCGATTCCGATTGCCGTGAGGGCATTTGCGGAATGTGCTCGCTGGTCATCAATGGCATTCCCCACGGCGGCCACCGCGGTACGGCCACCTGCCAGCTACACATGCGCCACTTCAAGGACGGGGATACGATCACAATCGAGCCGTGGCGCGCCAAGGCGTTCCCCGTACTGAAGGACCTGGTCACGAACCGCAGCGCTTTCGATCGGATCGTTCAGGCGGGAGGTTTTGTTTCCGTCAATACCGGCGGGACTCCCGACGGGAATTGCATTCCGGTTGCAAAGACCGTCGCCGACAAATCGATGGACGCCGCGGCGTGTATTGGGTGCGGCGCATGCGTCGCCGCCTGCAAAAACGCTTCGGCAATGCTGTTCGTCGCAGCCAAGGCTTCCCATCTCAATCTCCTGCCCCAGGGGAAAGCGGAAAAAGATCAACGAGCCTTGCGAATGGTTGAACAAATGGACGCCGAAGGCTTCGGCAATTGCACGGTGACAGGCTCGTGTGAGGCGGTTTGTCCGAAGGAAATCAGCCTGAGTTTTATCGCGAAGCTCAACCGCGATTTCGGCATCGCCGCCTTGCAAGGCAAATAGCCGCCGCGCAAGTTCAGCTGCTGGTCTTCTTCCAGTCCACCCCGGCCCTCCTCGCTGGATTCTCTTCCGCCGGCCGATCCAAGGGCAAGGAAATGCCGATGGTCGTACCATGCCCAACTCGCGACTTAATCTTGATTTCGCCCCGGTGCGTTTCCACAACTCTGCCCACAATCGCCAATCCCAGGCCGGTGCCTTTGACTTTGGTCGTGCTCAGGACGGATGAAAATGCGCGGCGGCGCTGCTCGGCGCTCATTCCATGCCCGGTGTCGGCGAACTCCACAACTGCGTGCCCGTTCGGTCCTCCCCGGCCTGGATCCGAGGCTGCAAGCCGGGATGTGATCGTGAGTGTACCCCCATCCGGCATGGCTTCGGCCGCGTTCAGGATCAGGTTGAGGAACGCCTGTTCGAGCTGCCCAGCCTCACCCATGACCGGAGCCAGGTCCGCGCGCAGATTGCGCACGAGCCGAATGTTCTGGTGCTTGAGCTTGTGGCGAACCAGGAGGCAAAGCTCTTCAATGATTTCGTTAAGGTTTACGGGCGCAAACTGCGGTTCGGTCGTTCGGGCAAAATCAAGGATCTGCTCGACGATTTTATTCAAGTGGTCAATCTTCTGGCCAATAATGCCGGCGTCTTTGGCCCTCGGATCATTTTCCGGAAACCGCAGATCCAGTGAATGATAGAGCATTTTCATCACCGTGAGGGGATTCCGGATCTCGTGAGCCACTTCGGCTGCGAGCAGGCCCAAAGCGGAGAGCTTTTCATTCTGGCGCATCTGGTCTTCCACGTCGACCAGCCGTTCATAGAGTCGCGCTTTCTCAATGGCGATTGCCGAGAGTTCCGCCAGCGCGGAAAGAATTCGGATTTCCTCGTTCGAAAAACTGTAAGGCTGGCCGGTGTAGACGTTCAAGGTGCCGATGGCCTGGCCGGTAAAAAGCAAAGGCACGCTTAAGAGGGCAACCAACCCCTCGCGTTGGGCGACCTCGATGTTCTGGTAGCGGGTCGATGTTTGGACGTTCGTCACCTGAAGCGGCTTTTTCCGCCGAATAACCACTCCCAGCAGCCCATCTTCGACGCTGACCCGCGGCTTGCGCACGTAAGCGTCCCCCGCGCCGTGACTGGCTCTTAAATCAAGCCAGTGCCGGGTTTCGTCCAGCAGCATCAGAGAACACATTCGGCCGCGCATCAGCAGGCATGCTTCGCGCGTAATGACGTTCAGAGCGTCGTCCAGGCTAATAGTCGAGTTGATGGTTTGGCTCACGCTGGCCAATGATTCGAACAGACGAGCTTTGAGCCGCAGTTGCTCGTACAGCCAGGTGTTGTGAATCACCCGCGCCGCTTGTTGGGCAAGCGCTTCCAGCAGCTCCTGGTCCTCACTGCTAAAGGCTTCAGCCTGCTCGGAGTCGACGTTCAAAACGCCTCTCAATTCGCCGTTGACCTCTAACGGAACGGCTAACTCAGCGCGAACCTCCGGCCGCAACATGATGTAACGCGGGTCTTTGCCAACTTCCCCCACACGCGCGGGTTTGCCCGTCCGCGCAACCCATCCGGTGATGCCCTCGCCTACGCGGAGCTTCAAATCGGCCGCTCGTTCGGGCAAGCCGTATGAGGCGTGAATTTCCAGAAATCCGTTGGTCGGGTTTATAAGAACCACTGAGCCGCTCGAAGCACGCATGACCCGGACCGCTTCGCTAATGATCAACCTCAGCGCTTCCTGGGCATCGAGAGTCGAATGGATCACGTTTCCGACCTGGTGCAGCAAACTCAGGCGGTCGTACCGGGCTTTCAATTCTGTAAGCTCGTCCACGCTAAAAAGGTTAACCCGGAAACAGCGTCCCGCACGGCGCCGACAGGTACTGACTTCGTCGTTTCATCTGACGCGCGCGGTCAAAACCAGGCCTGCGGCTCCGAAAGCCATATTGGGCAGCCAACCGGCAAGCCAGGGCGGCAACCGGCCGCCGGCGCCGGCGGCCAGACTGATCTGTTGCAGGACGAAATACGCAAAGCAAATAACAATGCTGCCTGCCACACCGACAAAAACATTCCTGCGCCCTGAGGCGGCTCCGAACGGAATCGCGATTAGCACAACGACCATACAAGTCCAGGGCGTCGCCAGGCGCCCCGCCAGTTTTGTGTATAGAGCCGGCCCCTGGGCAGGGTAAGGGTGCAACCGCAAATAATTGAGGATTACAGAAATAGGAATGTCGGCGCGTTTCGCCTTTACCAGGCTGTTCCCGCTCGCGAGCTGAACTTCGCTCCGAATCTGTTCCGGGGTTTCCGAAAATTCGGGCTTGGCAAGGACGTTGGTTTTCAGGACCAGGACCGGAAGAGCATCCGGGGTGGCAGGCCGTTTGAATTCGGAAACGTCATAGAAACACCACGTGCTTTTTTGGCGCTCGGCCCGGGAGGCCCGCAATTCAATTCGTGACCCGTCTCCCAAGCGTGAAACAACAATCGGAGCGGTCATCTGGCCAGTGCGCAAGTCATAGACGCCGATGACCCAGTCGCGTCCATCTCGGGAGTTGTTGATGCCAAGATTGTAGACTCTATCGTGGCCACTGGTTCCAGGTTGCGCAGGCTGATTCCCATTGCGGATCTGTTCGGCGGCCTCCGTGCCCCGCGGAACGAAGTACTCGTTGAGGGCAAATACGGCGAGACTTGCAATAAACCCCACTCCGAAATAGGGCAGGCAGAGACGCCACAAACTCACGCCCGCCGCCCGGATCGCGGTGATCTCATTGTGCCTTGAATGATTGGTCAGGGTGTAAAGCAAGGCCAGCAACAGCGCAATTGGCAGTACGAAAACGACAAACTCGGGCAGTCGGACCGCGTAATACCGGGCGATATCGATCGCGTGCAGCTTCCGTTCCTGCAAACCGTTCAACTCCGTAATCAGGTCCGACGTGACCCACAGAACCAGAAATCCGCTCAGGCAATACACCAGCGGAACCAGCAACTCGCGCAACAGGTAACGGTCCAGCAACCGCATTGCTCCAAGCGTACCGAGCCGGCGAGCTCAAAGCAAGTGACGCCGCGGCGCCCGGCCCAAAACGACTTGATTTTCCCGGCTTCGGCGGCAATTTTTCGCTCATTGCCGGGCCAGGCCCGACGCTCCCCGGAATACTGAACGCGTAGTTACAATTGACGAAGGAAGAGCCAATTGAACTGGTTGGATCCGTAACGCAGGTCCTGCCCGGAACGATGTTCCGGGTCGCCTTGCCGAACGGCCACGAGGTTTTGGCCCACATCTCGGGTAAGATGCGGAAAAACTTCATCAGGATTAGCGTTGGCGACAAGGTAAACGTCGAGATGTCCCCTTACGACCTTGGCAAGGCCCGTATTACCTTTCGACACAGTTGAGCCGGCACCGAGCGCTTAACTCAAGGCCTTCACGGCGCGGACGATTGCCTGCGAATCAATGCCGTACTTGGCCAACAATTCTTCGGGCTTGCCCGAGTGAGGCAATTCACGAACCGCCAGCTTATGCACCTTCACTCCTGAAGCGCTCAACTCACCGGCAACGGCGTCGCCAATGCCGCCCTCGGCATAGTGGTCTTCCACGGTCACAACCAGGTTATTGGTCTTCTGGGCTGCGCCGAGAATGATGTCCCGGGCCAGAGGCTTGACACTGTAACAGTCAATGACGGTAACAGTGATCCCTTCATTCTTGAGCGCATCGGCGGCCTTGAGCGATTCATACAGTGTCACTCCGGCGGCGACAATGGTCACTTTATCGCCTTGGGCCTGCCGCAAGATTTTAGCGCCGCCAATCGGAAACGGCTCGTCATTGCCGTAAATGACCTCCGTTTTTGGGCGCGACGTGCGCAAGAAGCAGATGCCTTTGTGCGACGCCATTTGGTCCATCAATTTTTCTGTGCTCACAGCGTCGCACGGATAGAGCACCGTGCTGCCGGCAACCGCGCGCATCATCGCCAGGTCCTCCAATCCCATCTGCGAGGGCCCGTCTTCCCCGATGCTCACCCCAACGTGAGACCCGCACAGCTTCACGTTTGCCATAGAAATCCCTGCAACCCGAACCTGGTCAAAGGCGCGGGTGAAAAATGTGGCGAACGTCGATGCAAACGGAACTTTGCCGCGCGCGGCGAAGCCGGTGGCGACGCCCACCATATCCTGTTCGGCAATGAAACACTCGGTGAACCGATCAGGAAACTTCTTCAGGAATTTGTCCGAGTAGGTCGAGTTCTTCGTGTCGCCGTCCATGGCCACTACGCGCAGATCAGCCTCACCGATTCGAGCGAGGGCATTGCCGAAGGCCTCCCGGGTGGCCACCTTTTCGCCGGGTTTATAGTTCAGCGCAGGATATGCCGCAGGAGCGTCATTTTTGGGTGCGGGAAGCTGAGTCGGCGCCGGAATTGGCTGGCCGATGCCGGACTTGGCGCTCGGCCGCAGCTCAGCAATCGCACGCTCCGCCTCCTCCTTGGAGAGCGGTTTACCATGCCAATTCTCTTTGTCTTGAATGAATGAGATCCCGGCGCCTTTGAGAGTCCTGGCCAGGATCACGAGCGGCTGGCTTCCTAACCCTACGGCAGCCAACACCTCGACGATTTCCTCGACGTCATGACCATCAATCTCCTCCGTTCGCCAGCCAAAGGCCTCGAATCGGCGCTTGAAAGCATCCAGGTTGTGTCCGAGCGGGGCAGGCTCGCTCTGGCCGAGCCGATTAATATCGACCAGCGCAATGAGATTGTTCAGTTGGTAATGACCGGCGAGCGCCGCCGCTTCCCAAACGGAGCCTTCCGAGCATTCCCCGTCACCAAGCAGCACATAAGTGCGATAGTCCAATTTATCCAGGCGCGCGCAAAGAGCCATCCCGACGCCGACGCTCAGCCCCTGGCCCAGTGAACCGGTTGCTACATCCGCGAAGGACAGGCGCGGAGTAGGGTGGCCTTCAAGATCGCTCCCGAGTTGGCGCAATTTGAGCAGGTCGCCCACGGGAAACAAACCGGTCTCGGCCCAGGCCGCATAAAGGAGTGGCGCCGCGTGCCCCTTCGAGAGAATGAACCGGTCATTGTTGTAGTAGTGGGGGTTGCGCGGATCGTAGCGCATGTGGCCAAAAAACAGCGCCGCGACCAGGTCAGCGGCAGAGCAGCACGAGGTAGGGTGACCGCTGCCTGCAGCTGTGGTGGCCTCGATCGAATGAATCCGCAGCTGGTTGGCAATGCCTTTAAGTGTCTCGGTATCGATGTCGTTCATGGATGTGCAAATTTTATTCCCAAAACTCCAAAAGGAAAATGGAATGTCTCCGTTCCCCAATGGTCCAGCACGCAACTGACCTGGTACGCGAGGCGGGGGTCGAACCCACAACCTTCGGCTCCGGAGGCCGACGCTCTATCCAATTGAGCTACTCGCGCGCTGGACGGGTGAAAAATAGGTCAACCGCCCTGCGACAGCAACCTGTTTTGATGGCCGCACTGGATCTGCCTTTGTTCCTTCAGCCCACCAGGCACGAGTCGGCCTCCTTTAACGCTTCCAGTAAATTCTGAGCCATGGACTCGGCACTGAAGTGTTCACGGACGAAAAGCCGGCCTGTTTCTCCCATGGCCTGCGCCAATTTACCGTCCAGAAGCAGCGGTTCCAAGGCATCGGCGAGCGCGCCAGGATTTTCCGCAGGAAAGAGCACACCGCCACCTGCCAGTTCAATCAATTCAGGAAAAGCTGCCGCGCGCGGCTGCACCACCGGCACGCCCGCCGCCAGCGCTTCAAGAACGTATAATCCGAACGCTTCGCTATACCGGGCCGGGACTGAGAAAACGGAGAGCCCCTGCAGAAAGGCTACCTTCGCGTCTCGATCAATATTCGGATAAAACTCGGCAAACTCGCTCAGCCCCGCGGCTCTCAATTTGCCGCGCAGCGACTCAACGAAGCCCTGATCGGATGGCCCGAGACTTCCGGCGGCACGGAGTCGCAACCCTGGCAAACGGCCTCTCTTGTGGAGGATGGTGAAGGCATCGATGAGGAGGTCGAGCCCTTTTTCCTTGCACATCCGCGCCAGGTAGCCAATCACCGGCGGGTGTTGCTCGCGCTTTGCCGGTTGGGTCGGATACCCGTCCAGGTTGATGCCGTTATACACGATCTTGACGCGCTCAGGCGGCAGACTCAGCCGCTTCCGCATCAAATCCCCAAAATAATGACTTGGAGCAAGGAACAGGTCGGCATCCTTGGCTCGCGAAGCAAGCGTGTCCCAGCATTGCTTCCGGTAGGGTTCGCTGAGGCTGTCCAGGAAGTAATCCTCTCCCTGCAACATGCACACGACCGGCCGGCCCAGGTCGCTCTTCAATCGGCGGGCCATCCCGATCAAAAGGGCGTTTGAGAGGAAGAAGACATCCGGTTTCTCATGTTGGCCGAGCCATTCGATAAGCTGGTCCAATTCACGAGCTTGATGTCCCGACTCGCCGTTGAGCATCGAGAGGGTAACGTCGCCCAGGCTTTCGACCTGGGTGCTGCCGCTGCGCGAGGCCGCCCACTTCAGCAATGGCCGGCTATCCAACAATCTGTGCAGCCAGCCGGGTGCGCGCCGGAAAAAAGATGATTTCTGCTCGAGGTAAACGTTTATCCCGCCAAAGAAAACCGGGGTTCCCGCGCTTTGGTCCGCTTCGTCCAGGGTCAAAGGCAAATAGAGGGGAACCATCAGAACCTGGTGCCCGAGGCCCCGCAAAGCGCGAACGAGCGCGTTATCGCGGAGACAATTTCCACAATACATCGCGCCCGCTCCAGGCGTGAGTTGTACAATATTCACGTTTAGATTCCCGCGATAAGCCGTGGGAGTATCGGCCGTTGTGATGCCTTCGCAATCAGCCGAAACGTGGCTCACTTTGCTCCGAAACAATAGACCCGACCGTCATCGCAACCGAGGATCACCTTTTGATCGGCAACCGCAGGCGAGCTTTCAATCGGTTGGCCAAGGTCGTATGACCAAACCTCGGTCCCTTTGTCCATTCGGAGCATATACAAATGTCCATCATCCGAGCCCACGACAACTTTGTCCCCGCAAATCACGGGTGAACTGTCGACCTTGCCCCGTGTCGGAAACGACCACAACTGCGTTCCGGCTTGCCGGTCCACACAATGTACCAGCTTGTCACGACCGCCAAATACCACTCGATCGGCACTCACAGCCGGGGAGGAGAAATAAGGAAAATTACGATCCTGAAACACCCACGATTTCTTCCCTTCTGCCAGGTCGACGCACAGAAACTGGCTTTCGTACTGGCCAAAGAAGGCATGGCCCCCGGCCAGCGCCACCGACGCCGCGACATACGCCCCGGCTTCGATTTCCTTGAGCTGCTTGCCGTCTTTCAGTTCGATCACGTGGAGTAATCCGTCGCAACCCCCAAACACGGTCCGAGCGTCGGCGATCGCAGGAGAACCGTTGATGTAATTGCCTGTTTCATACACCCAGTTGCTCTTGCCAGAAGCGGCGTCCACGCAATGCAGCTTGAAATCGTAACTTCCAACCAAAACAGCGTCTTTACCGCCGACCCTTGCCATATTCGGGGAGCCCAGGATCTTGTCTCCTGTTTCGTATTTCCAAACAATCGAGCCTTTGGTTTTATCGACGGCATAGAGGAAACCGTCGGTGGATCCGACCAAAACGTTGGCGCCCAGTACGAGGGGGGAAGACTCGATTTCCGCGCCGGTTTTAAACGCCCATTCTTTGTTGCCATTCTTCAGGTTCAAGCAGTAGAGGGTACTGTCATTTGAACCAACAAACGCCTTTCCGCTCGAAACAGCCGCCGAAGACTTTACCGGACCTCCGGCCTTAAACTCCCATAACAGCGACAGTTTCTCGGGTAAAATCTCCGAAGTTATCCCTGTGAGATCCGGGCGTCCTCGGAACATGGGCCAATCGGCGCCCGGGCACAGGGAATAGGCCGTGCCCATCGCGAGCAGAATAGCGGCCGTTTGCCAACGCAATTTCGTATGGCGCATCTACTTGAGCTTTAATGCCAGCTGACGCCTGCCGCAAATGAAATATCAAACGACCAGCCCTTCTTGACCAAGCCCTATGGCAAACAGCCCAGAAAACGAGCGCTCTAGCGGCTAATAAACACGTTTTTCAGAGCATCGTGTGAATAGTTTTACCTTTACGTCGACTCGCCCCTGGCTTAGTCTGACAGTTGGAAATGAGTCTTGGGTTTTCCATCTCCAAATGTGGGGTCGTGCTTTTTTCCCTTGCGCTTGCCTGGGCGCCGGTGCCGCGCGCCTGCGCGCAGGGTTCTCAACAGCCGCGCCGGGCCCTGGAACTCTCCGAGACCAATACGGCCGAAATTCTTACCAACCTCAATCAACTGACCATCAAGAAGGACGGATTGAAAGAGTTGGACGACCAGTTGCGCGAGATCAATTCGTTTTCCAAGGGCAAGCTTTTCGAAAGCCGCTTCAATATGCCCTATAACGCGCCCAGGGCGCTCCCCAACAAGACCATCAAGGAACTGATCGACCGCAAGAACAACTGGAATTTATCGCCAGAAGAATTGGGAACAGGTCTAAGCAGCATGGAACTGGATGCGATCTCAAAGTTCCGTGAGGATGGTTCCGATTCGAAAGGTTCATCGCTCCAACAATTTTACGATGCTCTGAATCATTCGTCCCAAGCGCAAAATTCCAACGCAAAACCCCAAAAAAAAGCCTCCGACCAGGGCACCCAGTCTGGTTCTCGACTTGAAGACGATCTCGCCACTTTTGGGGACGATTCCAAATTGCCCGCCGGGATTCGAGACAAAGCTGAAACGCTCCGAAACAACTTGAGCCAGGATCCCACCAGTGTTTTCGGCCGCTCGCGCGGCCGCAGCAGCTTTGACAACTTTTTCGGCCTCGAACCGAACACAAAGACCACGACCGGGTCGGGAACAAAAACATCGGTTGACTCGTTCCTGGAACAGTTCAAAAAGGCCATGGATGGCCCCTCGTTTTCCGGGATCGATCCCGGGCTCCGGTCTTTGTTGCCGAATGACAACACTTCCAAAGAGATCCCTTCTGTCCCAACGATTGATTCCTTAAAGTCAACGAGGCGTCACGAGTTTACGGACACCACAGCCGGCCAGCTAAGCACGCTGCCCAACACGACGGTTATTCCCGATATCAATGCGACCATTTTGAATCAGTGGAATCCGCTATACACGCCGCCCAGGCTCGAGCTTCCTAAGTACACACCCCCAACTCCTCCAAACATGGAGTTTCCGCGGCGCAAGTTTTGATTCAAACCTGATGTAAACCTCGGACCGACGAGCCGCATTCAGCTCTAGCGGTCATGCCCATAATTTCACCTTCACCGGTGTGCCCGACTTCAGAACCGATCCCGCCGGGATGTCCACCAAGCCACGGGCTTCCGCGAACGACTTCAGCACGTGCGACCCTTGCGCTCCGGCCGTTCTCACAAGGCCGTTTGCGTCCATTTTTACCCTGGCGAATTGCCGCCGCGCTCCCGGGTTATGAAGATCCTCGCCTAAAGTCCCGGGGACTTCCTCCAACCCAGTGTCGGACGCGCCTTGCCATTTCCTCAAGGCCGGTCGGACCAGAACCAAAAAGGTTACCATTGCTGAAACCGGGTTGCCGGGGAGGCCGAAAAACAGCTTCTGGTTTAGCCGGCCGAATACGAACGGACGCCCAGGCCTAATCGCGACACGCCAGAACTCGATTTGCCCGCCCAAATCCGATACTGCGGGCTTTACCAGGTCAAACTGACCCACCGAAGCGCCGCCGACGCTGACGACGATATCCGATGTGGAAACAGCCTCCGACAAAGCCTGGCGAGTGGCTCCGGCATCATCGTGGACGATCGGGAATAAGGCGGGCTCTCCGCCCGCCGAGCGGATCAATACAGAGAGTCCAACCCGGTTGCTCTCGTATATTTCTCCGGGTTTTAAAGGCTCTCCAGGCTCCCGCAATTCAGTCCCTGTCGCCACCAACGCGACCCTTGGACGGCGGCCAACGTTCACGGCGGAGATGCCTACTGCGGAAAGCAGGCATAGGTGCCCAGCCCGGAGCGCGCAGCCTGCAGGGATGATTGCTTCTCCGGCACGGACGTCCTCGCCTTTCAACCGCACGTTTTCCCACGGACGGCCCACCTCCAGAATCTTCACACTCCCCGGTTCCTGTTCATCCGGGGCCGTATCCTCTTGCATGACCACGCAATCCGCGCCGGCAGGCAGCGGTGATCCGGTAAAGATTCGGACGCACGTGCCTGGGGTTACCTCGCCGCCGTATACATTGCCTGCGGCCACAGTTCCAAGGACTCGCAACCGAACCGGTTTGTCCGTGGTAGCATTTGGCACATCATCTGACCTTATCGCGTAGCCATCCATGGCTGAATTATCGAACGGGGGCAAATCGATCGGTGAGCTCAATGTTTCGGCGAGAATCCGCCCGTGTGCGTTCGAAACGGCGACTTGCTCCGGAGTTGCGGCCTGGACACCCCGGAGGATCCGCTCAAGAGCTTCTTCGAGTTCGAGCATGACCAACACTGCAGCAATGCGGTGCTGTTGCAAGTCGATTGGTTGGACCTTTCTCGGGGGACAACCCGCTCGACACGTTCCCGGCAGTTTGCTACCAACCCGTGTGCGTTCGAAGTTACTCAAAGACGCCACTCGCATCATCGTCAAAGTCGGCACCGGTGTCCTGACCGACAGCCGGAAACAGCCGGACCTTGCCCAGATGCAACAGTTGGCCGCACAAATCGCCGAGCAACGGAAAGCAGGAAAGGAAATGGTCATCGTGTCCTCGGGCGCGGTAGGCGCCGGCATGGGCGTGCTGGGCCATGCCAAACGTCCAACCGACCTGGCTGAATTGCAGGCCTGCGCGGCGGTCGGACAGTCCAGGCTAATGGCAACTTATGAAAAGCTGTTTGCAGCGTTTGGGCTGACCGTTGCCCAGATCCTCCTGACCCATGATGATTTGGAGCATCATGAACGCCATCTCAACGCCCGGAATACATTGGTCACCCTCCTGAAGCGTGGCGTCATCCCCATCATTAACGAGAATGACGTCGTTTCATCCACTGAACTCAAGTTTGGCGACAACGACAAGCTCTCGGCCCTGGTGGCTTCGCTCCTGCCGGCCGACCTGCTGATAATCCTGACCACGGTGGAGGGTTTGCTGAACAACTTCGGCAGAACAGATTCCCGGATCGTCCCGTTGGTCGACCGGATAGACCTCGCGTTGGAAAAGATCGCGGGAGGCACCAACAGCGAAACTGCGGTTGGGGGCATGGCTTCAAAAATCCAGGCGGCCAAAATTGTTGTGCGTTCAGGCATTCCCCTCGTCATCGCTTCGGGCAAAAAGAAACAGGTGCTGGCCCGTGTTTTGGCCGGACAGGAGGAAGGCACTCTTTTTGTGCCGCAAACCAACCGGCTGCAGAGCCGGAAACGTTGGATCGCTTTCTTTCATCACCCCAAAGGAACGTTGGTTGTCGATGGCGGCGCCCGCAAAGCCTTGCGTGAAAACGGCAAAAGTTTGCTGCCGCCCGGCGTGGCCCGGTGCGAGGGAGACTTCGAGGCCGGCGAAGTGGTCAGGATATGCGATCTCGATGGAACCGAGTTCGCCCGCGGGATCCCGGGATTCAGCTCGGGTGAAATCCGAGGGGGAACTCTGAAACGCGTCGAGATTGTGCATCGTGACGACCTGGTCATTCTCTAGCTGAACCCCGGACTATGAAGAAACAATCGGCGATAAACGACCTGGTCGGAATCATGGCGCGCCTGCGGGGTCCGAATGGCTGCCCGTGGGACCGGGAGCAAAACCACCGTTCACTTCGGTGGCATGCGGTCGAAGAAGCGTACGAGCTGATGGACGCGATCGAATCCGCGGACGACCAGGAACTCGAAGAGGAACTGGGCGACTTGCTTCTGCAGGTGGTGTTTCACTGCCAACTTGCCAAAGAACGTCATGCATTCGACCTCGAGAAAGTCGCCCGGCGGATCTGCGACAAGCTCATTCGCAGGCATCCCCATGTTTTCGGCAATGTGCGCGTCAAGGATGTGGACCAGGTCTGGGCGAACTGGGAGAAAATCAAACGGGCCGAAAAGCACGGAACACGGCATGCCCGGGGGTCGGTGTTGGACGGGATTCCGAAGCGTCTGCCGTCCCTCATGAAAGCCGAGAAACTCATAAAGAAAGCACGGAAGGCGGAGTTAACGCAGGCGCCCGAATCGACTGCCGTGGCTCGAGGCGAAATCGGCAAGCGGATTTTCGAGTTGGTCGTCGTGGCGCAAAAACGCGGATGGTCCGCCGAGGATCTATTGCGCGCCGAAATCAACCGGCGTGAGCGGGCCTGGCGCAAAGAAGAGCGCGTCGGACAGAAACATGCCACAGCATCCAACCTCGACAAAAAAATCAATTAAACTAAGTTCCACTCCAAGAGCTATGACAGATCCCCGTTACACCAAGCTGGCGCGGTTGTTGGTCGAATATTCCACAGCCCTCAAGAAGGGAGATCGGGTGTTACTGGACATGATCGATGTGCCGGACGACTTCTCCATCGAACTGATCCGGGCTGCTCGCCGCGTTGGGGCCGTGCCCCTGGTCGAGGCGCGCCACACAAGGCTTACGCGGGAAATGTTGCGCGAGACTACAGCCGAGCATGCAACCCTGGTCCGAGACATCGAACTTGCCCGGATGCGAAAAATGCAGGCGTACATAGCCATCCGAGGCAGCGCCAATGCCAACGAGAACGCAGACGTGCCCTCGGACCGGATGGGGCTCTATTCGCGCATCAACCGGCCCGTGCTCAACCAACGGGTAAACAAAACCCGCTGGTGCGTCCTGCGCTGGCCTACCCCCAGCATGGCCCAGGGCGCCGGCATGAGCACCGAAGCATTCGAGAATCTTTACTTCGATGTCTGCACCATGGACTATCGCCGAATGGCCAGGGCAATGGCCCCGCTCCACAAACGAATGACCAAGGCGGACCGTGTTCAAATCAAAGGCCCCGGCACGGACCTTTCCTTTAGCATCAAAGGGATCGGAGCAAAAATGTGCAAAGGAGATCGTAATATTCCCGACGGCGAGGTTTTCTCCTGCCCGGTGCGGAATTCGATCAACGGGACTATTCGATTCAACACTCCCACATTGTATTCGGGGACCAAGTTCGAAAACGTCGCCCTCGAATTCAAAAACGGCAAGGTCGTCGGCGCCACGTCCAACAACACCAAACGCCTCAACGAGATTCTCGACACCGACCCGGGCGCACGCTACACCGGCGAATTTTCACTCGGCTTTAATCCATTCATTCTCAATCCAATGTGCGACATTCTTTTCGACGAAAAGATCGCCGGCTCGCTCCACCTTACCCCGGGGCAGGCTTACAAGGATTGCGACAACGGAAACCGTTCAGCGGTCCATTGGGACATGGTGCTGATTCAGCGGCCTGAATGGGGCGGCGGCGAGATTTGGTTCGACGGCGAACTCATTCGCAAGAACGGGCTTTTCGTCACCAAAGACTTGAAAGGGCTTAATCCCGCGAACCTGAAGTGACCCGCGCCGGCTGAACGCGGGCCCTGCCGCGCTAGTCGGTTTTTTCTTCCTTGAGAGCCGCCAGAAACTCTTTCATGGCAGGAGAAAGGACCTTGTTTTTCTTGTAGATGGCGGCCAGCGGGCGGTAGAACTCGCCGTCCTCCAGGCTCACGTGCGCAAGCGTCTGTTTGGCGATCTCCTGGAGCACGGTGCCCTTCGGCACGATGGCAACCCCCGCGTCGATTTCCACCGCGCGCTTGACCGTCTCGATATTGTCGAATTCCATCACATGCTGCACCTGGACCGAATGGTCCTTTAAAATACGGTCCAGCGCTTTTCGAGTGGGAATGTCCGGCTCGAATCCGATGAACTTTTGCCCCGAGAGCTCCTTTAAGCGCACACTCCTGGATTTTGCGAGCGAATGCTTTGGGTGGCAGATGAGCACCAGGGGATCTTTTCGCAGCGGCACGATTTCCAGTTTCGCGTCCCGGGCCGGGTAAGCCACCAACCCCAAATCGACAACGTTCCCAATCACGTCCTCATACACCTGGTTGGCGCGCCGATACTCCACGTGCACATTGACCGTGGGGTAGTTTTTCAAAAACTTTTTTACGTACGGCGGCAGGTCGTGCAACCCAACGCTGTATATCGTCGCCACCCGAATTGTCCCGGAAATCAGCTCCTTGATTTGCTGAAGCTTGTGGTTGAGGGCGTCAAAGGTATGGACCACCTCTTTGCTGTATTCGTAGAGCACCTGCCCCTCGCGGGTAAGCCGAAAGCGCTTCTTGCTGCGTTCGATGAGCAGCGACTTAAACAGCTTTTCCAGGGCGCTGATTTGCTGGCTCACCGCCGATTGAGTCACTTTGTTGATCTGCGCCGCCCGGGTAAAGCTTTCGGTCTCCGCCAGGTCGCAGAACACTTTGAGACTCTCGATTTGCATAAGCGTGATAACTACGAGAGATGAGTCAATCAGTCAACTTATGTTTTGTAAAACTTATGGTGATGATTCAGGTTCGTTTGATTCGCCCCTGTCCCGCGGTTCAGGGTTAGGCCCGATTATCCCGAGGCTTCCCCTTTAGGCAATCTTTGGACAAACCGCACTCTCCAATTCGCAATCGAGCCGGCGAACCCGGCGGCAAAAGAGGGCTGTTTACCGGGCCAGCGCTTGTTTAACCTTGAGCAGGAGTTCCTGGCTCGTGAAAGGCTTTTGAAGGTAATCCGATTCGGTGTGGTGGCCCGCGGGCCAGACATAGCCGCTGGTGCAGAGGATTCGGGTGCCGGGGGAGGCCTGGTGAATATGCTCGACCAGTTCGCGGCCGCTCATGGCGGGCATGACCAGGTCGGTAATAACCAGGTCCACGGAATGTTGGGCAGCAAGAGTCTCCATAGCCTGTTTTCCGCTGCTGGCGGTCAGGACCGTGTAGCCATAAGCCGAGAGAATGGTGCGGCCCATGGTCAGCAGCAGGTCTTCGTCGTCCACCATCAGGATTGTTTCAGTGCCGCGCAGGTCGATGGCGCCGGTTCCGTTTTCTTTGAGAACGTGCCGTTCGGCGGGCAGGTAAACCCGGACCGAAGTGCCGGTGCCGGGCTGGCTTGAGACAGCGACGCCGCCACCGTGGTTCGTCACAACGCCGTAAACCCAGGCCAGCCCCAGGCCTCGATGGGCTTTCCCTTTGGTAGTGAAAAACGGTTCAAAAATCCGGGGCAAAACTTCCGCCGGGATCCCCTCGCCGTCATCGGTAATCTCGACCGAAACGTAAGCGCCGGCAGCGAGGTGGACGTTTTGATCCTGCGACGGTTCGGCCAGTTCGATGTTGCGGGTCTGGACAGTAATCCTGCCCGCACTCCCCATTGCCTGGACCGCGTTTTCCAGGATGCGCATGAGGGCCTGTTGCAATTTGGCTTCATCAAAGCGGGCGGTGAAGGGCCGCGGTTCGAGCAGCAAACTCCATTGCACCGCCCCGGTCGAGGCTTCGTGCTGGAACAACTCGACGGCACGTTGGGTGAGAAGGTTGAGGTTGCCGGCAGCCTGTCCCCGGGGCTCCTTTTCCTGACGGCTGAACATGCCGAGGTCGTTGGCAATCTCCGCGGCCCGGGCGGCCGATTTCTCGACTTCAATCAGAGACCGCCGCCACGGGTTATTCGGTTCAATGCGGCTCAGGATCAGTGAGGTATGGCCGAGTATGCTCGTCAGGGCGTTATTGAAATCCAAAGCCACGGTCCGCGCCAATTGCAGCGCGCATTCCAGCTTTTGCTTGAGCGCAAGCCCGGTTTCGGCGGCTTCGTTTTGTTGGGGAGAGCTGGGCGCCGCTTCGGCAGGCAACTGAAGCAGAAAGAATTTTTCGCCATCTTTGGAAAAAGAGCAGATGGAAATGGCGAATGCTGTGCTGCCGCCGCCGCGCGTTCGGAGTTTTACCTGGACGGGCGAAGCAGGCGACCGTTCCCATTGCGCAAGGAACTGCTGGGGATTGGTCGCGTTTTCACTCGACCAAATGGTCGACAACAGGGGTGTGGATCCTTCCAAGGCCTGGCCGAAGAGCTTGACAGCAGCCTGATTAACTCGGCACAGGTTCGTCGAGCCGTCCAACAAGAGCGCCGGCCATCCGGCGTTCTCAAGCAGAAACACGGCACTCGACTTCATTTGCCAATTAGACCACCCAGCTTACCGGCAACCCACTCATTCTCAATTCGAATCTTGTGAATAACGCCCGTACAGCCGCGCAAATTGAAAGAGCAACTTACGGGCCGCTTTCCTCACCATTCGCGTGGTTTCCAGTACTTCCCGGTGGGAAATGGGCCCGGACCGAATCCCGGACGCCATATTGGTGATGCAGGACAAACCGGCGACTTTCAGCCCGCATTGTCTCGCTGCGATTGCTTCCGGAACCGTGCTCATTCCAACCGCATCGGCCCCCAATTTGGCGAAAGCCCGGATTTCGGCGGGTGTCTCATAGCTGGGTCCGCTCACCCCAATATAAACGCCGGACCACAAACGGAGCTTGGAAGAACGGGCTGCCCGCCGCAGAAGCCGGATTAGGCCAGGATCATACAACCGGCTCAGGTCCACAAAGGCCGGCAACCCGTTGGGAGTGTATCCGACCAAAGGATTCACCCCCATCAGATTGATATGATCCTCCAAAACCATAAAGTCCCCCGGCCGAAATCTTTGGTTGATGCCGCCGGCGGCGTTGGTGAGCAGCACCGACCGCACCCCGAAGGCGGCAAGTACGCGCACCGCAAAGACCACTTCGGACATCGAACGTCCTTCATAATAATGAGAACGGCCGGCCAGGACGAGGATCGGCTCACCTGCAAGCCGGCCGAGAATCAATTCGCCAGAATGCCCGGGAACTTGCGCTCGCGGAAAGCCCGGAATCCGGTTGTAAGGCACTTGCGCCTCGGCAACTACCTCACTGAACATTTCGGCAAAGCCGGTGCCCCCGATGACGGCCAGTTCGGGCCGCAATGACGAAAGCCGCTTTATCCAAGCCGCGCTTGCGCCCGGATCTCTTCGTTTCATGATCTTGTCACGAGTGGTTCGTTCTGGTTCTGTGGGTTGCCTGGATTGCCTCCCGACGCGTTCTGCTCTAGACTCAACACACGTTCCTGCAACGGTAGGATCCAGTTGAACGCACCGCCTGCCATTGACGCAACGGCCATAGAACCTTCGAGCACATGACTGTGGAATTGAGCCCGGACCAACTCCGCCGATACTCCCGGCACCTGATCCTGCCTGAAGTCGGCCTCGATGGCCAAAAAAAAATCTGCTCGACGAGTGTTCTGTGTATCGGCGCCGGCGGGCTGGGGTCGCCGCTTGTCTTGTACCTGGCCGCGGCGGGAATCGGCAAAATTGGCGTGGTTGATTTCGATCGGGTTGAACTGTCAAATTTGCAGCGCCAAATCATCCATGGCAACAGCACGGTTGGAACCCCCAAGACTCAATCCGCACGGACCAGCATTCATCGGCTGAACCCCGGCGTGGAGGTGATTCTCCATGATACGCGCCTCACCAGCGCCAACGCTCTCGAGATCATCCGCCCTTACGATATCGTAGCGGATGGCACCGATAATTTTCCGACGCGGTATTTAACGAACGACGCTTGTGTTCTGCTAAGAAAGCCGAACGTTTACGGCTCGATTTTTCGATTCGATGGTCAGGCAAGTGTTTTCGCTCCGCACCTGGGCGGCCCGTGCTATCGATGCTTGTACCCGGAACCGCCGCCGCCGGGAGCCGTGCCCAGCTGCGCCGAAGGGGGCGTGCTGGGAGTCCTCCCCGGTGTTATTGGCGTCATTCAAGCCACAGAAGTTATCAAACTGGCGCTCGGAAAGGGCAATTCTTTGTTGAACCGCCTTTTGCTCTATGACGCGCTCGAGATGAAGTTCCGCGAGCTCAAACTCCGCCGCGATCCCCAATGTCCCATTTGCGGCGACAAACCCACAATCCAAAGCCTAATCGATTACGAAGGTTTCTGTGGTATCCAACCCGCCTCCGATTTTATGCATCCTGATGAAGTCACAGTGCAACAACTCAAGCAAGCCCTCGACGACCCCAGCCTCGGCATCCACGTGATTGATGTGCGGGAGCCAGACGAATATCAAATCGCTCATATCGAGGGTGTGCCACTCTTCCCTTTGAGCCAGCTCTCCCAGCGATTAACGGAGCTCGATCCCCAAAGGGCCTACTACATCCATTGCAAAATGGGGGGGCGCTCCATGAAAGCCCTCGAATTCCTTCGGCAGCAAGGTTTCAAAAACCTCAAGAGCGTTTGCGGGGGAATAACCGCGTGGTCGACCGAAATCGACCCGTCTGTGCCCAGGTACTGAACTCAGCCTCAGTGTTTCGGCCGAAGGAGAATCGCTTTTTTCTCGGTTCCTTCGACCTCGACGCTGTGTGTCTCGATGGTGGGATCGTCCTTAAGTGCCTGGTGAATGATCCGCCGGTCGAACGCGCTCAACGGCTCGAGTTCGACAACGTCGCCCCACCTGCGCACTTTCTCGGCCGCCTCTTTGGCTTTCTTGACAAGAGCTTCGCGGGCCTGGGCGCGGTACCCCCCAACGTCCACCATGATCTTGGGTGCGGACGGGTCCTGCTGAAAGAGCAGCCGGTTCGTTACGTATTGGAGATCGGCCAGCGTTTGGCCCTGGCGCCCGATCAACCTGCCCGAATCCTCGGTTTTCACATCCAGCAACACTCCATCCTCCATGTGATGCTCTTCGACTGTGGACGGGAAGCCCAGCAGTTCGAGGATTTTCTCCAGCGTGGCTTTGGGTTCGGCAGGCATGGCAGGGTAGTTTGTAGTTGACGCGCTTCGAGTGTGACAGGCCCTTATTTCCTCTTTTTTTGAGGCGCCGTCAATACCGGACCTTTTGCGGCGGGAGCAGGGTCGGCCGTGGTGCGGATGAGTTTAGTCTGAACGATGCTGAGCAGGTTCTGCACCGTCCAGTAAAGCGTCAGGCCGGCGGAGTAGTTATAAAGGAAAACCAGGAACATCAACGGCATATAGCGCATGAGCTTGGCCTGGGCCTGGTCCATTCCCGGTGAGGGGGGCGTGAGATGCGCTTGCCACAGCATGGTTGCCCCCATAACCAGGGGTAGCAAATTGAAAGGGAAATTAATCCCTGGGATGATGAACAGCGTATCGGGGCTTGAAAGATCCCCGACCCAGAGGAACGGCGCCCCGCGCAATTCAATTGCTGAACGAATCATGAAAAAGAACCCAAAGAACACCGGCATCTGGATCAGGGTCGGCAAGCAACCGCTCATGGGGTTGATCTTGTGTTCTTTCCAGAATTCCATCATTTTGCGCTGAGCTTTTACGGGGTCATCTTTGTATTTTTCCTGCAACGCTTTTATCTGTGGTTGAAGCATTTGCATCCGCTTAGCCGACCGGGTGCTGGCCTGGGTGAGCGGCCAGAACACGACCTTGATGATCACCGTAATAACGATGATTGCCCAGCCGTAGGGGAGCTTCAGAGTTTGGTGCAGGGCGTTCATTCCCAGCAACAGCGCTTTTGAAAAGAACCCGAAAAACCCGCCGTACCCCATCACGGCATCAACGTTGTTGTTTAAGACGGCAGCAATGGTTGCCAGCGTCCGGTATTCTTTTGGACCGGCGAAAATCATCACCTGGTCCGTGATCGCCTGATGCGGCGCCAAAGTACGGCCCGGATAAACCAACTCGGCGGTGTAACCGACCGGTTCGCGGACGGAACGATAGGTCAACTCTTCCTCGCTCGGCTTGGGCAACGGGTTTGTGCGAACGACAACCTGGCTTGCGGGGTCGGTTTGTGGCGGCATTACGATCAAAGCGAAGAACTGGTTGTGCAACGCGACCCATTCGATGTTCGTCTGCCCGCCTCGATATTCCGCCGGCGGCACGCGGGGCATGCACGCAAAGCCTTTCGTCGAAAAGAAACTTGCGCCCACTTCCTGCGATTTAGAGCCGTTGTACCACGTGACTCCGACGGCTGAGCCGTCGTCACGCGGGCTCATCGGTGTGGCGGTGCCGGCAAACCAGCGCATCGGCGGAAGCTGCAACGGATTATCCGAGCGGTTCTCCAGGCGCACGCTCGCCTTCACGAGGTAATTGCTACTCAAATCGAAATCCTTAACCAGGCTCAGCCCATTGGTGAGCTGCTTCTCAGCGCGCAGGCCCGTTGCCGTTTGCGTCAGTTTGAAAATGCCGTCGCCTTGAACCGCGCTGCCCCCGAGAATCGCCAAAGTGGGTTCAGGTGTGAACGTGTTCAGAGTGGCGACGCGGTTTGTTTGAGACCGATGTTGCCGCGTAGTCGATACCATTTCCGGGTATTGAAGCAACTCCACTTCCTTCAACCCGCCGCCGTAGGAACTGAAGGTGTAGTGCGCGTAGGCGTTGGTGATTTCCACCAGTTGTTCAGGCAGCGAAACGTCGCGAACTGCAGGATTCGACACAGCGGGAGCAGCTGACATCTGGGGGAGATTCGTCGAAAACGCGGCTTGATTTGTCTCCAATGCGGCAACCGAGTTTGTCAACGCCGGGGCGGGCTTTGGAGGATAAATCTTATTGTTTATCAGCCATTGCAGCGAAAAGTAGGCGATAAAACACGCAGCGAGAATGATGATTGATTTGCGGTCCATTTAAAGTCAGGCGACAACGGGCTTTGCGGAGTGTGCGGGAGGCACAGGATCATGACCGCAACCGCCCCACGGATGGCACCGGCCGATCCGTTTGAGGGCAAGCAACGTCCCGCGCAGAGCACCGTGCACTGTTATAGCCTCAAGCGCATAAGCCGAGCAGCTTGGGACATAGCGACAGTGACTAAACGACCCAAACAGAGCCGCCTTCAGAGGAGAAAGCGCCAGGCGATATGCCCGAATCGCTGAAATCAAGATGTGTTGCGCCAAATTCACGTCCCAGAAGGCCCTTTCAACAATCCTGCTTTCGACAGAGATGTCAAAAAATCCTGTTCAACCTCGAAAAAACTTTTATTAACGATCGATGGACGAGCTACTAACACCAGATCGACCGGATGCGCAATACGGCTTTGGTGCTGTCGAAAACTCTCGCGCAGGAGCCGCCGTGCCCGATTCCTGACAACAGCTCCTCCAATGCGACTGGAGGTGATGACACCCACCCGAGAGGTTTTGCCAGGGCCGAGGGACATCCAGTTGGCAATGAGACAACCGCATGTCAACCGCTTGCCTTCGGCGCGCAGCCGGGTAAAATCGCGGGCCTGCTTGATTCGAGCAGATCGACCGAATCGGAAACGGCCTGAAGACTGGGCGGTCATGACCGCGCCGGTCCCCCTCAGACAGGCGTCAACCGCTTTCGCCCAACGCGCCGGCGATTGCGCAAAATGGCTTTGCCGCTCTTGCTCGAATTCCGGTTGAGGAAGCCGTGTTGCCGTTTGCGGCGGATTTTCGACGGTTGATATTGTCTCTTCATAACAGTTCAAAGCTGGCCCGCGCGGTTGTTTCCACATGACGCAGTGTCAGGAACCACCCCGAAAACGGAACGCGAGAGCATATCAACCAAGTCAAAAGTGTCAAGCTGCTGCGAACTTCGAAAAAACCCCAAAACTTCACCGTTTTTTGGTTCTTACAGCAAAGTCGCAAACCCTGGTTTTCCTGGGGAGAAATGAGCCGCAAAAAGCCTGGATCCGGATTCTATTCTCCTTGCCTATTTGCGGCCTCAGTGGGATAGTCAAGTTATGTAGCCCACGCCGCGAGTCTCTTGCGTTGCAATTCAACGGACGGTGTGTGGAGAGTGCAATCCGGTAAACCGGTATGAATCGCCACTTCTCATTTGGCGGTAACAAGGTGAAACCGTGCGACGTTCGCCAGGCTAATTCTCGGGATTCTCTTCAGCAGCTTTCCTGGTCGTGAACCCAATTGGAGTGAGGCAAAAATGAAAACCGCTCTTCGGCTGACCGCGGTCATGGTTCTTCTGGTCTTGCCTCGGCTTTCCGCCGCCACCCTTTATGTGTCACGGGGGAGCCCGAATCCAACTCCCCCTTACGCAACCTGGGCGACCGCGGCCACCAACATCCAGGATGCAGTGGACTCGGCGCAAGCCCAGGCATTGATCCTGGTGACCGACGGGGTTTATCCCGGTGGATTGACCGTGGGCAAACCGCTCACTTTGCTGAGCGTCAATGGTCCCCGCGTTACGGTAATCGATGGCGCCGGCAGCAAACAATGCGTCTCCATCACGAACGGGGTGAACCTGTCCGGGTTCACCCTCACGAACGGGTGGGCCCAAAACGGCGGCGCCGTTTGGTGCAGTACCACAAACGCCTATGTCACCAACTGTGTCATCGCAGGCAACTCCGCCGCGCAAAACGGAGGGGGCACCTATGGGGCCACTTTCTACAATTGCCAATTGACCGGCAATTCGGCCACCAGCGGCATCGGTGGAGGAGCCTGTTCCTCCATGCTCTACAACTGCACAGTCACCGGTAACTCCGCGAGCACCGCCGGCGGAGCCTCCGGGGGCATCCTCTACAATTCGATTATCTACTTCAACAACGCTCCACACGGCGCGAATTACACGAACGTTTATTATCTCTTGTATTGTTGCACGACGCCGTTGCCTAATTTCGGCGGTGGCAACATCACCAACGCGCCGATGTTGGTCGACTACGCGGGCGGCGACTTGCACTTACAATCCAACTCCCCGTGCATCGATGCCGGCAACAACATGTTCGTGCATGGCGCGACCGACCTCGACGGCAACCCACGCATCTTTGGCGGGACGGTGGACCTGGGCGCCTATGAGTTTGAACCGTCCGGTCCGCCTTTGATCACCGGCCAACCCTCCAGCCAGACGGCTTTTACCGGCAGCGACGTTACCTTAAGCGTCGTGGCCGTAGGCTCTCTGCCCCTTTCCTGGCAATGGCAGTTCAAGGGGGTTGCCATCCCGGGTGCCCTTAATTCTACCCTGACGCTGGCGCCTGTGACGACCAACCAGGCAGGCAGCTATTCGGTCGTGGTCGCCAACAACCTTGGCTCGGTAACCAGCCAAGTGGCGGTGGTAACCGTAACAAACTCGGCTCCCCGGATCGTCGCCCAGCCTCTCGATGCCGTGGCTTATGTCGGTAGCAATGTCACTTTCACCGTTGGCGCGGTCGGCTCCCTGCCCTTTTCGTGGCAATGGCAGTTTAATGGAACTGCCATTCCGAATGCCACCAACTCGAGCCTGACTCTGACCGCAGTGACGACCAACCAGGAGGGACTTTACTCGGTGATTGTAAGCAATGCCCTGGGGAGCCTTACCAGCGCAGCAGCCAGTCTCACCGTTGCGGTGCGTACCGGGACCAGCTTTGTCTGGCAGAACAGTCCCAACCCGACGCCGCCGTACGCCACCTGGCCCACGGCCGCCCATGCGATCCAGGACGCAGTGGATGCCACCATCCCCGGAGACCAGGTCGTGGTCACCAATGGGATCTACGCGACCGGCGCCCGGTCCGTAGGTTCAAATGCGCTACCCAACCGCGTCGTAGTGGATAAGCCCGTGACAGTGCGGAGCGTCAACGGACCGGACGTCACGGTTATCATGGGCTACCAGGTGCCCGGCGAGACCAATGGGTATGCAGCGATTCGATGCGTCTACTTGAGCAGCGGCGCGGTCCTCAACGGGTTTACTCTGACCAATGGAGCGACGTTATACCCGGTGGGTAATTTCGATCCGCAGGCTAGCGGAGGTGGAGTCTGGTGCCAGTCGAGCAGTGCGGTGGTAACGAATTGCATCCTGAATGGCAACGCGGCAGCTCAGTTCAGCGGAGGCGCAGACGGTGGCACAATCGACAACTGCGCCTTGAGCGGCAACTCAGCCTTATACGGTGGTGGAGCGCATGGTGGAACGCTCAATTTCTGCACGCTAACCGGTAACTCGGCGCAGTATGGCGGCGGAGCGCATGTCGCCACGCTCAATAATTGCACGCTAACGGGCAACTCAGCCCAGGTTGAGGGAGGCGGGGCGGAATCTTGCACGCTCGCCAACAGCGCAGTTTTCGGTAACTCGGCGCAGGCCAATGGTGGCGGCGCGGCTTTTTGTACGCTCACCAACTGCACGGTGACCTTCAACTCGGCGGCGGTTTATGATGGAGGAGCGTACGATTCCATGCTCTACAATTCGATCGTCTACTACAACACTGTGCTTAATAGCACGAAGATCTCGGACGCGATGTCCAGCACCCTCTATTACTGCTGCAGCACCACCAACAGCGGGGGGAACACCATAACCAATGAGCCTTTTCTATTGAGCCCCTGGCGCCCCGCTTGGAATTCCCCCGTCCGGGGAGCCGGCAATTCCGCTTTCGCTGGTGGTTCGGACCTCGATGGCGAGACCTGGCTCAATCCTCCCTCGATCGGCTGCGATGAATACCATAGCGGTTTGGTTACCGGAGCGTTGAGCGTCGCGATCGTGGCGCCCGTGACCAATGTCGCCAGGGGTGTTGCCCTGGATCTGATCGGGCAAGTCTCTGGTCGGCCGTCTGCCGCACGGTGGGAATTTGGGGATGGAACGGTCATCAGCAATCGGCTTCACGCCACGCATCAATGGCCTGCGGCTGGGGATTACCAGGTGGTCTGGCGGGCTTACAACGATAGTTTACCGGCCGGGGTAACAGCTGCCGTCACAATCCACGTGCTGGATACATCGCTGCACTACGTGAACATTGAGAGCACTAGCCCCCTTGCGCCCTACACCACTTGGAGTACTGCGGCCGCTACCATCCAGGACGCCGTTGATGCGGCAAGTCCAGGCGACGAGATCCTCGTCACCAACGGCGTCTACGCCGCCGGCGGTCGACCCATGGGTACGGATCTCCTGACCAACCGCGTCACGTTGAATAAGCCACTGACGGTCCGGAGCGTCAATGGGCCGGAAGCGACGGTCATCGAGGGCTACCAGGTATCGGCCACAGTCGAGGGCCCGGGAGCGATCCGGTGCGCCTATTTGAGCGCCGGTTCAGTCTTGAGCGGCTTTACTCTCACGAATGGAGCGACCCTGGCGCAACCGAGTTATTCCGACCCTCAGGCAAACGGGGGAGGAGCATGGTGTGAATCCACGTCGGTCCTGACCAATTGCACGCTGGTTGGCAACTCGGCTTTGTCTGCCGGCGGGGTGTATGGCGGCACGCTTTATAACTGCACACTGACCAGCAATTCGGTGCCGTGGTATGGAGGCGGGACGTACGGCGCTACACTCAATAACTGCACGCTGACCGGCAACTCGGCGTACGGGGGCGCTGGAGTCTTTGGCGGCGTGATCAACAACTGCATACTGACCGATAACTCGGCCGCGTGGTACGGCGGCGGAGCCGAAAACTGCACGCTCTATTACTGCACACTCACCCAGAACTCGTCGGGCGAATACGGTGGCGGGGTTTCTCATTGCACGCTCTACAACTGCACGCTCACCGGAAACACTGGCCAGGGTGTCGATGGCGGCACTCTCTACAATTGCCGGCTGTTTGGCAATTCCAGCGGTTCGAGCGGCACCTTTTACAGCTGCTTGCTGGTGGGCAACAACGGCGCCTCGAGCGGTGCGTTTTACAACTGCACTGTGGTGCAAAACCAGGGCGGAATCGCCGGCTCCGCTCTCAATTCCATCGTGTATTACAACGTTGGTGGAAACTATGCCCCAGGAACAATTCTGAATTACTCCTGCACAACGCCTCTACCCGACGGCGGTTTGGGAAACATTGCCGCCGACCCGCAGCTGGCCAGTCCGCAGTCTTTAAGCGCCACTTCGCCGTGCCGCGGGGCAGGCACCTCCCCACTGACCGCGACCGATATCGACGACGTTCCCTGGGGGAATCCACCCTCGATGGGGTGCTATGAGTACCACGACGGGCCGATGACCGGACCGTTAACCGTCAACCTCGGGGCCAATTACACCAACGTCACCGTGGGCTTTCCGGTCGGTTTGACAGCGTCGATTGAAGGCCAAACCACCCTCAGCACTTGGGATTTTGGAGACGGCATTGTCCTGAGCAACACGCTCAATGTGGTGCATTCGTGGGCCGCGCCTGGAGATTACTCCGTCGTGTTGCGAGCCTATAATGATACATCGCCGGGCGGAGTGGGTGCTGCCCTGACGGTCCACGTTTTGCTGACACCGTCGTATTATGTCGCGGCGGCCAACGCCCATCCCCAGCCGCCTTATTCATCCTGGGCCACCGCGGCCACAAACATTCAGAATGCGGTGGATGTGGCGCTGCCGGGCACTGTCGTGATGGTGACCAATGGGACTTACGTCGGTGGGGTGGCAGTACCCAAGCCGCTTGCGCTGGTTGGCGTTAATGGGCCCCTGTTCACTATCATCGATGGGGCCGGCACGAATGCGTGCGCCTCTCTGGCCAGTGGTGCGAGCCTCACCGGGTTCACCGCCACCAACGGGAACGGCTTTTTCGGCGGGGGCGTGCAGTGCGCATCCACAAACGCTTTTCTCACCAACTGTACGCTGGCCGGCAATCGGGCTCTTTCGGGCGCCGGAATTTCTGGGGGGACGCTCTACAACTGCACTTTGAGCGGCAACTCGGGCGATGGGGGCGGCGGGGCAACCGGGAGCACGCTCTATAACTGCACGTTGATCGGCAACAGCGCCTTTGGACGCGTCGCTAGCGGCGGCGGAGCCGAAAGCTGCACGCTCTACAACTGTACCCTGCGCGACAACTCATCGGGATGGTCCGGCGGCGGGGCGGCCGACTCGACGCTCAACAACTGTATATTGACCGGCAACAGCTCCGAGTTCGGACCGGGCGGCGGTGCCGCTCATTGCACGCTTAACAACTGCACGTTGACGGGCAACTCGGCGACCAACGGCTTCGGCGGCGGCGGCGGCGGGACCTATTGGTGCTGGCTCAACAACTGCATTTCCTACTACAACATTTCCCCCGGCGGCGCGAATTATGAAACCAACTACTCTTATAGCACTCTGAATTACTGCTGCACCACGCCGTTGCCCACCTCCGGTTTCGGCAATATCACCAACGCGCCGCTCTTTGTCGATTACGCCGGCGGTAACCTGCGTCTCCAATCTCTCTCCCCTTGTATCAATTCCGGCAACAACGCTTTCGTGTCCGGCGCAACCGATCTCGATGGGAACCCGCGGATTGTCGGCGACACGGTGGACATGGGTGCTTACGAGTTCCAAGAATCCGCCTCGGTGATTTCCTACGCCTGGCTCCAGCAATGGGGCCTGCCGACCGACGGCTCGGCCGATTATGTCGACACCGACGGCGACGGCATGAACAACTGGCAGGAATGGGTTTGCGGAACCTGCCCCACCAACCCGCTCTCCGTCCTGCGTCTGCTCTCTGCGTCTACCCTCGGCGCCAACGTGACTGTCACCTGGCAGAGCGTCGCGGGGATAAACTATTTCCTGGAGCGCGGTGCGAATCTAGGCTCACCGTTCTCGATCGAAGTCACGAACATCGTCGGCGGGTCCTCGAACGTTTTCCTCATTGAAACGAACAGTTTGGTCGTGGCCACCAACATCGTCGGGCAGGCCGGGACGACAAGCTATTCCGACACCAACGCGGCAGGCCCCGGCCCCGTCTTCTACCGTGTCGGCGTGAAAGCGCCCTGACACCCTTCTTGAAACACATTTCCGATTCAGGTCTTTGACATCGGAGCGAGCCCGGCCTTGATGCGCTTGGCAATTTCGCGCGCCTCATTGATGAGAGCCAGGTCCGTTGTCAGATCCCCAAACCGGAATCGGGCAGCCCCGCTCTGTTGCTGGCCCAGCAGTTCGCCGGGCCCGCGCAGCGTGAGGTCAGCTTCTGCAATCCGGAAACCATCGTTTGTTTCCTCCAGGACTCGAAGGCGCTCGTGAGCGGACCCGCCTTTTCTGGACGTTACCAGGATGCAAAACGAATCGTGCGCGCCGCGGCCAATCCGCCCGCGCAGTTGGTGCAGTTGCGCCAATCCGAACAGTTCCGCATTTTCGATCAACATCAGCGTCGCATTAGGAACGTCAACGCCTACCTCGATGACCGAGGTCGCCAGCAATACGTTGGTCTTACCTTCACGAAAAGAGGCCATTGCTTTCTCCCGGTTCTGCGCCGGGAGCCGCCCGTGTACCATGTCGACCGTGAACGGAGCCAGCAAGCGTTGGAGGTTCTCGAATTCGGTGCTGACGGCCTTCACGCCCGATTGCCCGGCGTCCTCTACATGAGGATATACCACGTACGCCTGGCGGCCTTCCGCAATTTTGCTTTTGATGAACTCCCATACCTTGGGCAGTTGAGCCAACCCCCGCGTGAACGTCTTGATCCGCCCACGTCCGGGCGGCAACTCGTCAATCGTGGAGATGTCCAGGTCTCCATAAAGCGTGAGTCCAAGGGTGCGCGGGATTGGAGTTGCCGTCATCACCAGGAGATGCGGGTAGCGTCCTTTGCGCAGCAACTCTTCCCGTTGAGACACGCCGAACTTGTGTTGCTCATCTATAATCACCAATCCAAGTTTTCCGGGACTGAAGCCCGATTCGATCAGGGAATGGGTTCCTATCGTCAGTTTCGGACCTGGATCGCTAACCGCATGTTCCAGCCTTTGGGTGAGGTCCGCTCCGTCCTCGTGAACCTTTCGAGTGCCGGTTCTCAATTCCAGGTCAACTGGGAGGTCCCGGAACCAACAGGTGAAAGTTTTGAAGTGCTGTTCTGCGAGGATCTCAGTCGGGGCCATCAAGGCCACTTCGAACCCGCTTTCCAGCGCCATGAGGGCCGCGCAGGCGGCCACCAGGGTCTTGCCGGAACCCACGTCACCCTGGAGCAGTCGCCGCATGGGGTGGCTCCCCGCCATATCCGCTCGAATCTCCTTCAGAACCCGGGTCTGGGCGGATGTGGGCTTGAATCGGAGGCTTCGCAAAAACGGCTTGATGAGGCTGTTATCGCCACCGCAGGGAAGGCCCTGGGATTTAAGCTCGAAATTCCTGCGCCTTGACTGGATGCGGCACTGAAGTTCGACGAATTCATCGAGAGCGAGCCTGCGCCGGGCTGCTTCAATTTGTTCCACGGTTTCAGGGAAATGGGTGAAATGCAGAGCCTCCGCTCGAGAAAGTTTCGGTCCGGCTTCGGTGTCCCGGTAATCAGGCCACGGGTCCTGGATGCGCGGGCCAAATTCCTGCAGCGTCCGCCAGAGGAGCGCGCGCAACCACCGTTGGCCCAATCCTTCGGTCAGTGGATAAATCGGCGTGAGCCGGTTGAGGTGGATGAAGTTCTCCTCCCCGCCTTCCAGAACTTCCGTCTCCGGATGATCTATGGTTCGCGGCTTGAGCTGAAGCGGTTTTCCAAAGACCAGCACGTCATCCCCGGCAGCGAAATACTTTTCCATGTAGGGCAGGTTCCACCAGCGGCAGTGCAGCCGGGCGGTGCCGTCGTCGAGAATGATTTCGAAAATTGATTTCGCGCGGTTTCGAAACCACTTGGTGCCCAGGGCGACGATGCGGCCGTGGGTGATCGCCGGTTCTTTGAGCTGCAGTTCGGCAATTTTAACCAGCTTTTGGCGATCTTCATAGCGCCGGGGGCGATGAAGGAGAAGGTCTTCAACGGAATGAATCTCGAGTTTTCCGAGCAACCCAGCCCGCTCGGGACCCACCCCCGAGAGAGTTATCACCGGCCGCGCCAGCGCGGGCGTGGTCTCCTGCGAAGACGGGCCGCTCATCCGTCTACAATCGATCCTCGCGCCAGCGGATCGCCAGTTTCAGCAATTCACTCGAGCTTTCCAGGTTCAGTTTTTCCCGGATTCGAAGCCGGTAGGTCTCGACCGTTTTCATGTCGATATGCAATTGCGCCGAAATCTCGCGGGTATTGAAGCCCTGGCCGGTCAATTCAAACACCTGCAATTCACGATCGGTCAGTTGATCCAGGATGGCGTCTTCCCTCGCCTGCGGCGCGGAAGCAAGGCGCGCGAGAACGGCCGCGCCCGTGGTTTCATTGAGATAAATGCCGCCGCCGAGCACACGCCGGATTGCGCGCAAAATATCGTGTGTCGCCTGCTGTTTCGTGATGTAACCGCGGGCGCCGGCTCTCAGAACTCGTTCGGCGTACAGGTTTTCGTTGTGCATCGAGACGACCAGGATCAGCAGGTCTGGCCAGCGGGCGTGGATGTCTTTGATGAGCTCCATGCCGCTGGAATTTTTTAGAGTCAGATCGATCACGACCAGTTTCGGTTTTTTCTTTTCAATGGCTTCGAGAGCGCCTGACCGATCTTCAGCGGCCGCGCAGACAGTCAGGTCGGCTTCGCGGTTGATGACTTCGGCAAAACCATCGCGAACCACCGGGTGGTCATCCACCAGCAGCACGGTGGTGGCCTTGTGTTTATCCTGAGGAGATGAACTGGTCATGGCTGGGTCGTGTTTCGAGGCATGCGCGGCACGCGGCACGTGGCCACCGTCCCGTGGTCGCTGCCTTCGCATTGAAAGATTCCGCCGATCAGCTGGGCCCGGTAACTCATAATGTGCAACCCCATTCCCGACCTGCGGGAGGGCTTGGGCGCGCGCCATTTCCCATCGTCAACCACCTGCAAAGTAATTGCGTCCGGCCCGCTAAACAGCCGAATCACGATGTTGCGGCCGCCGCTGTACTTCACGCAATTGTTAACAGCTTCCTGTGCGATACGGTAAAGATGAGTTGCGGTCGGCATGTCGCACCGAATCGATTTGAAATCCAGCTCGCACCGGCATGACAAGCCGTGCCGTTCAGAGATCGAAGCCGCCAGTTCCTCGAGGGCAGGGGGAAGACCCTCAGTGCTGAGCCGTATCGGATAAAGTCCCTGGCACACGCCGCGCGCCTCAGTAATGGCGTCGTCGAGCAGTTTGCTGATGCGTCGAGCCGATTCCGCCTCGGCCCGCCCTTCCGCGCTGAGCGCCGCTTCCATTGTGTTGGCGGAAATGGCAAGGCCGATCAACTGCTGGCACAACCCGTCGTGGATGTCCTGTCCAATCCGCGCCTGTTCGCGATCGGAGATTTCGAGGATCTCGCGCTGCAAACGGAATCGTTCGGTGACATCCGTAGCCACGGTTATCAAACCAGCCGGCCGTTGTTGATGGTCCCGCACGGGCGTGTAACGGCACTCCAGGACCGTCGAATCAAATTCGAGCAAGGAGCTGAATTCATCCCCGCCAAGACCTCTCCTGATATTCTCCTGGACCAGCGGAAAATCGGCATACACTTCCTCGGCGCGCCGCCGCACATTTTGGCCGGGCTCAACTCCCATGGCTTTGAGCGCCTGGCCGTCCTCGAAGGTGATCACTCCGCTGGCGTCCGTCGCGACCAGGGCTATGGGCGCGCTGTTCACAATTGTGCGCAAATGTGTTTCGCTGCGGCGCAGCGAATCCTCGGCCTGGATGCGGGCAATGGCACCGGACACCTGGGACGCTATCATCTCGATACCGATTCGCGTTCGGGGCAGGATCTGGTCATGCCGGTACGAGGCCAGGTTCAACATACCCAGCACCCTGCCTTTATGCTGAAGCGGAACGATCGCCAGCGCGCTCAGGCCTTCGCTGCCCCATAACACTTCCAGTTTCCGCGGAATCTGATCCTGGCGCATATACACCGTCTTTCCCAACCGCGCCATCCGCGTTTCGGTCGCATCCGACTTGTAGCGGGATATCCTCGAAACAAACGAAGTCGACAAGCCCCGGTGGGCAACCAGCCGCAGTTCGTCGGTCTCCGGTTCCATCACATACACACCCCCGCAATCGATTCCATCCAGCTGAACTGCCACTTCCAATAGCTTTTCCAGCGCGAACTGCAGATCACTGGTGGAACCCAAAGCAATGCCGACATCGCGCTCAGCCTGCAAAAGATGCTCCGTTCTTTTGCGTTCGGTGATGTCTTCGGCGATACCGACCAACCGGTAGACAGCGCCTTCCTGGTTGCGGACCGGGAAGGCTCGGTCGTGGACCCAGCGCAACGAACCGTCCGGACGCACGACCCGGTATTCCTCGTCGTAATCGCCCGTTACCTGCTTTCCGCACACCGCCCGGGTCACGCGCTCACGGTCTTCGTGGTGGACACCTTGGAGCCAAATGGAAGGCGAAGCGTACAGCGACTCGCAGGACCGCCCCCAAAGCGACTCGAACTCGGGACTAATGTATTCGAACTGAGCTTTCGAAGGATCGGTCACCCAGAACACGTCAGCGATGTTTTCGGTTACCTGCCGAAACATCTCAACGGCCTCGGCAAGCATCTCGGCCGTTTCTTTGTGCCCTTCCACTTCCCGTTGAAGCCGGATGGTTCGTTGTTCAACCGCGTCGTGGAGGTCGCGTGTGGACCGGCCGACCGTCGCAGCGAGCCAGCTGATACTGCCAAAGGCGGCAAGCCGCACCGTCAGATTCAGCGCCGGGATCACACCGGTCAGACCGCCAGGTCCTGCGACATCGGCGCAAAACAGCAGCAGCGAAGACGGGACCGAGCAAGCCCAGCCTGCCCTGCCCCCGGCCATCCAGCCAGCCGCGCAGCAAGTGAACAGGTAAAAGTATTCCAGGTTGAGACCATGCGCTGAATGAAGATTGATCCAGCCGATCAAGCAAATCACAATCAATCCCGCCGCCGCGATTAGGAGTTTGGGGTTTGCTCCCATTGCGTGCATCCGATCGAGCATTCTCGCGACACGCGCGTCCAACGCGCCGATGGTGTTTGTCGCGGAGTGGGAAGGGCGTTCAAGAATGTCTGTGAACTTGCTCATAGGCGTTTGAAACCAGGAATCGCTTTGCTCCCCAGCTTCTCCAGTTCCTACTCTAACAAGAACTCAACTCCAAGGAAACCTGAGATTAACGCAAGAAGGCCGGTATGATGCCTTTTCAAGCGGGTGTCTTTTTAGCGGCACCACGCAAGGCCATGCCGCGTAAAACCCGAAGCGCAGGTCATGTGCAAACCCGCGCTGTTAACGCAAACGGATGAGCCGCAGGGTTTCCGGATCAAACCAGGCCGTGCCAGAAGTGGCCCGGAGCTCGGCAATCAACTCGACCCATTCGCAATCCTCCTGGACGACAAAATCGTGTCGCACCTGGGCCCAGTGGCCGCAATTCCCCTGGATTCCACTCCCCCGCCGGCCACCCAGCACGCGGACGCCGGCTCCTGACCCGGTTTGACTCGGTAACCCCACAACGCCCCGAGTCCTGGCTTCTCCTTCCAACCGGTAACGGCCGGGCGGCAGCCATAGAGGCAGACGCCACGACCCAAAGCAATAATTCTGGGATGCGTCGATCCGCAGAACGGGGGTGTCCTCATCCACAACGGCTTTGACAATCGCATTGTTCCAATCGGTTTTGGCAGACCACCCGGTCAACCGCGCCATGCCTCCCGAGTCGAACGCTGGGGTCGGCGGATGATTTCCGGCCAGTTCCTGGCCAAAGTGGTTCCAGCGTTCCTGGACCCTTTTCTCGAGCAGTTCCGACTGGCGTTGGATCCTCGAAATCTCTTCGGGTGATGCTCCCTGACTCAGGCGCGCAACACACGTGCCAACCCTTCTTTGAACGTGTTGGGCGTCCAGCACGCGAGGGAAAAGCCGCGCAACACGTTCGCGAAAGGCATCGCGGTCCTGCTGGGTCGCAAGCAATGCCGAGGTCAAAATCGCATTTCGCGGCGGCATTAAACTCATGCCGGATTCCGAAAACGTGTTGTCGAGATCGTGCGGGATGATTTTTATCCGGCCCGACACCGGGTCGTGATAGAGGCGATAGTTGTTTTGGTGGTATGCGTATCCGTCCCAGTTCGCAAGGATCGTTTCAATTGCCAGAAAGTCCAGGAACTCGTCCACGTCGAGCAACTGGGAAAGCTTTTGCTTTCTCACCGCTTCATCGCGGATGGCGGCAGCAGCAGCCAACTCCCTCAGATCCCACTGGTCGCTCAGAGGGCCGTTGTCCTGCTTGAGACCTCGGCCGACATCACTGAAAAACGCCTCGTACATGTTGCCGGAGCTGTCCCCGAAATGGTGCTTGAGAAAGTCTTTGTTAATCGCCTCGGCCACGACGTAAATGCCGAGGTCGCGCTCATTCAGAAACACCCGGGCGTGGGTGATGCGCGGCGCGGGGATTCCGCCGTCGGCGAATACTGCGTTGGCAACGAACTTGCACATCTTGCTGGCATCCTGGGCTGAGTTCTCGAGAAACAACTTGGCCAGGCCGGAGAACCTCTGGTTGGATTCCTTCCAGTTGAACTTCACGGCGAGGCTCGGATGCTCGGAGATCGGTTGAAAAGTGCCGCTGCCTTTGAGTCGAATCCCGACATTTTCAAACACCTGCTCACCTATGCGAACGCGCCCACCGACGTACGCCTTGGGTCGTCGCGCCAGTTGTCCCGCTTCGAAATCGTCCAATTCCACATGGAAAACGGCCATGTTGGTGGAATCAAAGAATTCCTGGGCTTGTTGGTTGTGTTTTGCTCCGGCCCTTAGCTCAGCCGGGAACCCCAGAGCGCAGCAGATGGAGGCAAGTGTGATTCCCTTACGCAGTACGCAATGCAAACACGAAACCAGTGGGTGAATAGCTAATGGCCGCCGGGCCAACTTCGGGATTGGCTTTGAAGCAATTCGGCAGGGGTCTCCGACACGATTCAAGCGGCAGAACGACATCACGAATTCCGCCTAACACATCCACCCTCAGTGGGTTGGATGCAAGTCATTTTCAGAAGCGGGCCTGGGCGGGAATCCCGGGAAAAGGGCTGGTCTCGGGAATGCGTGGACCGCGCCTAAGTCTGACGCAATGAACGGGTTCAACGTGGATTCGAACTGTGTGATTCCGAAACCTGGGCAGCGGGTCCGGGCGGCTGGGTCAGCACCTGCTCCGCTTCACGCATCAGGGCTTTGGCCAACACCCAATCTGTCCAACCGGATTGGATATCGCGTTTCTCGAGAGGCCGGAGCCGGCGTTCCGCCAGCTGCCTGCCTTCCTCGAAAGCTACCAGCGCGTCCTGGGGGTAATTGGAGCGGTGAAGCGCCATGGCCAGGACCATGTAAGCCTCGACGTCCCGGTGGGAGCCGTCTGGCAAGTGCTCAAATACCCGTTCCATCCAGCCTGTGGCGCTTTCGTAATTGCCGAGGCGGTATTCGGCAAATCCTTTGCAGAAGTGGAACCACGGGTTATTGGCGGAAGTCTCATCAAAATTGACCGCTAGATCGGCCCAATCCGCCGCTCTGCGAAGAACATGTCCGTTCGGTGGGAGGATCAAACAGCTCTTGGCCATGCGATCGGCAATGCGCGAATCGTTGGTGACCGGTGCAAACGTCTTGTAGATCTCTTCGCACAGATTTCGGTATGCGGGAATGTCGTTCACCTGGATGTAAAGGGCAGCCAGGGCCTGGTAATTGTGGTGATTGAGCGGCTCCAGCTGTTTGAGTTTTGTGAAGACCTCGATCGCCCGTTCCCATCTGCCGAGTCGCGCAAGGTAATGACCGCAGGCGGCCAATACAGACTTGTTCGGCGAGTCGTTGGACTCGGCTTGAGCCAGCACGTTCTTGTAGATCTCATCCGCCTGGTCAAATCTCTCTTCCTCCAGCAAAATATCGAACAGCGCTGAGACGGTTTCACCCATGCTCGGGTCCTGGTTACCGGTTCGCTTGTTCCAGATTGTCAGCGCCTCTTGCAGCTTGGCTTTGGCTTCTCCAGGTCTATGCTCGCTTGCGAGTACTCTTGCCAGAATTGTTAAGGAGGTCGCTATCCACGGGTGGTCCGCGCCAAAAAGTTTCTTTTGCGCGGTCAAACTGAGCCGGGCGGTCGCCTCGGCTTCCTTGAACTTTTTCTGGGACGAAAGCGCCTGGACCAGCCCGTTTAATGCTCCGACGGAGCTGGGACTCGGATGCCCTGTGAGCTTGTCGTAAAGCTCGCGCGTAGCCCGGAACATCGATTCAGCCTCTGACCATGACCCCACGGAGTTCAGGAGGTGCGCTATTCCGTCCATCGACTCGGCGACCTCCTTGCTTTCAGGGCCGCACACTCTGTTTCGAATTTCCAAAGCCTGTTCAAAACGAGCCTTAGCCTCCGAGAGCCGGGCTTCACCGGCGAGGATCACCCCAAGATTGTGCAGAGCTTCCGCTACTGGAGCGCTTTCGGGCCCAAAACGTTTGAGGCGGATCGCAAGAGCCCGCTCCTGCAACGCTTGGGCTTTTGTTCCCTGTCCTTCCGATGAAAGCGCAAGGGCCAGGTCACTCAGGCATTGGGCGAGCAGAGGGTCGTCCCGGTTGAGCCGCGGTTGGTAAATTTCCAGCGCTTTTGCGAACATTTGTGCGGCAACTTCATAAGCTCCCAGTTCCTGGTACACCCCTCCAAGGGTCATGCACATTTCCGCTTGGACTTCGGGCTCACCTTTTAAGTCGCTCTCGAATTGGTTGGTAGCGTGGTCCAGCAGGTCGCGGAGCATGGTCGTGTCGCGGCCCAGCGCGTACGAAGGCTTTACCCCTTTCAACATGTCTTCAAGGCAACGGGCGACCGCCTCGCTTCGATGACTCTGGGTCTTAGCAATCCGTGCTTCCCGCAATGCGAGATAGTAAGGGACAACCGCGAGCACGATTACTGCCATCGTAACCATGGCCGCTCGCTTCATCCGTTTAAGCCGCAGTTGCAGAAGGTGCTTGCTGCGGACAGACTCGCCGCTGTGCAGGAGCGCGAGGTCTGCGTTCATTTCCTCGGCTCGTCGATATCGTTCCTTGGGATCCGGAGCGCAGGCGCGAACCAGAACTGCGTTGAGCTCCATCACCGCCTTGGATTCGTTATTGAGCCCCAAACCAGTCATGGGCTCCGGAAACTCGTTACGATCTTTGCCCATGCTGGCTTCATACAGCACCTTGCCCAGCGCGTACAAGTCCGCTTGCGGCGAGTTGGGCCCTTCCGGCGGGATAAAACCTTCCGTCCCGACAAACGACTCCGCGCCTGCGAGGTCTGTGACCAACCCTATGTCTGTCAGCTTGGGCACGCCGTTTACAAAGACTATATTGGATGGTTTAACGTCCCGGTGAATCAGCTCATTTCGATGCAAGTGGCCAAGCGCCAGGTTCAACGTCAACCCCAGCGTCAGGCATTCTTCATAGCTCAACCGGCCGCGTTGCTGGATCACCCGGCTCAGTGTCTTGGGGACGTAAGAGTCAGGGTCAAACCCGCGCGCCGCGTCCTTGGAACCGTTTGTTGAACCTCCGGCTTCGCAGTGTTCGCTCGCCGATTCCTCACTCGGGTCGGGGTCGGCAGGGTCGGCCAGTTCCATCACATAATAAAAGTAGCCCGCGCTGTCGTTGCGCCCGATTTGCAACACGTCAATAAGACCTTCGTTGCTGCGGGAGAGAGGCTCATAGCGCTGGATCCCTGCGAACTCGCGTTCATACGGTTTTGGATCCTTGAAATTCTGGCTGTAAACGACTTTAACAGCTCGCCAGGTATTAACCGCGTTACGAGCCAGCCACACCTCGCCGTAACTGCCTTGACCAATGCATCGGACCATCTCGTGGTCGGGAATTTGCGGTGGCGGACCCGGTATGCGGTTCAGCGGGGGGCCGCTTAGGCCAATCCTGGCCTTCAGCGTCTCAGACTTCGTTATCGGCAATGGTTTCACGCCAAATCCGCACACACCACCGCCGGATGCATGGCGCCAGCAGTGTGGTTATGCCTTTGTAGCATGAACTTCGACCCGATACCATCTCTTTCGGTCGTCCATTAAGGCCGGTGTCCGTTAAAATGATCACTTCGGCAAGTCTGGCGGACTTGCCAGGCGCGATTCTCGCGTTGGGCTCCGGCCGTGAAAGCGACAACGATTGGGCATGAGGCAAAACGCGGCAGTCCACCCTCCGCAGAACGCGCTTCGGAAAAACGCGCCCGCCGGTCTTTTCTCTGTGGAATTACGCAATAGCCTTCTCGATTGTGATCGGCCGGATTGAACCGCCAGCCGTGTCCGTCTCCAGATCACTGCCGAAGATTCTCCCTCTCCTCCTTTTGGAGGAGAGGGCCGGGGAGAGGAGGCCTCTCAATTTAACTTATTATATTCCCATCGATGCCGTTCACTAAACCACACGCAATAACTGCCGTTGAACCATTGCATGGCCCGGCTCAGATTGGCCTCGGTGTTTCAATCAGAAGATGGTAATGGTTGCTCGTCAGCACGTAGACATGAACCCGCGTTCCGAAGCGCTCGCTCAATTGGCCAGGCAGTTCCAGGAAATGAAACCGGGCCGTGTCGCCCCGGAAGATGTTGGTATCGACCGCCAGGTCTTTCGACGCGAAATGCGCGTGCCATGAAGCAATTTAAGTCTGGTCTTGGTAATTAAGTCAATTCGAATTGTCAATTGTTGAGATCTGACCCCTACCGGATGACGGCGACCCCTACCGGATGACGGCCACCCGGATCTGTTCGCCCAAATGGATCGGCCAAGCCAAGGCGCAAGCCGAGCGCCGAGAGCGCTCAACGCGGCGTACGCCACGTTGAGACCAGTGGTGAAAGGCGCTGGTTAATGGATTGTCAGCCGGCACAAGGAATGCGGGCATATCAGTTAAACCAAACAATTCTGCGGGTCGATCGGTCCATCAGCCAAAAGGCATCCTGGTTTCCCGGGCTCAACAGGTTGAGCTGCAAATCTGTCGCAGTCTTACCTTGCGGAGTTGTTCGGGGATCCAGCCATTTCTTGATTTCAGAGTGTCCGTCGGCAAAAGACAATCCGGCGGCTCGGTTATGGTAGCTGGCTGGGAAATCAACCAACTTCCACTCTGTGGGGGCATCAGGATAACCGAACATACCGACGCAGAACTCGCCATCGTTGATGCTATCCTGCCGTTCGTCTACGAACACAAACGTATGCGCCGCGCCCGGATCAGTAAGATCGCTCATCTTATTATAGATACGGAATCCCTCGCCAAACCAGTGGGTGTCGCTCGAATTAAACCATGAGTTCATCGAGATGCTTCGCACACGCGGATAAGTCACTCCGTTATACTGAACCGTGCTCGGGTCCGACGGGCACTTCCAAACTTTGGCGTTCTTTCCGCAGTACTGCCACAACGGGCTCCTGGCCAGGTCCTGGTTCACGT
>DATGLT010000295.1:0-21575 GCA_035294005.1 Verrucomicrobiia bacterium
GGCGGCTTAGTCGATCACCGGTTCGCTGCCATCGATCATCTTCACCTTGTTGTGGACGAAATACTCTTTTGTGAGCGCTTTCATCATGGAATCGCGATGGTCATACAGGCGTCGCAGCTTGCGTGGTTTGTGCTTGGCAAGCGCATAGGACGTCAACAGCGGCATCGCGATCGTCGTGTCGGTATAGCAAACCACCGCGTCGGGAAGCTTTGTAGGGTCCACTTTGCCCCAACTCACCGCTTCGCTCGGAGTCGCCCCGGACAATCCACCCGTGTCAGGCCGCGCATCGGTAACCTGGATAAAGAAATCCTGACCGAATTCTTTGATCCGAAGGACTTCCTGGATTTGAGGCTCCGTCTGCAGCATGAAGTTCTTGGGACTTCCGCCGCCCCAAAGAACCACGCCGCTCCTGCCGCCGCCGCGCTTGGCCGCCAGCACAAACGCAGTGGTCTCATTCACGTCGATGGATGGATTGACGCGCAGTTTGTTCCCGCGCAACTCCACCCCCGCCACGTTCATTCCAATGGTCGAGTCGCCGGGCGAAGACGTATAACACGGCACCCCGGCGCGGTACGCGGCCGCAAGAACCGAGACGTCCCTCAGTTTGTTTTTGCGTTCCCACTCCGCGCAGTAGCGGCCTAAAAGATAATGCAGCTCCGCGGTTCCCATTTCCTTTTGAAATTCCGGCTGGATCAGAATGTCGCGCAGGATTTCATCCGTGGCCATCAACCCGTCCGAGTAGGGAATCACAACGTCATAAATACGGACCAGGTCGTTGTCCCGAAGGTCGGTATCGTCGAATTTGAAACTTCCCGAGTGCACCGGGTAATTCAGCGCGAAATGCATGTCGTGATACAGATTGGCGCCCGTGGATACAATCCAGTCGACAAAGCCCGCCTTGATCAGGGGAATGATGCTGGAGCATCCGAGTCCGGCGGGCGTCAACGCGCCCGAAACACTCATGCCAATGGTCACATCTGCGGCCAGCATTCGGTCGGCAAACAATTGACACGCTTCCTTCAACCGCGCTGAATTGTACGCGAGGAATACTTCGTCAATGATGTAAGACAGCTTCTCTTTGCCGGTGAGATTCCTGGGCATGATGCGCTTGCCCGACATGTACTGCTTCTTGTGGGGACATTCCTTCTCCTTCATCCACTCGGGCATTTCGGAAATGTCTTCCCTCGAGCGCACGTGCTTCTTTTGATTTTTCGCCATAAAGTTTTCGCAAATTTTCCGCAGAACAATACGCGCCTTGCCCTGGTTGCCAATCTTTAAAGTAACCGGCCGCCAAAGTTGATTTGTGCTGGACGGTCATGGAAGCGCCCCTGAGGAGGAAAATCTTGGACACCAAAGCGGCAGCGCGTATCTTCGCGCGACTTGATGGAAACCAAACAATCGCAACGCCAGACCCCGGCGCAACTCGGCTACTCAATGCCGGCCGAATGGGCTCCGCACGAAGCGACGTGGCTGGGTTGGCCGCACAACCCGGGCGACTGGCCCGACAAGCTGGACACCATTCGTTGGGTCTACGGCGAAATGGTAAAGAAAATCTCCGCCGAGGAGAAAGTTCGCCTGCTGGTCGACAACGGGGACAACGAGAAATTGGCCAGGCATTATCTGTCGAGAGCCGGATGCAATCTGCGGAGCGTCGAGTTCGTCAAACACGCGACCAACCGAGGCTGGATGCGGGACAGCGGTCCAATTTTCGTCCGCAACCAAAAACGGAAGGCGGCTGAACGAACCGCAATCGTGCATTTTCACTTCAACGCCTGGGCGAAATACCAGGATTGGCAAAAAGATCGCCGGGTTCCTGAAACCGCGTCCAAGCTTTTGCGCAAGCGGCTTTTTAACGCTCAAGCCCAAGGCAAGGATTTTGTGATAGAAGGCGGTGGGATTGAAGTGAACGGTGCGGGAACGCTCCTGACTACGGAGGAATGTTACCTTGACCCGAAGGTGCAGGTGCGAAATCCCGGACTAAGCCGCGAGCAATACGAGCAAGCCTTCAAAGAGTACCTTGGGGTGAAAAATGTTTTATGGCTGGTTGCGGGCCCGGTCGGGGACGACACTCACGGTCACATCGACGATATTTGTAGATTCGTTAATCGCAACACGCTGGTGCTAATCAAAGAAGACAGGCGGAAAGACGAAAACCACAAGCCATTGGCGGAAAATTGGGAGCGCGTCAGGGAATTTCGCCTGGAAGACGGTTCGAAACCGGAAGTGGTGCCGTTGCCGATGCCCTCGCCGATTTATTTCGACGGGTATCGGCTGCCGGCAAGCTACGCGAACTTTTACATCTGCAACGCAGCCGTCCTGGTTCCTACGTTCAATGATCCGAACGACCGGGTAGCCCTTGGGACGCTTGGGGAATTGTTCACCGACCGGCCGGTGATTGGGATCCATGCCGTTGACCTGGTCCTGGGATTCGGCACCCTGCATTGCCTTACCCAGCAGCAGCCGATTTAGCCGGTCACAAACCTGGAGAGGGATTTTCAAAAACCAATTGCCTTTACTTGGGATCGCGGTTTTGATTCACTTTGAAACAGGGCTCCAAAGCACGCGGGATTGAGTGCGCAGCTGTAGGAAAGCTCTTGTGAGCGCAATGAAGCAAAAAATTCGCGTTTTGGTGGCTGATGACCACCCGGTGGTGCGCAAAGGTTTGCAGTCCTGCCTGGTAAAGCAGGAAAGCCTGAAACTGGTGGGCGAAGCCGCCGATGGTGAGGAAGCGTTGAAAAAGACGCTGGAGCTATCGCCTGACGTGGTTTTGCTCGATATTTCCATGCCACGGCGGGACGGCTTGGCCGTGACGGCCACCCTTCGCAAGGATGCTCCCAAGGTCAAGGTGCTCATCCTTTCGATGCACAGCAACAAGGAGTACCTGTTTCGGATCATCCAGGCCGGAGCGCATGGTTACGTGTCCAAGGGCGCATCACCAGAGGAGTTACTCAACGCCATCGAGTCCGTGCATCGCGGGGAAACGTTTTTCAGCCCCGAGATCGCCCAAGCCGCCCTCAATCAGCTCGTTAATAACGGTGGCAAGAAAGAGCCTTTCGCGCAACTCACCAGCCGCGAACGGGAGGTCCTCGTGCTCATCGCCCAGGGGCGCAGCAATAAAGAAATCGCCAATCAACTCGGAATTGGCGTCCGCACGATCGAAACACACCGCGAAAGGATCATGCGCCGGCTCGACATCCATTCGGTAGCCGGATTAACGAAATTTGCCATCGCCAACGGGCTGGTCCCCCTCGAAGACGGCCAGTCGCCCTGAGGAGCCTTTTTTCCTTCTCGTACCGGCGCTGCGGCAGACCCCTGCGCTCGACTTTAATTCAACTCCAATGCGGCGCTCTTCCACGGCCGCAGCTGAGACGATGCCCTGGAGGCCTGCCCCTCACACGCCTGACATGCGTCGGTTGACTTCCCCTCGCGTTTGGCATACACCATTGCGACCGACACTCCAACCAAGAGCAAGCATGCTACAGTCATGAGTTTCACCGCATTCTCCTTTCCAACTCCAATACTTTTCGGAGCGGGCGCGCTGAGCGAACTGGAAACTCGGTTGCAAGGTCTGCGCATCAGCCGACCCCTGGTCGTGACCGATGAAGGCCTTCTCTCTACTCCCGCATTCGACGCTGTCGCGTCCCGTCTGGGCAAAACCGGCCGGGAGAAAAACTGGTTCGTCTATTCGGGAGTCCACCCGAACCCGGTGGAAAACGATGTCCGCGAAGCGGCCGCGCAGTACTCAAGATTCCACTGCGACAGCGTGATCGCGCTGGGGGGCGGCAGCGCATTGGACGTCGGCAAAGCAGCGCGACTCCTTGTCCGCAGGCCCGCGTTCAAGCTCGAAAAGTTTTATGACGAGCCCGATTGGACAGGCCTTGCGCCGTTCGTTGCCATTCCCACAACCGCGGGCACGGGCAGCGAAGTTGGGCGAAGCTCGGTGATCACTCTGGATGCGACCGGCCGCAAGGCAGTTTTGTTTCACCCCGAACTGATGGCGAAACTCGTCATTCTTGACCCGGAACTAACGGTCGGATTACCGGCAAAATTAACCGCCGCCACCGGGGCAGATGCGTTGACCCATTGCATCGAATCGTTTACGTGCCCGGCCTTTCATCCCATGTGCGACGGCATTGCCCTCGAGGGCATCCGGTTGATCATTGACGCGTTACCTCGAGCGTTCCGCAACCCAAAGGACCTGGATGCGCGGGGCAGGATGCTCGTCGCCGCGGCGATGGGAGCCGTCGCGTTCCAAAAAGATCTTGGCGTGGTCCACTCCATGGCTCACCCGCTTTCAACCCTTTGCCACCTTCATCACGGCCTGGCCAATGCCTTGTGCCTGGTAGCGGGCATGAAATTTTGCTCCCGGTCAAAGCCCGGCCTCTACCGCAGGGTGGGCATTGCGTGCGGATTGGACATCATGCGCGCGCCGGACGGTGAAGCGGACGCCGCCACCATCGAATTTATTGCAAAATTCCTGGCTGATCTTGGCTTGAACACCCGGTTGAGCGCCCACGGGGTGACGCCGGAACACCTGAACGAATTAGTGAAACAAGCTTTCGCAGATCCCTGTCACAAAACCAACGCGGTTCCCGTGACCGTAGATGACTTGCGCCAGCTTTATCTCGAGGTTCTATGACGATCCCAAGCCGGTTGTTCGTTGACGGGGCATTTCGGGATCCCGCGTCCCGCGGGTACACCCAGCTAATCAATCCCGCCACAGAAGAAAAATTTGTCGAGGTCGCAAACGCGACCGGGGCCGACGTCACCGACGCCGTCGAATCGGCGCACAAGGCCTGGGAATCGGGTTGGCGCGATTTGGCCCCGGGCAAACGCTCCGAGATCCTGTTCAGCGTGGCGCGCGCGTTGCGGGAGAACATCGAGCGCATTGCTCAGCTCGAAACATTGCACGTTGGAAAACCGATCAGCGACGCGCGCGACGAGGCCGCCCTAGGCGCGAGAGTGTTTGAGTTCTACGCCGGGGCAGTCACCAAATTCGGCGGACAAACCCTTCCGGTGGCGCGTGGCGGGTTTGATTTTACTCTGCGTCAGCCGATGGGCGTTGTGGCGTGCATTGTGCCGTGGAATTTTCCCTTCCCAATCGCGTGCTGGAAAGCGGCTCCGGCCCTGGCGGCGGGCAATTGCGCGGTGTTGAAACCGGCATCCATTTCGCCCCTGACGGCACTGGCCCTCGGCGAAATCGCGCATGCGGCGGGGTTGCCCGCCGGGGTGCTTCAGGTTTTGCCCGGGTCCGGCGGTTCCATCGGCGAAGCCCTGGTGACTCACCCGTTAATTCGAAAGGTTTCGTTCACAGGCTCGACGTCAGTCGGACAGCGGATCATGGAGCTGGCTTCTCGCGACATCAAACGCGTGTCTCTGGAGCTTGGAGGAAAATCTCCGAATATCGTTTTTGCCGACGCCGACTGGGAACGGGCGGCGGATACGTCGCCGATGAGTGTCTTTGCCAACACCGGCCAGGATTGTTGCGCTCGCAGCCGTGTTTTTGTTGAGCAGAGCATTTTCGAGCCGTTTGTGGAACGATTTGTCGCCGCTACCATGAAACTCGTAGTCGGCGACCCAACCAGGCCCGAGACCCAGCTCGGACCGTTGGTGTCGTCCGCCCAGCGAGCGACTGTGGAAGAGTATCTCGCCGACGCCAAATCGCGGAGGAACCGGTTTGCGTGCGGCGGCTCGCGTCTTTCGGGGAAGGGGTATTTTGTGGAACCAACTGTTCTGCTTGGCGTCGAGGAAACGGAACGGTGTTGGACCGAGGAGATTTTTGGTCCGGTGGTTTGTGTTGTGCCGTTTCAGGACGAGAAACAGATGTTGAGCAAAGTCAATGCGTCGCCGTACGGGTTGAGCGGCTCAGTGTGGACGAACAACTTGAATCGCGCGTTGCGAGTCGCGCGCGGCGTCGAAAGCGGTGTGCTGAGCATCAACTCCCACAGCAGTGTGCATGTCGAAGCGCCCTTTGGAGGGTTCAAAAGAAGCGGGCTTGGCCGAGACCTGGGGATGGCCGCAATGGAAGGCTACACCGAGCTCAAGAATGTGTATATCGCCGAGACTTGAATGAATCTGCAACAACTCAAAGCGCAGGTTAAGAGTGGTCAGATTGATACGGTCATTGTCGGGCTGGCGGACCCTTTTGGAAGGTTGGTGGGAAAACGGTTCCGGGCAGACGTTTTTATCGATTCGGTGGCGAAACACGGCACGCACGGGTGCAATTACCTGCTTACCGTGAACATGGAGATGGACCCGCTGGAGGGCTTCAAGGTGGCCAGTTGGGACCAGGGCTTCGGCGACTTCGTGTTCCGGCCGGACCTCGAAACCTTGCGATTGATTCCCTGGCAACCCGGGGCGGCCCTGGTGATCTGTGACCACGTCCGGCACGACGGAAGCTACGTGGCGGAGTCGCCGCGCTCGATCTTGCGCCGCCAACTCGAGCGCCTGGATCGCAAAGGCTTCACGTGTTACTGCGCGAGCGAGCTCGAATTCTATTTATTCAACCAAAGCTATCACTCCGCGTTCGAGAGCGGTTACCGAGACCTCCAGCCGTCGAGTGATTACCGTATCGATTATCACTTGATGCAGCCCACGCGGGATGAGGCCCTGATGCGGATGGTTCGCAACCACATGACCATCGCGGGTGTGCCCGTGGAAAGCAGCAAAGGCGAATGGAGCCGCGGCCAGCACGAAATCAACTTCAACTACACACAGCCGCTGCCGATGGCTGACCTTCACGTCGTCTTTAAACAAGGCATTCGAGAGATCGCCGACCAACAGGGCAAAAGCGTTTCCTTCATGGCAAAGTATTCACCGTCGGAGGCCGGTAATTCGTGTCACATCCACATGAGCCTCTGGAAAAACGGTCGGAACGCTTTTGCCAAACCCGAAAATGCCGGCAGCCGCGCTAAAAAAACGGGACGGACAAAACATCCGGCAAGCCCAGCCGCCAGCGGTTCGGAGCTGTTCCGCCAGTTTCTTGGAGGTTTGCTGAAATATTCGCCGGAATTGTGTTTGTGCTTCGCCCCGACGATCAACAGTTACAAGCGATATCAGCCCGGGAGTTGGGCGCCGACAAAAATGGCGTGGGCGGTCGACAATCGCACCGTCGGTTTCAGGGTTGTTGGCGAGGGCAACGCCTTTCGAGTTGAAAACCGCATGCCGGGCGCCGACGCCAATCCGTACCTGGCCTTTGCAGCGATGTTGGCCGCCGGGATCGCCGGCATCGAGGAAAGGCTGGATTGCGGAGACGAATATCGCGGCAACGCCTATGTCGATTCGGAGCTTGCCCGGCTTCCCGCAACGTTGTCAGAGGCTATGAAGCTCTTCAATGAATCAGCGCTTGCGAGGGCGGCGCTGGGATCGGAGGTGGTCGATTTCTATGTGCATCATGCCCGGCTCGAAGTCGAGGCTTTCAACAACGCAGTCACTGATTGGGAAAAGATCCGTTATTTCGAACGCATTTGAACCGGCGGTGGAATGCAGGTTTGGCAAGTGCATCGAAAGAGGCCAAGAATTTTCATTCCCTGTATTGAATTCCGGCACCATCCTTCTATAGTTCGGTTCGATTTGTCGAATCAGAGATGAGCAATTCTAGCGAGGCTACCGAGCACTGGAGTGTCCAGGACGCTCGAAACTTGTACAACATTAACAGATGGGGGGCGGGATACTTCGACATTAACGATTCCGGGCATGTCATTGCCAAGCCTCAGCTCGAAAATGGCGCCGCCGTGGACCTCACGGATGTGATCGAGGAAGCAAAAGCGCGGGGCCTGAAGTTTCCCGTTCTGGTACGCTTCCAGGATATTCTGCGGCACCGCGTGGAGTCAGTTAACCTGGCCTTTCGAAACGCAATTTCCGAATTCAATTACCAGGGAAAATATCGCGGTGTGTTTCCCATCAAGGTCAACCAGTTGCGCGAGGTCGTTGAAGAGATTCTCGACGCGGGAAAACGGTACGATTTCGGCCTGGAAGTTGGCAGCAAACCGGAGTTGTTTGCGGGTCTCGCGCTGCAAAACCAGCTGGGCAGCCTCATTGTTTGCAACGGCTACAAAGACGCGGCGTTCGTCAGGATGGCTCTTTTAGGAACAAAACTGGGGCGCAAAGTGATCATGGTCGTGGAGAAGCTCGAAGAACTGCGACAGATCATTACCATTTCGAAACAACTCGGGGTTGAGGCCATGTTGGGCATGCGCGTGCGCCTGCTCAGCAAGGGCGGAGGAAAATGGGCGGACAGCGCCGGCGAAAATGCAAAGTTCGGCCTGACCACGGGTGAACTGCTGATTGCCGCGGAAATGCTCAAAACCGAAGGGCTGGCGCATAGTTTCAAATTGCTGCACTTCCATATTGGTTCACAAGTGCCCGATATCCTCATCGTTAAACGCGCGGTACAGGAAGCCGCCCGCTTTTACGCAAAATTGCAGAAAATGGGCTTTCCGATCGAGTTCATGGACGTCGGAGGCGGATTGGGCGTGGATTACGACGGCAGCCGTTCGGCCTTCGACAGCTCGACCAACTACACGCTCCAGGAATACGCCAACGATATCATTTATTACATCGCGGATGTCTGCGCGGCCGAAAAAGTGCCGCACCCCGATATCATCAGCGAAAGCGGGCGGGCCGTGGTCGCCCATCACAGTGTGCTGATCGTGGAGGTTTTCGGGTCAATCGCAAAAATTCGGCCCGGCGATTACTTCCATTACGGTGAAAACGAGCATCCGCTGGTAAAAGAGCTCCTGGATATTCGCAAGAACCTGCCCAAGCTCAACAAACTCGAAGCTTTCCATGATGCCCTCGAGCGAAAGGAAGACGCGCAACACATGTTCACCCTGGGAATGCTCGATCTGCCTGAGAAGGCCAAAATCGAGCACCTCTACTGGGAAATTGGACGCCAGGTGGTAGACAGCTATAAAGACCAGGCTTATATACCCGAAGAAATCCGGCAACTCGAAGACAGCCTTGGAGATCAGTACCTCTGCAATTTCTCAGTATTCCAATCGCTCCTGGATCATTGGGCACTCGGGCAGTTGTTCCCGGTGATGCCGATCAGCCGGCTCAACGAGCGGCCGACACGGGAAGCCACGCTGGTCGACATTACCTGCGACTCCGATGGACAGGTTAACAAATTCATCGACCTGCGGGATGTCCGGGACACTCTTTCACTCCATCCACTCAACACCAACGGCAACGGGTTGCAGGAGCCATACTACATAGGGTTCTTCCTGATGGGGGCTTACCAGGATATCATGGGCGACCTGCACAACCTGTTCGGCCGGGTCAACGAGGTTCACGTGTTCCTCGATCCTGATGAACCCGCGGGTTACTACGTGGAGGAAATCATCGAGGGCACAACGATTGTCCAGGCCCTCGACTCGGTGCAATACGACGAAAAGGAGCTCAAACGCCAGATGAAGGCGCAAATTGACGAGGCCATCAAATCCGACAGGATGAAGCCGTCGGAAGGCATGCGCCTGCTCGATGATTACGAACGGGGTCTGCGCGAATACACATACCTGAGCTTTTAGGAACCCGGGCAGCGTGCGAAATTCTCACCTTAATAAAGCCGGCGCGCTTCACGCCGGACAGTTGGACAAGATGTGCAGGCGCAAGTAACATCCTCCGGATGGTCGCCCGCACCCACGACGCCGGGGATTTCCGGCATGCCTGAAGCAGTTCCCAAGCCCGAACTGATGCGGGCCCTCGGCCGCCTCGTACGGGGGTTGTCGGCCCTGTTCTGGGGCCTGCCGATTGGCCTGGTGGTATGCTTTCACACGGCGCGGGCGGAGTCGCTTAAAGGATTTGGAGTGGTCCCACCCATCGTGTGCACCGCGCTCCTGTTTTACGGCGTTCTGCAGCTGACTTCTTTTCAGAGCCAGGAAAAAGTGTGGCGCAACGCCCTGGACAGGACCCTGGCGCTGAGCCTGCTCAATGTCGGCTTGAGTCCATTCCTGTATTGGTGGAACAAAGTCCCTTTCAACACGTTTTTTACCGTCATGGTTGTGCTCATGACTATTTCGGCTCTCCTTTTCCTCGGCAGCTTGAATGTGCTCCTTCAGCGACTCGGCGCCATGCTGCCGGATGAGGGACTCCGGCAGGAGATTCGCCAGTTCACCGTCCTGAACATGAACCTGATCTGGGCCACGTTTCTGCTTTGCGGAATTTACGTCGCGCTCAGCCAAATGAGAACGCCGCCGCTCTACCTCCAGGCGGTAATGATTGTGCTGGACCACGGCAGTTTTTGGTTCCTCGTGCTGTTAGTGTTGCTGCCGCTGGCCATGACCATGGCATTGCTCTGGAAAACCAAGGAAGTCATTCTCGACAGCGTGTTCGGGGGAAAACCGCCCAGCGCCTAGTCCTGCAAGGACATTGCAGGTGGAGTTTACTTGAAGCCATTGTATCCGCCGTGCCGGACCGGCACGTCAGTCGGTATTTGGCGCTTGTAGCGGGGAGTCACGAGGATACACTCAACATTGAACCCATGAAGGACTTTACTCCACTAAGGTCCCTCGTCTTTGTGCGCTTTAAAACACTTTCTCGGGGTGCGAGCCAGGCGAGCCGGTTAAACCTATTTGTATGAAGAGACACGATAAGCTTCGTTCAATTCTCTACGTATCAACCTTCTGCTTGTGCGGCCTCCTGGTTAGCCGGGCATCGCCTCAAACGTTTACAGTCCTGCACAATTTCGCGCCGCTGGCCACCAACTCCGTTGGAACCTATACGAACATCGATGGAGCGGCATCAATGGGGCCTTTGATTCTCTCAGGCAACACTCTTTATGGAGCGACGATTCAAGGCGGAGCCAACGGCGGCGGTACCGTATTTGCCGTAAACACCGACGGGACTGGTTTCAAAGTTCTGCACGTCTTCGATGCGCTTGAAAATGGCACGAACAGCGACGGATCCTACGCTCAATTCTTTTTCATGAACGGCAGCGAGTACGTTGTCGAACAAAACCCCGGGCTGGTGGTGTCAGGAGGAACGGTGTACGGAACGACTGCGAGTGGCGGCATTTGGGCCGGCGGCACTGTTTTTGCAGTGAATATTGACGGCAGCGGGTTTACCAACCTGCATGACTTCAACCCTGCGAATAATGAGGGCCATTATCCGCATGGCAACCTTGTGCTTCTAGGGCAACGGCTTTATGGAACAACTGGGTTTTACGGATCTGGCGATTCGGGCACCGTCTTCACCCTAGGAACCGACGGCACTGGCTTTACCAACCTTCACACGTTTACTTACAGTGATGGAATCGGGCCGAACGGGTTAGCCCTATCAGGTAACACCTTGTTTGGCACAACCTATGTGGGCGGAGGTGTTTCCCCGTTGAGCACGCCTTACGGCACGGTTTTCTCGCTCCAAGCAGATGGAACGAACTTTAAGGTGCTATACAACTTCGGCAACGGTAAGGATGGTGATCCACTGGAAGGTGTGGTTGTTTCAAACGGGAACGTGTATGGGGCCACCCCAGGGTTGGTGTTCAAAGTTAGCGCCGACGGAGCGGGATTTTGGATTCTGCATCGGTTCGAAAGCAATGGCGGCCTCAGCCCATCAGGATTGGTTCTGTCCGGCAACACACTGTATGGCGGCCTTCCGGGCAACGGCAGCGCGGGCGGTGGCACGTTGTTCACCGTCAACACCGATGGCACCGGTTTCACGAACCTCTATTCTTTCGCTCCAGCCACCCCGACCGGTCTTTCCACGTCGATTCTTACGAACCGCGACGGGGCTGATCCGGCTGGCAAATTGGTTTTGTCAGGATCAAAACTTTATGGAACAACACAAATCGGCGGTAGCGGTGGCAGTGGCACGGTCTTTAAAATCTTCTTCCCGCCGCAGCTCTCTATCGTTCCGGCCGGAGCCAATGTCATTCTAACCTGGCCCACCAATGCGGTCGGGTTCACGTTGCAAAGCGCGAACAATCCTTTTTTTCAGGCAGCCCGGACTAACGTCCCGCAGCCCCCGATCGTCCTCAATGGGCAGAACCTGGTTATCCTGCCGGTCTCCGGTGCACAGCAATTTTATCGATTGAGGCAGTAGTTACCTTAGCTAGAAATGGTTGAAATACAGTGGTGCCCACACCCAAAGCCCCGCTGTTATTACGGCCGACGGAGTTCAAGGCTCGGATTTTGGGGCAGAGAAAATGAACCGGGCGTACAAGTAAGCCAACGCTTCTCCGATCACATTTCGAACACCACCGCTGTAACGCCACCAGTGCTCCTCGTCATAATCCTCGGACGGGATCGCCGTCACACCAACCAATACTCCCCGCCCTAGGGCTTTCTCATAAAGAAGTCGCGAACGCCGGCTGTGAGGACCATCAGAAATCAGCTGAATCTTGTCCGGATTCATGCCCTGGGCAGTGAACCACTTTTTCAGTGCAGCGGCGGCGGCGTACGTGCGGTCCTGTTTCACCTTCGGGGCCGGGACAGCCTGGACGACGTTGCTGTCCATCCCGAGTTGGACTAGCGTCGCGGCGCCAAGCTGCGCGTAGGTTTTAAACTGGCTCAGGTGCGAACCATACTCGATGGGCCCGCCGGTAACATAAATCTTTTGGTAATGATCCCGCGCAAACTGTTCCGCGACAATTTTCATGCCGTAATCGGGTGTCCAACCCTCGACCACTAGCAAGCCTCCCTCGACGGGTGCGTTCACCGCGAGAAAATCGTGCAACTCGCGCACGCCGATTACCAATGCAATCGCGAAAACAACCAGGAAAACAACGAATCCTCGCAGAGTAGGGACTGGACAGGAGCGCCGGCACAATAACCCCCAGCATATTGTCTTGTCGGGAGCGTCGACCTTCGAGGCGGCGGCATTTTGAGGATCAGCGCTTTGCAAGAGAATGGCTGCTTGTTCGCGAGGCGCGCCTCAATGGGAACCGATCCGAATCAGTAATCGTACAAGCCGCTGTCGTGGGAGTAGCCGCCCCCGCCGCCCGGACCCCCTTCTTCGCCACCCATGAAATCACCCAGCACGTCGCCCATGTCTTCCTCGATCTTCTCCGGGTCTTCCCCCGCCTCAAGCCTCTTGATGGCCACGTCGAGTTCTTTGGGCGCCGTCCCCGGCGGCATCAAGTCCTTCATCTTCTTCATCATGTGCGCCATGTGCTTCGGATTGTTTTCGTCCATGTGCTCCATGTCGCGTTCGAGCTCCATCATTGCCCGTTCCACTCGCGGATCTTCAAAGTCCGGCATTCCACCTTCCGGCGAATCGCCTTCGACCTTGGCAGCGGGCTCTTTGAGGCCGCGCGTCATGGCGAATCGGCTGAGCTCCTTCGTCATTTTCTTGTTGCCGCACTTGGGGCAACTCGGAGTGCCTTCGGGCTTTATGCGTTTCGAAAGAAAATTGAAAATGACCCGGCACTTCGGGCAGGCGTATTCGTAAATCGGCATATTAAACAGTTCCGCGAGCCTCGCGGACTCCATCGGTAAAATGCAAGGATCTGCAGGATGCGTCAAGGCGCCGCTGGCCGGGTTTCAGGGCCCAACCCGCGGCCGCCCATTACCATGTCACGAGGATTGGTCCCTGCGCCAACTCGCCTATTTCATTCGGTCGAAAGATTTTTGAAGAATCTGCCAGTCTTTCAACCCCTTGAACTTCTCCATCACGGAAGCGTTGACCTGCGCTTCTTTCGCGTTCTTGGTAGGGCGATTGGTTTTGTAGAAGATGCCGAAATATCCCGGGAACGGTTCGTTCGCGAGCTTATAGGCGGCCGTTTCGTCGGTAACGTCATGGTTCGAGGGGACCAGGTTGAAGGTGCCGCCTTTGCGCGGGTTGGAGGCATCAAAAGCGCCTTCATAAAACTCGACGCATTCGCTGAGGCACTCGACGAAGCTGAAGCCGTCATGGTCCATGGCAGCGTCCATCATTTGCATGACATGGTTCGGATTGGAATGGGTGGTGCGCGCCACGAAAGTCGCTCCGGCGGCGATCGCCTGCTTCATCGGGTTGATCGGGTAATCGACCGCGCCCCAGGTGTCGGTTTTGCTCTTGAACCCGATCGGAGAGGTCGGCGAGGTTTGTTTTTTGGTCAGACCATAAACCCAGTTGTCCATGACCACGCAGGTGAGCTTGATGTTTTTGCGGGCGATGTGGTTGAAGTGATTGCCGCCAATGGAAAACATGTCTCCGTCACCGCCGAAGACAAACACGTGCAAGTCGGGCCGCGAAAGCGACACGCCGCTCGCGAACGCCAGGGACCGGCCATGAATATAATGCGCGCCGTAGGCTTGAACGAAATAGGGAAACCGGCTTGAACAGCCAATACCGGAAATGGTGGTGATCTTCTCCTGCCAAAGCTTCCGCTTTTCAATCAGCTTGAAATAAAGCGCCAGGACAGAAAAATCGCCGCAACCCGGGCACCAGGTCGGATGATCAGCGGCGATCTCCTTTTTTGTAAGCGGTTTGCGTTCCTGCCCGGGCTGTGGCACAGCCGCGGGGGCATTATTGCCGGGACGAGGGGTTTCAACGATGGGAGAGCTCATGATAAGGTAATCGGTTTCAAAACAAGTTTTACAAAATAGAAATTAGCGGGTCCGGAGTCCGCCGCTGATGTCGGCTTTGGCGCGATCGAGGATTTCCCGGACTTTCCAGGTAAGGCCGTCGGTTTTATTAATGCCGCGTATTTTAGGGTCACAATAGCGGGCCCGCAGCAAGCCACACAGTTGACCGTAGCCGTAGAGGCCTTCGTCGTTCATTTCAACCACGCGCACGGTGTTGAACCCGGAAAAAATGTTTTCCAATCCGGGCGGCAGCGGGTTGAGATGCTTTAAATGCAACGAGGACACGCTGTCCCCATTGGCGCGGGCGCGGTCCACCGCTTCCTGGATCGGTCCCCGAGTCGATCCCCACCCGACCAACAGAACATTGCCTTCCGGCGGTCCGTAAACCTTGGGCGTCGGGAGCGTGTCGGCCAGCGCCTGCAACTTCTTTCGCCGCCGCGCCGTCATCTGCATGTGCAACTTCGGCGACCCGGTGGGGTGACCAAATTCATCGTGTTCAAGTCCTCCCGCCACCGGATAGCGCCCGCTCAGGATCGGCGTGCCCGGAACAACTCGGGGTGTGACTCCCTGGACAGACAGGTCGTAAGGCTTGTAGTCGGGCACGGGCGAAAGATCCGGGGTGATGTCCTGGCAAACTTTTTCAAGATCCGGCGTGCGGAACGCTTCGATGCGCGTCGCGATGGCTTGATCACTCAAAATAAAAACCGGGACATTATATTTCCGGGCGATGTTCACAGCTTCAATCGCTGTGTAAAAACAGTCCTCGACGTTGGACGGGGCCAGGACAACGCGAGGAGCGTCACCATGGCTGCCAAAACAGGCGAGATTCAAATCCGATTGCTCGACGGAGGTCGGCATGCCGGTCGATGGACCGCCGCGTTGCACGTCGATGATCACCAGGGGCACCTCGGCCATTACTGCCCACCCGAGCGCTTCCATCTTGAGAGTGACCCCAGGGCCGCTGGAACCGGTCACGGCTACCCGGCCGGCAAACCCGGCGCCGTTTGCCATCGAGACCGCGGCGATTTCGTCTTCGCACTGCACAAACGTGCCGCCGTATTTCGGCAATTCGCGCCGCAGGATTTCCATGACATCGGACCAAGGAGTGATCGGATACGCGGCCCCAAACCGCACGCCGGCGGCGATGATGCCAAACGCAAGGGCTTCGTTGCCGGTCATCACGACCTGTTGCCCCGATTTTTGCCTGGCCTCGACAAACTTGAACGTCTCGAGCACGTGCCCCAACGAACGGCTATAACCGCCGTGAAACGCGGCCAGGGCGTTGTTCAGCACGCTGGCGTCCTTGCCGCCAAATCGTTCTCCGATCAGCTTTTCGAGCTTCGGCACATTCAAATCGAACATCTTGGCCAGCAATCCCAAGGCGTAAATGTTTTTGCCCTTGTCCTTGGCGGTGCCTCCAATGGCTTCAATCGTCAAAGTCGAAATCGGGATCCCTATGTGGTGGTACTCAGTCTGCCACTCGGCCTTGGGTTCCACGTGGTCGGCGTCGTAAAGAACAATCCCGCCTTTTTTGAGCGAGCCAATATGTTCCTCGTACGAATGCTGGTAAAAGGCCAGGAGAACGTCCGCGTCGTCGCCGGCGCTGGCGACCTCGCCCGACCCGATTCGCACCTGGAAAATCGAAGGCCCGCCAGAAATGGTGGAAGGAATGGTCATGAAGGTCATGACCTCTTGTTCGCTGCGTCCGGCCAGGCGGGCCAGGAAACCACCGATGGCCTGGATTCCGTCCTGTGAATTGCCTGCAATTCGAATTACCGCTTCTTTGATCGTCGAGATTTTGGGAGAACCGTCGCTGGGGGGCGCGGAAGGTGTTGAGTCGCTCATGTTACAAATGCTGCTTTCAAAATTCGGGCAACGGGTTAAGCGGGCCAGAATCAGCCTGCATTACTGTTGCTATAAAACTCTATCATCGAGGCCCGTTGTGTCAATTTCTAATGGTACCTGTATCCACGTGAATTACAATAAGTTGCAATCCTTCTCGAGGCCAGGGTTCGACATTATAAGAAAGTGAATTAACCAGCTTAATGCTGTTCCGGTCATTAATGATGTTGAATTTTCAACCGCGATCCCGCGCACGATAATATTTAATTGCGTCAGCCACCCCGTGCCCGTGCGCCCGGGGGCTCAGGTAACCGCCGGCGTTTCTCACGGTTTGCTTCACCAGGTCAATCGCGTTGGCGGGAGCCGCGAGAAAGGACGCGTATTCGGTCGAAAGCATCGGAAGATCGTTCAGGTGATCGCCGACTGCGAAAACCTCTGTGGACGCGATTCCAAGGCGGCGGGAGATTTCGGCCAGCGCGGATCCCTTATTGAAGGCACGGTGACTGAAGCGCGCGTACACATCATTTCGCACTACGGTCAGGCCGGGCACTTCGAGGCAGAATTTGTCGAGAAAGGCATGGATGCCATCCATCTGGTGATTATCGCGCGCAATGAGGCACAGGGGCGAATAGGCGTCTTCGTAAAGGCTGGCGTGGAAATCGTCGTTAATCCAGGAAACCAGTCGAGGCAAATGAGGCTTCAGCATCGCGAAAAGCTCCTCGTGGGTGCGATAACAGGCATCGTTCCAGTCTTCGAGGCTCACGTATTGCGATTCCTGGTGACGGTGGATTTCGCGCTCGACCAGCACCAGGTAATCCGGCTCCAGGGCGATGTTGGCGCGCGCAAGTGTTTCCATGAGGCTGGACATTTCGCGACCGGTGTTAATGACCCATTTGGCGCCCTCCGCTTTCAATTGGCCGATCAGCTCCAGTAGCTGATGCGGTATCGGCGGGTTTTCGAACTCGGCGAAAAGGGTGCCATCGAAGTCGGTTGAAATAATCTTAATCAAGGCCATCGTATTTGCCTCACTTGCGTCGGTATAGGATGATACCTTAGAGTTGGAAGTCAAAGCGTATGTCCACGCTCCAGGACCAGTACGACGAAGCCATGTTCGATTTCAGCACCGGCAAGTACGCCGAGGCGGTCGAACGCTTGCGGGCTATCCTGGCCGAGGACCCCGGCTACTTTGATGCGCAATTGGCGTTGGGCATGGCCTATTATCGCCAGGGGGATTTTACGGCCGCAATTGCGGAAGGCCATAAGGCCGAAAAGCTCAAGCCCCACGAACAACTCGTTCATACAAATCTTTCGTTGTTTTACATGAAAGCCGGGGATAAGGTGACCGCCGAGCATCACGGGTTGCAGGCTCGCATCTCCTCCTGGCGCGCTGACGCCCAGCAGGCAAAGTCACCCGAACGGGCCCACCCCGGCGATCCCGAGCTCCAGATAGCCAAGCCAAAGCTCGAACCGGTCAAAATTCCCGGAAAATTTCCCGACATGCCTTGGAAAAAGAAACCGCCTGCGGGCGACAGTTCCAAGCATTGATTCAACGAGCGGCTCTCCTTTCTCAAAACCATGAAGACAGCGTACGAACTCGCAATGGAACGGCTCAGCAAATCAACGCCGACGGTCAAGCTGAGCGATGATCAGAAGCGTCAAATAGCCGACCTGGAATCGCAATGCTCCGCGAAAATCGCCGAGCGGGAGTTGTTCCTGCAGGGCGAAATCGTCAAAGCCGTCGATAAAGGGGACGGCGAGGCCATGGCCCAGCTGGAAAAACAACTGGCCAGCGATCGGAAATCCATTCGCGCCGATTTCGAGGAGAAAAAGGAGAAGGTCCGGAGCCAATCGGCGCAGAGTTAGCAGCTTAAATTTCAGCGCGGCGCGGCGGGCACGGTGTCCCACCCTGCCCTACCCTGCTTTGAGTTGGAAAAAGTAGAGCCCGGCCACGACGAGCGAATGCTTGATTTTTCCTGAAGCGATAAGCCCGGGGATCTCCGACGCATCGACCAACCGCGTCGCCAGGTCCTCGCCGTGATCAAATTCAACCGGGTGAACACAACGGCAGTTCTCCACCAGGATGGTATAACAGGTGTTACTCATGATCGCGGGGTTGGGAAAGATTTCCCCGATAATGCGAGCGTTTTGTCCTGCATAACCGGTCTCTTCGCGCAACTCGCGGAGGGCCGCGGCCTCCGGGGATGCATCGTGCGGGTCCATCATTCCGCCCGGGATCTCCAATTCAACCGTGCCCGAGCCGTGCCGGTACTGCTCGATCATAACCAGCTGATTTTCCGGAGTAACGGCGACAACATTCACCCAATTCACCGAATCGATGACAATGAAGTCATGCGCCTTCTGAGTCCGCGGTGAAACAGCGCGGTCCGACCGCAGCCGAAAAATCCGGTAATCGGCAAGCGGTTTGGATTCAATTTTTTCCCAGGGCCTGATCACGTTAAGGCCAGATCCAAGCTGCGGTGGCAAAGAGGGAGCATCGCCGGTTCACAACCCGCGCTCTTTGGCGGCCCACCCCTGGCGCATGAGTTCGAGCAGATGCGTCATCGCTTCGTCATACGGGCGGCCTTTCTGCTCGGATAACTGCTGTGCGCGTTTATCGAGTTGGGCCGCCATTTCGGTTGATTTATCCAAGGGGCACCCCAAAGCCTCAAGCACCTTAGCAAGCTCCTCGAGGCTCATAGGCCCGCAGGCTCAACTCTCGCCGCCGGAGCGCGCTATTTAACCGAGTCTGCCGGGACAATCTTGATGCTCTCGATGCCCATGCGCTTGTTGGGCCGATCCTGCGGGTGAGTCGGCGTCGTGGCAATTTTCTCCAGAACATCGTCGCCTTTGATGAGCTTGCCAAAAGCGGTGTACTGGCGATCGAGGAACCGCGGATTGCCATGGCAGATGAAGAACTGGCTGCCGGCGGAATCGGGGCTGGCGGATCGGGCCATCGAAATGACACCCCGGTCGTGATGACGATCATTGAATTCAGCCTTGATTTGGTAGCCGGGACCCCCGGTGCCCCAACTGGATTCCTGGGCCGGGTCTTTCGTCAGGGGATCCCCGCCCTGGATCATGAACCCTTTGATGACCCGGTGAAAGCAGGTGCCATCATAGAAGCCTTTTTTGGCGAGCGTTTTGAAATTTTCGACGGTTTTTGGCGCCACATCAGGCCAGAACTCGATGACCATGTCTCCTTCGGTCGTTTTAATCACGGCAACTTCATTCGCATTCATTGGTTTGGTGTCGGACGGTTTGGCGGCGGCGGTGGCGGATTCCTGTTTGGCTTCGTCGGCACGGGCGCATAACAGGCCGGCCAGCAAAGTCAAAAGGGACAAAGAAAAACGTAACTTCATATCGCGCCAGAATGTTCCACGTTCAGGAGCAGATGTCACGATGAAAGGCGCCAGGTTTGAGCCGGGTCATGGCAAAACCAGCAAGATCCTTGACGCACACCGGACAAGACTCTGTGCTGGTGGACGATTGCTTCCATGGGCGTCGCTTGGCCCGAATGACTTTGCCTGTAACCAAACCTGGTCTTGAACGTCTTTGCTAATGAATGGGCGGTGGTCGAATGCGGAGACCAGCGCGGCTCGGAACAACAGGAAAGTAAAAAGAGATGAATGCGCAGAGTTATAAGTTAGTGGTGGCGGCAACGTTGGGAGCATGGCTGGCCTTCAGCGGCGCTGCCTTTGCCCAGAATACAAACACGGCGCCGCGAGGCGAACGCCGCGGTCCCAGCATTGAGAAGCGAGTCGACCGCTTGACGACCGAACTCAACTTGAACCAGGAACAGCAGGCCAAAGTGAAGTCACTTTTTGAAAAGCAGGCGACAGAACGGCGCGAGATCTTGAATCTTCCTCGTGAGGAACGGCGGGAAAAAATGCGCGCGCTAATGCAGGACGAGAATTCAGAACTCAAAACGATCCTCACCTCGGAGCAATTCCAGAAGTGGCAAAAGCTGCGTGAACAAATGCGCGCGCGGCGCGGAGGAAACCCAGGCGAACCCGGCAATCCCGCGCCGGCGCCCGCACCCGCGCCAGAACCTAAAAACCCCTAACGTTTGCCAAGCTCGTTGTCCTAAACGAGCTGCGCAGGGTGAAAACTCTTGGCCCGCGCGTTGGACAGCGATGGTACGGAAGAAGCCACACAATGATGAGAGGCGATCCGCAAGGATCGCCTTTTTTGTCTTTTGTGATGGCCATCGTTGGCCGAAATTGGCTTCTCGATGATTCTTTGCATAGGACCGACCCCGGCCGCGCAGCGGGTAATGACGTTCAAGGCCTTGAAACCGGATGCCGTGAACCGCGCGGCTAGTACGCTGGACGGCGCGGCGGGAAAATCCGTCAACGTCGCAAAGGTGCTTGCGGCTCTCGGCGCGGAGGTGTTGGCAACGGGCTTTGTTGGGGGGGATCGCGGACGTGAGATTCTGCGAGACATGACCTCGCGTGGCATCGAAACGAAGTTCGTCGAAGTGCCGGCACCGACCCGCCAATGCATTTCAGTAATCGATGAGGCAACTCACACGGTCACCGAACTGGTCGAGGAAAGCTGGCCGGTTCCGCCTGAAAACTACGATGCGCTGGTGGAGCTTGTGTGCGGCCTACTGCCGGAATGCGAAGCCGTGGTGATGTCCGGAAGTCTTACCCCGGGCGCGCCGGTCGAGTTTTATCGAAACATCACGAACCGGGCAAATGAACTGGGTAAATTATCCGTCGTCGATGCACAAGGCACGCCGTTGCTGGAGGCTCTGAAGGCCTCGCCGGGCCTGGTAAAACCAAACCGCTCGGAACTGGCGGCAACGGTAAATAAGCCGCTCGAAACTGAAATGAGTTTGGTGGAGGCCATGCGCGAAGTGCGCAAACGCGGGGCACAGCGAGTCGTGGTGACTGCCGGTGGCGCGCTGACATTCGCTATGGACCAACACAGTTTGTGGCGAATCCAACCGGCACAAATCGAGCCCGTCAACCCGATCGGATCCGGGGACGCCTTCACCGCGGCTTTGGTGTGGCGCCTGACGCAAGCAGACAGCCTGGGCGAAGCATGCCGTTGGGCCGCGGCGGCCGGGGCGGCGAATGCCTTGAGCCCAATGCCGGGTGACCTCGAAAAAGCGCAAGTGCTCCAGCTCCTCGAAAAAGTCAGAGTCGAACAGGTAAAATGAACGGTCGCAGGTTTCAGGTTTCAAGTTGCAAGTTGCAGGTTTCGAGTTGCAGGTTACGAATAGAG
>DATGLT010000296.1:0-25798 GCA_035294005.1 Verrucomicrobiia bacterium
GTCGACCCAAAAGTCCGGTTGAAGCGCAGGCGATCCAAGCGGCGGCTGCTGCGAGGTTAACTGCCAAAGGGTTCTTAGGGTCCTGGCGCTCTGAGCCTCGCTAACAAGCCTGAATACCGGGCCTCCGTTCGATTATTCCGCACTGCCATGGACAAGGCTTTGGGCTGGCCGATCAGGACCACAAGCCGCTTGGCGCGGGTCACGCCGGTGTAAACCAGATTCCGTTGCAGCAGCATGAACTGCTGAGTCGCCAGGGGAATGATGACCGCCGGAAATTCGGACCCCTGCGATTTGTGAATGGTAATGGCGTAGGCCAAGGCCAGCGAATCGAGTTCTCCGAATTGAAAGAGGACAACACGACCTTCGAAATCGACCTTCAACTCCTGCTCGATCATATCAATGGCCGTGACCTGCCCGATGTCTCCATTAAAGACGGCCTTGTCATAGTCATTTTCGGTCTGGATCACTTTGTCACCCAGGCGGAATTGGGATCCAAACCGCTCGACCATTGGCTGACCGGGCTTCACTGGGTTGACGGCTTCCTGGATCCGGGAATTGAGTTCCCGGACACCGAGAGATCCGCGGTTCATGGGTGTCAGTACTTGCACTTCACGGATTGGGTCCAGGCCGAATCGTTTCGGGATTCGATCCTTGACCACTTCGAGCAACGTCTCGGCGATCCGCTCAGGATCTTCCCGTTCGATGAAAAAAAAGTCCGAGTCCTTTTCGGATTCAGCTGTTTCCGGCAAGAGTCCCTGGTTGATTCGATGGGCATTGGTGATGATACGGCTGCCTTCGGCCTGGCGGAACACTTCGGTAAGCTTGGCGACAGGCAGGACCCCGCTTTCAATCAATTGCCGAAGCAGAAGGCCTGGCCCGACAGAAGGCAACTGGTCGGCGTCTCCGACAATGAGTAGACTCCCGTGGGACGGCAAGGCCCTGACCAGGTGATGCATCAGGGAAACGTCTACCATCGAGGTTTCATCCACGACCAACAGGTCGCAATGGAGCGGGTGTTTTTCATTCCGCTGACTGCCTTTGCCCGGCTCGAATTCCAGCAGGCGGTGAATCGTTTTGGCCGGGAAGCCGGTCGCCTCGGAAAGCCGTTTAGCGGCGCGGCCCGTTGGCGCGCAGAGCCGGCATTGGACTTTCTTTGCGCCCAGGATCATAAGGATGGAATGGACGAGAGTCGTTTTGCCGACACCAGGCCCGCCGGTGACGATAACAACTCTGCTCGTCAGCACCGGGCCCAAAGCCGCTCGCTGGCTTGCCGCCAGCGTCTTGCCAGTTCGCTTTTCATACCATTGAACCGCTTTTTCGAAATCGATCGCGGGGTAATTTGTAGGCAACTTGCTCAGCGCTTTGAGCCGGGTTGCAATGAACTCCTCCGCTTTCCTTAGGGCGGGCAAAAACATGAGATCTTCGGAGTGGACTTGTTCGCGGACCAGGCCGCCTTCACGCAATATCCGCTCCAACGCGGCGGCAAGGACCTCATCGGAGACCAGCAAGAGTTTCCCGGCTTCCTCCTTGAGGCGGGCGACGGGCAGGGCGCAGTGCCCTTGAGCCGCTGCTTCCAACAGAATATGCGCCAGCCCCGCGCACGCGCGCTGAACCGAGTCGTGGGGAACTCCGATTTTCTGGGCGATCGTATCGGCAGTTCGGAAGCCAATGCCGGCCACGTCCTGGGCCAGGACATAAGGATTTGCCTGGATGGTTGCGATAGCCTGGTCGCCGTAGGTTTTGTAAATGCGCACCGCGCGGCTGGTCCCCACGCCGTTTGAATGCAAAAACACCATGATGTCTCGAATGACTCTTTGCTCCGCCCATGCGGCTTTGATTCTCCGCCGGCGTTCCGGCCCGATGCCTTCCACTTCTTCCAGCCTCGCGGACGCGTTCTCGATGATGTCGAAAATCTTTTCCCCGAATTTATCGACCAGCTTTCCGGCATACGCAGGGCCGATCCCTTTGACCATCCCGCTTGCGAGGTACTTTTCTATTCCTTCACGAGTGGTCGGCGGCGTGCACTTCAACAGCTCGGCTCGAAATTGCAGTCCAAATTGCTTGTCCTGGCTCCAGCGGCCTTCCGCCGTCAGCCATTCCCCCGCATTCACCGAGGCGAGAGAGCCGACGACGGTGACCAATTCCCGGCGGGCCCGCGCCTTGACCTTCAGCACCGCGAAGCCGGTTTCTTCATTGAAGAACGTGACGCGTTCGATTAGGCCCGACAGGCTTTCGACGGGTTGTTGGACCTGGCTCGTTGGCGGGTTCACGGGGAATGAATGCGTGCGTCAGGACAAAGCCGGCGAGGCGACCCAGGAAAGCTCCTCTTGCCTTTTTACTCGGAGCAACGGGGGTCTCAAGACCTCATGGGCGGAAAGCCGACGAACGGGCTGCCTTCCGTTTCAACAGTTCCGAAATTCCGGTCTCCAACTCATTTCTTGGCAGGTTCCCGTTGATGAGAGCGTCGTCCGGTTGTTTTTGAAGCCTATGGTAAAACGCGATGCCGAACTCCAGCAATTCAGGGTTATCCTCGTCGTCCTCGATCATGGAAAAGAGGGTGTCTTCGGCCCTGCCAAAATCCCCGATGCCCTCGTAATGCTGCATGAGCATGCCACGGGTGAGTAACGGCAATGGAGCACCGCCCAGCGCGCTGAGAAAGCCTTCAATCCTGGGAACAAATTCTGGAAACTCGAAAGGATCTTCCCGGGCCAGCAACCCGAGCATCAAGTGCAGGCCCTTCAAATAGTATGCCATGCCTTCATCCGGGTTGCCGCTGGTGCTGGCGGTATCCCCGGCTTCCTTGAAGAGGGTGGCCAACATTAGCGTTTTCTCACGAACTGCCAGCGTGGATTCACTCTTTATGAGGCGGGCGAGAAGCTCGGTCTCGCTAAGTCCTAAAGCCGCCCGAGGGTCTATGCCAATCAGGCCGCTGATTTGCTCCCCGGTGAGCCGGCTTGCTTCACTCCATTGCTGCCCCTTCTGCAAAGCTCGAATTCGGGAGAGTACTTCGAAGAACTCGGCCAGCATCCGCAGGATATAGTCGCGGCGAATCATGCCCGCGCGATTTTGATGCCGATCGGACGGTTTGAAAGCTGAAGGATAAAATTAACGATGGCCTCCGCCATGGCCTCCAAAGCCGCCTCCGCCTCCGCGCCCGGCAAACCCGCCGCCATGAAAACCACCGCCGCCAAAGCTGTGTCCGGCATAGCCACCCCGCACTGCGATGGATCGATTTCCCGTCGCCGGAGCCCATGCCCCACGGGCGCCTCCGCCTGCCCTGCCGCCGTAAGCGAAGCTTCGCCGTCCGTGGAAACGGTCGTAATCGTGAAAGCGATTGTAGTAATGGTAGCGGTCGTACCCGTAGAAACGATGTCCGTAACGCCAGTAAGAATAATAACCTCCCCAGGGGTAGCCGTAATTGAACCACCAATAGTTGTACGGGTACCCGGCGTACCAGGGGTAGCCGTAATAAGCGCCGTAGTACGGATAATCGTAAGCGTAATCTACGTAATTGGGATACGGGTACGCAGGAGCGGGATAATCATACCCATACCCCTGGGGTATGCTCGCTTGGGGATTGGCGGGCACGGGCGGCTGCGCTGCCGCGGCCTGGGCCAATTGCGTCCGCACCTCCGCTCCGCGCTGAATCATCGCGGTAATCAACTCGTCCGGAACCCCGCGCCGTTTCAGTTCAATGATGTCAGAAGCGGTCGGGTTGAAAGCAATCGACGAGCTCTTGATGTAGGCTTTTATAACATCCGCGTCTACTTTGGCGTCCAGCATCTTAAGGATATCCCGAACGCCCGGAGAAAAAGATGGGCTCTTGGCAGGCAAAGATACGGCTGGGCTGGCGGGCCCGGTGTCGCCCTGTGCGTTTCCACGGCAAAATGCTCCACTACAAAGTACAACAAGTCCGGCCAGGGCGAGTTTCACGGGAGATCCAAAACGCGGCGTTTTCATAGGTCAGGCTCAGCAATCGCGGCCAGAAGTACCATTGCGCCTTGCTGCAGTTTGTCAAGTCCTTTGACAACGAATGCAAAGCGTCTACAGAGCACACTTTTGATTACGAAAAGCCGCTTGCCCGGGCTCGTTCGGGAGTATCTCCCTGATTACATTCCCATGATTTGGTACCCGCAATCGACGTAGATGACCTGGCCGGTTATCGCGGCCGCGCCTTCGCCGGCCAGGAAAAGACCCGTGGCTCCCAATTCTTCGGGCAGCACATTGCGCTTCAACGGTGTGTGCGCCTCGTAATGCTTGAGCATTTCCATAAAGCCCGAGATGCCCCGGGCAGCAAGGGTATTGACGGGACCCGCGCTGATGCAATTGACCCGGATCTTTTTCGAGCCCAAATCGTACGCAAGATAACGCGTGCTGGCCTCCAACGAAGCCTTGGCGACTCCCATCACGTTGTAATGGGGGACAACTTTTTCCGCTCCGTAATAGGTCATCGCCAAAATGCTGCCGCCGTCAACCATCAGCGGCGCGGCTGCCCGAGCCAAAGCCACTAATGAATAGGCGCTCACGTCATGGGCAACTCGGAACGCCTCTCGGCTCGTATTGACGAACTGGCCTTCAAGAGCGTCCTTAGGCGCAAAGGCCACCGAGTGTAACAGAAGGTCCAATTTCCCAAACTTCTCCCCAACCGTTTTGAATACCGAATCAATCTGCTCGTCTCGGGTGACGTCGCAGGGCAGAATGAGAGTATCGGTTCCAAAGGTTCCGGCGAGTTCCTCGACGTTTTCCTTCAACCGCTCGCCCTGATACGTAAAGGCCAGCCGCGCGCCCGCTTTATGCCATGCTTGAGCAATCGCCCAGGCTATCGAACGTTTGTTGGCGACTCCGAAAACGATTCCTGATTTTCCATTGAGTGACATGATATTTTCTCTGAAGTGTTGAGTAGTTCAAATTAGAGGCTGTTGCAAGGCGAGAAAAAACGAGACGCCACCTAGCAAACGGCTCTTTTCCAAAGACCGGTTTCCGATAAAAAAAGGCAGGTGACCACCCCTAACTTCGTGTCGCTGGGCAGAAGGCGGGCTTTGCGGCTTCTGGCAAACGCTTTGACGTGCCATTCAATCGGGGCACTGGATTTCCTGTCCAATGAGTTGATGAATTCTCGCAGGAAGCGCTTACGAAACGCCCACAAAAAAGTATGCACGCCGCGGCTCGACGGATGATAAATGTCGCCGTCGTCCTTGGCCACGATCTCGCTGTCCTCCATGAAATGATCGAGAATGCGGGTATCCAGCAGCACGTAACGCCCGGTGAGTTTCACGAAAATGTCTCCGTCTGCAAATTTATCCTGTTTTATGAAATCCCAAAGATGCCTGACTTCATTGATCCCTTTGTTGGAGGAATCATTTTGGAGGTTTGAGTAAACGACGGGAATTCCGGCCTGCTCGAGGTAATCAAGGCGCTGTTTTGCCACCGTTTCCAAAACCGTGATTGAGTCAAAACGGTTCTGAAACCGCAAGGCGTGCTGAATGGTGGTAAGATAATCCGCGGATCGCAATTCGAACGGATACCCAATCGTTTTTGAGCATTGTTCCGCTGGGAAGTTTGCTGCGGTGATGATCAGGTGCCTCATATGACGCTCTGGCTCAGAACGCTTTCATCGATTTCTCGCAACTCGCACTGGGCCAGTTCGAGCATGGTCCGAACCTGGGCATTTGAAGTTTTCAGCGAGGCGACTGCATCCGGGAGCTTTTCATTTTTCGGCACAAAGATCTGAGGCTTGGACGAATTTCCTGCCAATGCGTGCTCCAGGGCGCCGCGAACGGTTCCAAGGGGGATTGAGGTCACGCAATGCGGTTCGTCATACCGGCACACGAAATGGCAGCGATAGCATTCCAGCGGCAGGCAGACCGCAGTCGTGAGCGCCGAATACGGAAAGAACCGTCCGAAATCACCGCCCCCAAGAATAATCACGTTTCTGCAGCCGACCGCGCATGCCAGGTGTCCTAACCCGGTATCCGCACCGAGAGCCAGTCTGCATTTCTTCAAAAGGGCAGCCGCTACCGGCAGGCTGGTCTGGCCCGCCAGGTTCAACCCCGGCCGGCCGCTCTCTTTCAATGTTTTTGTCACGAGATCGCGGTGGTCTTCCGATCCCAGGCCTACGAGGCAAAATTCCCGAAGGCAGGGCGTGGTCCGAATTGCGTGCCCTAGAAAAGTCACGTTGCGGATCGAGTTCGCGGCCCCGGGAAACACAGCTAAAAGTTCGCGGCCCGACGGAACATGCGATTGGAGCAACTCCTCGGCAGCCGCGATGTCTTGTGGTCCCGGGGCGAATTGCGGTTCACTCGGGACCGAACCCATTCCGAGGCACTGCAACAGCCGGCCGTATTTAATGAACTCGGGCAGGTCGCGGGGAACTCCCGGCACAAGCACGTCAAAGCGCCGGGCGTAGCGGCGGTGCTTGCGTTCATGAGATGGACGTTGCACCGCCACGTCGCTATCGAACCCCACGCGCCGCGGCGCGTTGATTTGCACGCTCAATTTGTTGGCCAGGTTGTCGCGGTTGTATTGCGGGCAAATCAGGAGATCCACCGGAACCGTTTCAACGGCGGCCTGGGTTTCGCGCCGATGCTTGGAGTCGGCATGTCCCAGGTCGCGATCGAAGGTCACAACCTGGTTTAATAACGCGCGATTGGGAATCAGGCAGGACACGTCGGCCGGGCAAACGATCGTGAGCCGGGCCAGGGGATTGGCTTTTCGCAGCGGCTCAATCAGTCCGAAACTCAGCAGGTGATCGCCGATCCGGTCTGAACGTAGCACAACGATGTGGGGCGCGGCTGTGCCGGTCGGGACATCGTCGTGGAAATACCATTTGCCGGTCGAATCCTGCTGGGCCAATGGCGTCACACCCTCTCTTCTGGCCGGCATCGCGCGAGATGCCTTGCCCAAGGGTTCGGCGATTGTGCGTCCAAGCGTTCGCAATGTGTGTGAGGTGCCTATCTCCATCTCTCTTACCCATGGCAGATATTTGCGCAAACGCGGAGCCTGAACCAGGTCAGCCTGGAGCCTGTGCCACGTAGCCACGGCCCCGGGATAACCATAGTAGCGCTCCTTGAAGCGCAACTGCGGCTCTGTCACGTAAGCGTAGTGCTGGAACCTCAGACCTTCGGAAGCCGTGAGTTGCTGCGGAAATGGATTGAGCTTGCCCACGTCGTCTTTTCGGCCGTTTGCCCCTGGCCGCACCAACGTCGGCGGCTCGTGCGCTTCCCATGTATCACCGGGTTTAAAATGCCAGACTCGCAACCATTCGCTTCTTGTGAAATTCCCGTAAACGTCCACCGCGCCGCTGCAAAATTCCGGCGACACAAAAAAGTGGCAATAGAACCAGGCCGCGGTTTTATCGGGGTTCCGGGAAAAGAGTTCGTGGAGGTGGAACACCTGGCGGACGGTCCAGAGTTCGTCCGCATCGACCTGCCACAAGAGGCAAGGCTCGCGGATGTTGGCGAGCGGCGCCGAGACCATTTCCAATTTGCCATCCCACCGAACACCCGCTGGCTTTCGATAGATCACGACCCGCCCAGGGTCTTCCTTATGGAGTTCGTCCAGGTATTCCGAAGTCCCATCGTTGCTGCGGGCGGTTGTGAGGAATTCGTCCGGCAAACTTCCGCCTCGTTTGGCGCCCCATGCCGTATCTCGGACATGTCCGGCCAATCCCTCGACGACGTGCCACACCCAGGGAACAGTGAGTTTCCGAAAGACGTGGATGTGATGGCGAATAAACGGTTCGCCATTCAGCACAATCGTGAAAAAATGGATTGGGAGCCTGGACAAAAGATTTGCGCCAGGCAATTACAGCAGTTAACCCAAAGACCCGCAAGCGTGGGAAACCGTTTGCGCGTCCGCAGAGCGCCGGTGGAAGCAGCAGCGCAGCAGCGCCTGTCAGTTTGACTTCGGAGGCGCGCCCGGTACGCTCGCTCCATGTCCGCCCAGCACACGTGTCGCATTTGTGGTTCAACGACCGGGCACAAACACTTTTTGTGTAAAGAAAAGTTGTTTGGACTTTCCGGCGAGTTTGACTATTTCCAATGCGGCTCGTGTGGCTGTCTGCAAATAGACGCGGTGCCCGGGGATTTGGACCGATTCTATCCGGCTCACTACTACAGTTTCAAACCGGGACCGGGAAAAACGCGGGGATGGCGGGCGTGGCGCCATGCGCGGCGCGATTTCACGATGCTGACTGGCCGGGGCTGGATTGGGCGCTGGATTGCCAGCAAACGGGCGCCAACACCGGAGGTCGAGGCGCTGAGGCGCGCCGGCCTGGCGCCTGAGTCCCGGGTGTTGGATGTTGGATGCGGCGGAGGCCAGTTGCTGGCGCAACTTTGGCGCGCCGGCTTGCGCAACCTCACCGGCATTGATCCCTATTTGCCCCTCGACGTTGAGGCAGCTCCTGGCGTGCTTGTGCGTTCCACTTCCCTGGAAAATGTGCAAGAGTCGTTCGATATCATCATGCTGCATCACGTTATTGAGCATCTGCCCGATCCGCGGGCCACACTTGGGTTATGCCGGCAAAAGCTCAGGCCGGGAGGCCGAGTGCTGCTTCGCATGCCCTGTGTGGATTGCCTCGCATGGGAGCAATATGGCGTAAACTGGATCGGCTGCGACGCCCCCCGGCATCTGCATGTGTTTTCGCGGCGAAGCTTCGATCTGCTCGCGGAACAAAGCAAATTCAAGATTGTGGATTGGTGGTGCGACTCTGGCGGAACGCAGTTCTGGTCTAGCGAACTGATGAGCCGCGGTCTGACCTTGTACGATGCCAACGGCGTGGGGCTGAGCCCCGAGGCGTTCTTTTCAGAGGCCCAACTCGCCGAGTTCAACAGGAAAGCCGCCGAACTGAATCGGCAAGGCCGTGGCGACGCGGTGGGGGTGGTGGCTGTTCCAGTTTAATGCCAGGCGTCTCTGCATTGCTCCAAAGCCCTAGCGCGCAAGCGGCACAATTGGTCCCATGCTTCGTTTCGATGGTTCCTTGCCCGCCAGGAACTCGGCCAGAGAATCCAGGGAAAGCTCTGGCGCCGTTGCCGATCGAATTCGGTTTTTGACCTCAGGTAGCGCGACAATGCGTCAAGCAGTTCTTCAAACCTGAACCGTTCCACTTCATGGGTTGTGATTAAGCCAAACCGCAGGCCTTCTTCGATCACTTGCCGGGCAAGTTTTTCGAATCGTTCGCCATCCAGGCCGTGGTGTTTGCCCGGAGAGCCTGCCTTCGGGTGCCGCACGAATTGTGAAAATCTGCCCGGTACCGCCGCCCACCTGACGTTCAGGGCGTTTTCGAGTCCCCACGCCCCGTCTCCGGCACCGCCATAGCTTGGGGAAAACGGGTATCTTTGAAGCTGTTCCGTCCTGAAAAGATCGCTGGCACAACTGCCCGTGAGAGCCGAGGAGATGCTTGTCAAGGCAAACAATAGCGCCTCGATTTTGTGCAACCGGTAGGGCTTTGAAAGCCGGAGCGTGGAGATAATGTCATCGACAGGCCAGGCTTCGTCCGGCAACGCCGCGCCTTCCGGATCGCAGAAGGTCGGTTTGCTGATTACCACGTCTGCCTCCAGGTCTTCAGCCGCGGCGCAGAGAGATCGCAACCCGGCCGGCGTGATCGCGTCACCCGCGGTCGCGATATACGTGTAGCGGGCGCGCACCTGGCGCACGCCGAAATTCCAGGACTCGTACAGACCGGGTGGATGCTGCAGAAATTCAATGCGAGGATGGCGCAATTGCTTGTGGAGCAGTTCCGGGGTGCCGTCGGTGGATGCGCTGTCAACCACGACAACCTGCTCAACTCGCGGCATCAACTCGCGCAGGCAATCCAGGTGCCGTTCGAGCAGCGCAACGCAGTTCCGGGTCGGAATCACAACTCCGACCGGCAACACCGAGTGCGTCGCGGTATTCAGGGGAACCGCCCCTCCCGGCATCTTGAAGTTAGCAGTCGCAAAGGAATCAACCGGAACCTCCTCCGAAGTGCCAGCGCTCTGGTATGACGTTGCCATGGCGCCGAAGTCTTAATCAGGCAAGCTTCCAGGGACTTCGCATCGGCCGCGACAACATGCCGTTGGCCTGATCGTCATTTTCAAATCGTTCGGCATCGGGATTCCACTTGAGCTTACGCCCAAGTTTAATCGCGATGTTGGCCAGGTGGCACACGGTTGAAACACGGTGGCCGATGTCGACTGGGAAGTAAGGGTCTTTCCTGGTTTTCATGCATTTCAGGAAATCGTCGTGCTCACCTTCGGGATTTGTATAAAGGTGAATCTCTTCGGGCCCGATCACGGAGTTCAGGATCTTATCGGAACTGGCTTCCACCTTTCCGCGCCAACCGCGGTTGCCGACCCAGCCCTCACTTCCAATGAACTTGATGCTCGGGTTTCCGGGAACGCAGGTCATTTCGACTCCGTTCTTATATCGATACGTTACGTTGTAATCTTTGACTGTGTTGTAAAGGCCGCCTTCCCAAAACGTGCCGGTCCCTTCGATCTCGACAGGGCCCGTTCGCTCCGTGTCATTGGCCCATTGAGCAGTGTCAAAAAGGTGGGCGCCCCAGTCACAAATGATTCCTCCGGAATAATCCCAAATCCACCGGAAGTTGAAGTGGACCCGGTCTTTAGTGTAGGGGGCAAATGGAGCCGGGCCGAGCCACATTTCCCAATCGAGGTCGGGTGGAATTGGCTGAGGCGTTGGATTGCCTGGGCCGTCGGGTTGCTTGGGCAGAATGACCTCAATTCGTTGGAGCTTGCCAATCCGCCCATTTCGAACCAACTCCGCCATGCGGTGGTACATCGGCAGGGACCTGTCTTCGGTGCTTGTTTGGAAGACACGCCCGTGTTTGCGCATGGTCTCAATAAGGATTTTGCCTTCGGCTATCGTGAGGGTCGGTTTTTCGCATTGGACGTCCTTGCCGGCGCGGGCGGCCATGACGCTGATCAGGGTGTGCCAATGATCGGGCGTCGAGATCATGACCGCATCGACGTCTTTACGAGCAATGACTTCGCGAAAGTCTTTGGTCGTGGTGCAATCCTCGTTGTCGTATTCGGCGTCGACCATGGCTTTGGCGCGTCGCATCCGGTAACCGTCGACGTCACAAACCACAACAACCTTGGCGGCTTTGAGTTGCAAATACCGTTGCAGATTCCAGGTCGTGCCATGGTCGCCGGTGCCGATAAAGCCGATCGTGATGCGATTACTGGGCGCATCGGCGCCGAAAACCGACGAAGGGACAACCCATGGCAACGCGATGCCCACTGCGCCGGCTTTCAGAAATTGGCGTTTGGAATAGGCTTTCATATCAGCTTGGTTGCAGTTTGCCCGAAATTGGCTGCCAGCGTGAAGTCCGAAGATGGTTTTGTCACGTTGAATTTCCGCGCTGGCTGGCATCCAAAGTGCATCTTAATCCGGCGTTCGATTGATTTAGCAGCTAAAATCTATGAGACGCGTGCTCTTCGTTGGGCAGGACCAGCCACTTTGGCAGGAGATCCGGGCCAATTCACCGGAGTTTTCCAAACAATGGAGCTCTGAATTCCGACAAAACGCTCGCGAGGCGCTCGCGTTGGCGGATGATGGCAACTTTGACGCAGTGGTTGCCGATGTCCAATTATGTGACATGAGCGGCGTCGAGTTGCTGGACGAATTCATGCGCCGGCAGCCCCAGGCGTTTCGTCTCGTCCTTTCCGAACAGGGAGATTTGCAAAGCACGGTTCGCTGCATCGGCAAGGCCCACCACCATTTGCTCAAGCCGTGCGACGCTGCGATGGTTGCCGACGCTTTGAACCAGGGCCTCGGGAAGACCGCGTGGACACCACCAAAGGCGGCGCAGGACCTGATTGGAAAACTGCGCTGGGTGCCCAGCCCTCCCAACGTCTATTTCCAAATCGCTCTCGAAATGGAATCCCCGGCGGCTTCGGTCGAAACCATTGGTAAGATCATTGCCCAGGATCCGCCAACCACGGCCAAGGTTCTGCAATTGGCCAATTCGGCGGTGTTCGGCCTCCATATGCAGGTGAACGAACCGGCTGAAGCCGTGGCGTACCTCGGGTTGGAAGCGACGCGCACACTGGTCCTATTGGCGCATACATTTTCTGAATTTGATCGATTGCCAAAAGGCGGCTTTTCGGTCGACGAGCTATGGTACCACTCAGTCCTGGTAGGCCAATTGGCGCGCCACATTGTATGCCTGGAAGAGCAGGGCTCGGAGTTGGGCGAGCAAGCGTATGCCGCTGGGTTGCTACATGATCTTGGCAAAGTTTTGTTCGCGGCAAATTTGCCGGAACCGTTCGGGCAGGCGCTGCAACTTTCAAAGGCCGGCCCGATGAGCTTGCATATTGCCGAACGACATTTCCTTGGAGCCAGCCACGCCGAAGTAGGCGCATGCCTGTTGGGGATTTGGAATCTGCCCGCTCCCATAGTTCAGGCTGTGGGGCTGCATCATCAGCCTTCTGGACTAAAACAGAAAAGTTTTGGTGTGCTGACCGCGGTGCACGCGGCGGATGTTTTCGCCCGCGCCATGGCTCCTGCGCAATCGGGCGCGCGTCTGCCAGAACTGGATCTGATCTATCTCGGACAGCTTGGGTTGATCGAGCGGGCCGACTTCTGGCGCAAGCAATGCGAGGAGAAAGTCGCCGCAGTTGATGGCGTTTAGGTTCGCGAGGGTTTGAGTCTCTTTGCAGAGCGCGGCCTTCTGAACCGAGCGCTCCTGGTACCCCCCCCGGGAAATCCCCAGGGTGCGTAATCTCTTCGGCTCTGTCACAAAGGCTCCTGCAAAGCTCATACCCTTGATCAGAATGCTGGTTCCACGCACTCAAAATGAGTCGGTAGCCGCCCGTGTTTGCGCACGCCTCGCATTGGCGCTGAGTTGCGGCTTAGCGCTGTCTGCGGACGGAGCGCAGATCGCGTCCTTCGCCGATGGGGGGACGGGCTGGCAGATGGGCACTCTCGCAGTTGGAAATCTCGACGGCTCGCCCGACCTCGAGATTGTCGTCCCGTACCGCGACTCGGCCGGCAGCTGGTTTGTTGATGCTTTCAAATTCAACGGCAAGAGGTTGCCAGGGTTTCCTTACTCGGCCGGGGGCGACCCTGTCAACGTCTCTCCCACCTTATATGACCTGGACGGCGACGGTCGCGACGAAATCATTTTCACGCGCGGCAACCACGTCATCGCTCTGCACGGCGACGGCACAGTCATGTGGTCCAACACCGTTGACGCGGCATCCTATGTGCCCAACGGTGGCTACCAAACCGTCACAAACGGATTTTACTGGTGGCCCACCGGAGCCTGGTTGGATCACCTTCCATCCAGCGCAGTTTTTTCTTCCGAAGTTTCGTCGCCCGTAGTTATGGATCTTGATGGAACGGGGAAACTCGAGGTGGTGACTGCATGGAAAATTCAACCTGACCCGCTCGCAGGTGGCCAGGATTTCAATCCCTTCATCTTCCCCATTTTCGGCGTCGGACCGTGGGGCGCGATGGGTGAAAACTGGTCCGGCGGCGTTGTCACCTTTGAGGCAACCACCGGACGCCAAACCTTTGTTTACCATCTTCATCACCTGGTGGAATCCGGGCTTGCTGTGGGCCGGGCCAATCCTTCCGGGGCCCTGAATATCTACGCGCTCAACGACAGCGACAGCGTTGTCGCTTTCGACAAAACCCGGCCGTTTGGTCTTTGGGGCAAGGGCATGCTGCACGGGCAATTCGGAAGGAATCTCCGGCTCATGAGCGGTTCTTACCAGGTGCCAATCGACATTTACACGGCGGATATCGATGGGGATGGGTTGGATGAAGTCCTGGTGGCGGGCACACAACTCGGTTCGCTTTGGCAGCCAAACGAAACTATTCTGGATGATAACGGCGGGATCCTATGGCGTCGTTGGTTGCCGCACGTCGATATGAGCAACAACTCCGGTTGGCTCAACAGCGCTTGTTTGATCCCGGTGAACCCCGACCATGATAACCATGTCGATGTCCTTGGCTGGAACCACAGTTCCATCCTCTCGTTCCGGTATTGGAATGGCATCGAACTGGTAGACAGGACCGGGTGGCCCAAGGACTTCTCTCCGCTGCTGCCCACGCCCCCGGTAGTTGGCGATGTTGACGGGGACGGCCTCGAAGAAATCCTCGTTGGGACTTATGACCCTACGGGGCTAAGCCAGGCAGGTGAACTGCTGGTTTACAGCCTTGATGGAATGCTCAAGCAGAGCGTTCCTGTCCCCGGGGGGATAAAGCAGGTGCCCGCGCTGGCCGACGTTGAAGGAATTGGCCGCATTGACGTGGTTTGCAGGAGCGTTACCGGTCAGATCTATGTTTGGAATTTCGGATCAACGACAACCAATCTCGTTTCCTGGGCCACGGCTCGAGGGAACATGCGACGCGACGGAAATTGCAACCGGTCTCTCTATCCCGACGGCACTCCAATGGTCAATTTCCGGGCATCCGGTTTTAACCGCACGAGCTTTGGTTGGACCAACTCCGCCACGCCATCATGCTACCGGATCTTTCGCGCCGACCAGGCGGACGGTCCTTTCGTTCACGTGGCAACGGTCGAACCTGGGACCACCTCCTTCACCGACGTCGGCCTGCGTCCCGGTTGGCAGTATTTCTACGAGGTTGGTGCCGTTTTTCCCGCCCACACCGTTCTGTCGGCGCCATTCGCCATCCTGTCGGGGCTGAACGGAAATTTGCTCGCAAACCCGGGATTTGAACGGGACGACAATTGCTGTTGGGACAAATGGTCCAGCGATACGGCGGGGGTCACAAACATCTGCGTGAGCACGAATGTCGCTTACCAAGGGTTGCGATCGATGTGCGTGCTCCTTCAAAACCAAGCTGCCGGCAGCAGCGTTGCCGAAAATATTCAGTATGGCATCCCCGACCCCTCGATGTTTGTAACGCCAGGGGCTTACTACAGCTTCGGCGGTTTCTTCAAAAGCTCGGGAATGTCCGCGCCTTCCGAAAATTGGCTGGAATGGAGTTCGACGAAAACAGGTTGGGATACCAATGAACGGCCGATCCTTCCCGACCCGTTCTATTACACGCCGCACTTCAGCGCGGCTCAATTGCCGGTCGATTGGTCCTATGTGAACCGCACTTTCCAAATGCCGCGAGGTTTTCCCAATGTGGAAATTCGCCATCGCTATACGGTTACGGGCGGCGTTGCCACTGGTTCCTTGTACCTCGATAACCTGTTCTTTCGTCAAATCCCCAACCCAGGGTCTGCGGCCTGGACAACCCTGGTTCCATTCGGCGCCTGGTGGAGGTACAGTACAAACACGGTCGCTCCAGACTGGCCCACCCCTGGCTTCGATGTCAGCGCATGGCCCTTCGCGAAAGCCAAGTTCGGCGCAGGCAGCGGCCCCACCAACATCAGCACTCTCCTGCCTCAACGGCTTCCCAATTATTTCTTTCGCACCCAGTTCAATCTGGCTTCTACGAACCTCGAGGAGTTGCTCCTCGCGGCAACCTGCACGGATGTGGATGTGCAGAGGATCTATCCACTGCAGATCTATCTCAACGGTCAAGCTGTTGCTGCGACAGTCGATGCCGTAACCATGCAGGGAAACGAAACACGCTACTTCGACCTGCTTCCGTTTGCGCCGTCGCTTAGACCGGGAACCAACACGCTCGCAATTCGAATTGGCAATACTTGGTCGGACTACGACGACATTGCGTTCGACGTTTGTCTCAGGACGGTGATCTCCGGTCTCCCTGTCCCCGGATTACGAGCGGATTTTTCCGCGCCTGGAAGCCCGCGCCTTGTGGCGCAGACACCGCAGGGAACAATATGGCAAATCGAATCCTGCGATGCCTTGGGAGGTCCATGGCAACCGATCCTAAGTTTTACCAATTCCGACGGAACCGCACAGGCCCTCCTACTGGCGGGTCGAGGCAGGCCAGGCGTAAGTGGCTCGTCCGGAAGCCGTTTCTACCGGCTCGCGCCGTGGCAGGGCGGGCTCTCAACCCCCATTCCGGTAACTCGCCCCGCGCGGCCTGTTCCACACCTTCCAGCAGAAGCTCCCACCAGAAGCTTGCGTTTTTGGCCGCTAAGAGCCAGAATGTAGTCATACCCTGTTAGGAACAGTCTGAACTCGGAAGTGTTACGCTTGGGAATGTACTTGCCATGAACGGCGCTGCGGCAAGGTTGAAGGAGACAGGCGACTTGAAGCCATTGTCCGCGGAGGAATTATTGCCGGTCGTCTATGACGAGTTGCGCAAGTTAGCGGCTGCCAGGATGGCACATGAAGCCCCGGGCCAGACCCTTCAACCTACCGCGCTGGTTCATGAGGCGTGGATTCGCCTGAGCCGCTCTGAACGGCAGCAATGGCGCAGCCGCGCCCATTTTTTTGGCGCCGCCGCGGAGGCCATGCGGCGAATTCTCATTGATCGTGCCCGCAGCAAAGCCAGCCAGAAGCGTTCGGGTGAGCACGAACCATTCGATGACGAAGTCGTCGCCCTGGGCGCACCGTCCAAAGAAGTGCTCGCCGTCCACGAGGCGCTTGACGTTTTGGCGGCCGAAGACAAAACCGCCGCGGAGGTCGTGAAACTGCGCTACTTCATAGGGATGACCATTCCCGAAATTGCCACCGCCCTTGAACTTGCTCCGCGGACTGTCGATCGGCATTGGTCATTCGCCCGAGCCTGGCTCAAGTGCGCCATCCGTGGAGAGGCAGCAGATACTTCAGGTCCTGAATCGGGCGACCAAACTTGAGGCTTGTTGGTCTGTTTAAATCGGGGCCCGTGGCCTGGTGAGAATTAATAAATTCACTGTGGCGTGATCTGAGCCTGTTTTTCGCCATGAACAACTGAAACCCGTATGGCGACCTTAGGAACAGGTCAAAGTCTTGAAAAGGCCATCTTCTTTCAGGCACTGGAGAAAGCCAGTGCGAAAGAGCGGACGGCCTACTTGAGAGTTGCCTGCCAAGGGGACTACAAGCTGCAAAGGCGGGTGGAGGAGCTCCTGACAAATCATTTTGAGCAGGATGGCTTTATGCAAGATCCGGCAATTGCGTCAGGCGAGCGACCCCAAATCACCGCAGTAATCTCTGAAGGACCGGGTTCAAGAATTGGCCGTTATTTGCTGTTGGAAAAAATTGGTGAAGGGGGAATGGGAGTTGTGTACTTGGCTGCCCAGGAGGAGCCGGTGCGCCGGCAAGTTGCATTGAAAATCATAAAGATGGGCATGGACACCCAACAAGTGGTGGCCCGCTTTGAAGCCGAGCGGCAAGCCCTCGCCCTGATGGACCATCCCAATATCGCGCGTGTGCTGGATGCCGGCGCCACTGAGACAGGGCGTCCTTACTTTGTCATGGAATTGGTCCAGGGCATACCCATCACTGAATTCTGTAATCGGAATGGTTTTTCGGTTGCGCAACGCCTCAAGCTTCTCGTGCCGGTCTGCCAGGGGATCCAGAGCGCGCATCAAAAGGGAGTTGTTCATCGCGATCTTAAGCCCACCAATATTCTGGTTACGATGACTGCCGGGGTGCCGTTGCCCAAAATCATCGATTTCGGTGTCGCCAAGGCCACCAACCAGAAATTGACCGAGAAAACCTTGTTCACGCAGTTTGCCACGTTGGTTGGCACACCGGCCTACATGAGCCCTGAGCAGGCGGAAATGAGCAGCCTGGATATTGATACCCGAGCCGACATTTACAGCCTTGGCATCCTGCTCTACGAGTTGCTCACCGGCACAACTCCTTTCTCTGAGAAACGGCTTGGTTCCGCAAGTTATGCCGAGATGCAGCGCATCATTTTGGAAGAGGAACCCGAGCGGCCTTCGACGCGTTTGATCTCTTTGAATCGCAATCCGCAACCGAGCGGGCCTGCAAGATCCGGCCCGTCCGAGTCATGTTCCCTGTCCGGTTTTAGCCAGGACTTAGACTGGATCGTGCTCAAATGCCTCGAAAAGGACCGGGCGCGGCGTTATGAGACGGCCAATGGCCTGGCCATGGATATTCAGCGGTTCTTGTCCAATGAGCCAGTCCTGGCTCGTCCGCCCTCAAATCTCTATCGGTTCCAGAAGTTCGCCCGCCGAAACCGGGTGGCTTTTGTCATGGCGGGATTTCTGGCGCTGGTATTGATCCTGGCAACGGTATTTAGCGCCACTTTGGCCGTGCGGGCGCTCCGGGCCGAGCGTCTGGCGGCACACCGGCTCGATGCCGAAGTTCAAGCGACGAGTGCCGCCGCTCAAGCCAAAAAGCAGGCTTTGCTCGATCGAGATGACGCCCAGCGCAGGTTGTTCGATGCCCGAGTCGCGCAGGCCCAGGCCGCCCGATGGAGTGGTCGCGCGGGCCGCCGCTTTGAAGGCCTCACCGAACTGGCCGAAGCGGCCCAAATTGCCCGCCGCTTGCAACTCGAGCCGAAGGAAATCCTCAAAGTTCGCAACGAAGCTATCGCTCTCCTGGCGCTGACCGACCTTCGGTTGGATCATAAATGGCAGGCATATCCACCGGGCACGGCCTTGACCGGCATCGCCTTTGATCGCGAGTTGGAACGCTACGCCCTGGTCGATCAGGACGGAATGATCAAGGTCCGGCGAATGGCTGATAATCGGCAGATTGCCGTAATCCAGGAAATCGGAGCTCCGCGGGTCGATATCCGTGAGCCGGATTGGCGCATGACTCTTCGGTTCAGCCCCAATGGCCAGTACCTGGGCGCGTCGGGCAATCTGCAAATGGGCGAGGCGCCCATGCAAGTTTGGGACGTTGGAACTTCGCGATCCGTCCTGAAACTCTCGCCCGGGAACGTCTGGGAGAGCTGTGCTTTCGATTTCAGTAAAGACAGTAGTTTGTTCGCCGCAGCCCGGCCGGACAACTCCGTGCTTGTGTGCTCATTACCTTCCGGCGAGGAGTTAAGCCGCTTTACACTGAGCGGCGTTGCGGATTGCGTCCGGTTCAACCCCCAAACCAATGAGCTGGCGATTTGTCTCGGCTCCCAGGTATTGGTGATGGACCTGGAAGGAAGGATGCTAACCGGTCCGCTCGCACACAAAGGCCGAGCCAGTATGGCCTCGTGGAGTCCGAACGGCAAATTGCTGGCAGTGGGTTGCAGCGACACGCAAACTTACGTTTGGGACGCAAGCACAGGCAAACTCCAGGCCCTGTGTGCCGGTCACCGGGGCGCTGTTTACTCGGCCAGCTTCCATTCACAAGGCAACCTGCTGGCAACGTGCGGGGGCGATGAAGAAACGTGCCTTTGGGATCCGGTGACCGGCAAAGAACTGCTGCGAGCCAAGGGTCTGTCGACCGAATTCGGCGGACAAAAATGGTTGGGCCTGGGGATGCTCGGACCTAAGGTTGGCCGATGGGAAGTGGCTTCGGGGCCGGAATATCGTCAATTGGGTGGAATGACCGGCTGCGGGCCCATTCTGGGGCTGTCGTTCAGTAGAGACGGCCGGTGGCTAGCGTCCGGCGCCGAAGACGGTTCGCGTTTATGGGATACCGACAACGGGACCCTTGCCGGCTCGGTCCGTGACCGCACTTTCTCGCTCGAATTCGCGCCGGGTGATACCTCGCTCCTGGCCTGTGGTCCCTCGGGGCTGTGCCGTTGGTCCATAACCTCCGATTCCGCCGGGCAGCTCAGCGTCTTTGAACCTGCGACGCGTCTGCGGATTCCGCTGCCGTCCGTTGGCGAACCCAGGCATGCCTCGCAAAGCGCCGATGGAACCCGTGTTGCCGTAACCACCGCCAACGCGGTTTGCGTGGTACTCAGCTTGGAGAACCCAACGGAAGAGCCGCGGATCCTTCGTTACCCGATTAGCTTTGCCGCGATGAGCAGGGGCGGGGACTGGGTCGCCACGACCACCACAGATGATTATCAGGCGAAAGTTTGGGACGCGCACACAGGAGCTTGCGTGCATGACTTTCCCGGAGTGCGCACGGCCCTGGCGACGTTCACTCCCGACGATCGTTGGATCGTTTTTGCGACGGCCCAGGAGTACCGCTTTTACCAGGTTGGATCCTGGCAAGCGGGCCCGTGCTTCCATCGCGACTACGCCGGATACGCTTCCGTGTTCCCGGCCTTCTCGGCCCAGGGGAACCTTGCGGCCGTAGCTCGTTCTAAAGATGAAGTCACCCTGTTGGATTTAGGCAGCGGCAATGAACTGGCCACTTTCGCGGGTCCTGGCGGTGATGAACTGGTTTCACTTTGTCTTTCCTTCGACGGCACGCGCCTGGCTGCCGGCACGCATAATGGGCTCATTCAAATCTGGGACCTGTCCCGGCTCAGAACCCGCTTGAGTGAGTTGGGCGTTGACTGGAAATCCTCACCCGCGGCGGGCGGCAATGAACGTGTCTCGCAAACCAATTAATCGTATGGAACGCGAATTTAACCCAAGGCTCGAACAGCCGCATGGCTGGCTTATGCAAGCTTTTCCGTAGTGTGATTTCCCGGCTCGGCAGATCTCCTCTGAGTTCAAAAACGACTCCGAGTGGATGCCGGGATACCGGATTTAAACTAAGCTAAGGACTCATTCCCGAACGAAAAAGGGCGGCAACCCCTTGCAGGTGGAGTGTTGTCTCGTACCGGCCAACGGTCGGTCGTTAACCGGCGGGCCTGAAAAGAGAAACGAAACCAGGAAGCAATGTTATGACAAGAAATCCGAATCCCGAAGCGGGAGCAATTGTCCATTCCGTTACTACGGTCGCGTGTTACGGGAAGGATCGATCCAGATCTCACAAACTGACGAAACGAGCACGGGTGTGGTTGCCGATGGCGATCGCAGCATGGCTTGGAATGCCAGTATTCCTGTGTGCACAAGTCAGTCCGCCCAGCGTTACCGCAGGGACCATCTCTGCCCCGGGCGAGCGGGATATTTACACGTTCAGCGTGACCAACACCGGGGCGCGGTTTTATTTCGATTCGCTCTCGAATCTCACATCGATCGCCTGGTCGTTAACCGGTCCTGAAGGGCCGGTCGTCAGTCTGCGCCCGTTCAGCGCTTCGGATGCCGGTTTGGCGCCTCAGCCGGTGCTGGCGTTGGTTCCCGGGTACTATCGCCTCACCGTGGAAGGGACCGGTGGAGCGACCAATGGCTATGCCCTTCGGTTGATAGACCTTTCTGCCGCCAGTCTGCTGACTCCAGGCACCCTCGTCTCCAACACGCTTTCACCAGGAACAAGAACCGATCTATATCAATTCTCCGCGGCAGCCGGGGACCAATTCCAGTTCACCGACATCTCGCTCAACGGAGCTGGCAACATTTTTTGGGAACTGATCGATCCTTTCAACAACGTCATTTTCGCCCGAAGATTCGCCAGCACGGGCACCGTGGCTCTGCACGCATCGGGAACGTATACCCTCCTGGTTGAAGGCTTTCCTGACAACAGTGGCCCCGTCTCCTACGCGCTGAATGCCGTCTTTCAAGGAAATGTCCCGCCTACACCTTTCGTTGGCAGCCAGATGATCTTGGGTCAGGATGTCACGGGAAGTATCACCAATGCCGGGACGAACGCGTACATCTTTACCCTGCCGGCGGCCGCAAGGCTCGTGTTTGACACCCTGACCAATTCCCCCAACGCGCAATGGTCTCTGCTGGGGCCGCCGGGCCTGGTGACCTCCCGCGCTCTGAATTTTTCCGACGGTTATACAGGTTCCTCCCTCCTCAGTTTGCCGCCTGGGGACTATCAGCTCACTGTTTCCCAAACTTCACCCGGCACTGTCTTTTACAACTTTCGGCTTCTCGATTTGAGCACCGCACAGGTCATTACCCCCGGGACACCGATTTTTGGCGCCCTGCAGCCGTCCCAAGAGACCGCGATGTACCAGTTTGGAGCTTCTGCCGGCTCAACTTTCTTTTTCGATTTGTATGCGACTAATGGGCCGCCAAATGCCTATTGGCGTCTTGTCGATCCCTTCAATGTCATCGTTGCAAGCGCCGCCATCCAATCGGTGTTCGGCCCGACGACCTTGACGATTCCTGGCACTTACACGCTGCTGCTTGAAGGCTATTACCGCAACGACCCGGGTAACCCTGCGTACCGGATTGATGTGATCCCGGTCACGAGTGGATTACAAACGCTTTCGATCGGCTCTGTCACGAGCGGGGCAATCAGCATGCCTGGCCAGCTTCAAAGGTACGTTTTCACGCTCCCTGCATCCGCAGTGCTCTGCTTCGATTCTCGCACCAACAACGCCAATCTGCTGTGGTCGCTTTCGGGACCGGATGGAAGCGTGGTCACAAACCGCCGTTTTAACAGTTCCGATAGCGGCTCGGGCAACAGTGTTCTTCCCTTATCTGCGGGAGCTTATACTCTCACCATTGCGGCAATCGGCGATGCAACCGGTGGATACCAATTCCGCTTGTTTGATGTGGCATCCTCCTTACCGATTACTCCTGGTCTGCCGGTTATCGGTGAATTGAATCCTGCCAACGCAACCCAGGCCTACAGGTTTAATGGGAATGCAGGGGCCAGGTTCTATTTCGAAGGGCTTACGCTGTCCGGCGCGCCAAACGCCTTTTGGCGTTGTCTGGACCCTTACGGCCAGCCTGTTTTCGCCCAGTTTTTCGCCGATGATGGGCCTTTGTCCCTTCCAGCGACCGGCATATACACGGTGCTGGTGGAAGGTTACTTCTCTGATCCTGGCAGTGGCACGTTCAGCTTCAACGTCGTTCCCGTCAACGACCAGTCACAGCCGCTGCCTGTGGGCGAGATCGTGTCGGGCACCGTGGTCATGCCTGGCCAGGCACAGACTTATAATTTTACACTCGCCTCGCGCGCGACGCTCTATTTCGATTCGCTCACCAACAACCCTGATTTGGAATGGTCCCTTTCCGGACCCGAGGGAGTGGTGGTTGCAAATCGTGCCTTTAATCAGTCCGACGGTCACACGGGTAACGGCGTGATCAACTTGCCCGCCGGTGATTATCTTCTCACCGTGACGGGCATCGGTCGGAACACGGGCGGGTACCAGTTTCGTTTATTCGATCTGAGCACCGCAACTCCGTTCAGCCCAGGCACTCTCGTCTCAGGCAGTCTGAATCCTGCCGACGAAACTGTCGCTTACCAGTTCGTGGCGGCCGCCGGGACGAAAGTGTACTTCAACTCCCTTGCGTCCGCGGGAATTCCGAATGCCTACTGGCGTTGCCTGGACCCCTTTGGCAATCAGCTCTTCGGCGAATACCTGGCTGACTTTGGTCCGACCACTTTGGCCGCGAATGGGGCTTACACGCTGCTCATGGAAGGAAGCGTCTCAGATCCGGGCAGCGGCACCTTTAGCTTCAACGTGGTGCCGGTAAACGATCAAAGCCAATCGCTCACGCTGGGTGCTGTGGTGAACGGTTCCATCGCTGGCCCCGGGCAGTCCCAGGCGTATCGCTTCAACCTGGCTGCTTCAACCACGCTCTATTTCGATGCCCAGACTAACAATGGCAATATTCAATGGTCATTGGACGGCCCTGCCGGTCGCATCGTCAATACACGCGCATTTACTGCATCGGATGGCCCCTCCACCGCCAACCCGTTATTGTCTCTTAAGCCCGGTGATTATGTACTGACCATTACAGCGGTTGCCGATGCTGTTGGCCCGTTCCAGTTTCGCTTATTCGATATCGCGACCGGCACTCTTTTAACCCCTGGAACCACCGTCGGCTCGACTCTCAATCCTGCTAACGAGACTCAGGCATACCGTTTCAATGCAGCCGCGGGAGACAGGTTCTTTTTTCATTGGATCAGCCAAACGGGAATTCCCAACGCGTATTGGCGACTTTACGACCCTTACGGCACCCGGGTATTCGGGGGCTATGTTGGCGATGAAGGCACCAATGTGCTGACCTTGCCCGGTACTTACACGCTACTGATAGAAGGCAGCATTGCCGATGTCGGCAGCGGCGCCTACCAATTCACCGCAGTGCCGGAGGGGAACGTCCCGCCTGTCCCACCGAGCGGCATCCCATTGACCATCGGCGCTATCACCGCCGGACAGTTGCCGACTGCATCGGCCACCAACTCCTACACCTTCACTTTGGCTGCTCCGACGCGGCTGTTTTTCGACAGCCTCACTAACTCCGGCCTGGTATGGTCATTGGATGGACCGCTCGGCCACCTCGTCAGCAATCGTGCCCTTTGGAATTCCGACGGCAGTTTCGCAAATTCGTCCCTGGATTGCCCGGTCGGCGCGTACCAACTCAGCCTCAGCGGCGGTCCCGGAGGTTTCGCTTTCCGCCTTTTGGATACGACCAATGCCACACCTTTTGTCCCCGGAACGATCGTAAACGGCTCTAGCATTCCGGCAAGCGGCACTGTTCTTTACAGTTTTACAGCGAGCGCGGCTGAACGGTTTTATTTTCATGGGTTGCCTACCACGGGCTTCGGCGCACCCGTCTATTTCAAGATCCTAAATCCTTTCGGCGACCTTCTGGTTAGCACTTCCTTGAACAGCGATGTTGCGACGTTCCCCGTCCCTTTTACCGGAACTTATTTAGTCTCAATCGAGGGACAACCCAATGACCCGGGCACGAACGGGAGCTTCTCGTTCCTGCTTCAGCCGGTCACGGACCACACCAACATCTTAACCATCGGGAAAACCGTGAACGATGCCATCAGTGTCGCCGGCCAAAGACAGTTTTACCGATTCAGCCTGGCGCAGCCGGCTGTTCTATTCTTCGACGCCCTGAGCAATCTTGGGTTTACTTGGACGCTCACAGGACCGCCCGGGATCCTCGTTGATAGCAGGGCGCTTTGGAGTTCGGACGGCCCTGATGGGAATGCGATGCTCAATTTGCCGACGGGCGATTACACCCTCACCCTCGCCGCGCCGGGCGCTGCCACGGGGACATACTCCTTCCGGTTGCTGGACTCTGCGGCGGCACAGGGGTTCACCCCGGGACAAGTGGTTAGCGGCACGCTCACTCCAGCCAACGGCACCAGCCTCTATCGGTTTAACGCTTCTGCTGGAGATCGTTTTTACCTTCATGGGCTGCCCACCAGCGGCTTTGGCGCCTTTCCCTATCTGAAGCTTTATTCACCCTACGCAGACTTATTGTTGAACCAGCCTGTGAATTCCGATGCGGCCACTTTTAGTGTCCCTGAATCGGGAACTTACCTGATCTCGGTTGAGGGGCGATATAGCGAAACCAACTCCAGTGGCTCATTCTCATTCCTGCTGCAGCCGGTAACCGACATAACCAACAGTTTGTCGATTGGCGTAACCGTAAATGACTCCATCGCTCTCGCCGGCCAGCGCCGGTTTTATCAATTCACTCTCGCCATCGCCTCACGATTGTTTTTTGACTCTCTCACAGATAGCGCCTTCTCCTGGAGCTTGAATGGCCCGCAAGGTGCCCTGGTTGTCTCTCGTCAATTCTGGAGCTCGGATAGTTTCGACGGTGACCCTCGCCTGGATTTACCCGCCGGTGATTACCTTCTAACAGTCGCGGCGCCTGCGGCTCAAACCGGCGGGTTCAGCTTTCGCTTGTTGGATACGGCGGCTGCAACACCTCTGACTCCGGGGTCTCCGGTCAACGGGTCTGTTTCTCCCGGAAACGGCACGGCGCTATACAGATTCAATGCTGCCGCGGGCGATCGCTTTTATTACCAGGCTTTAGGTTTTTCCGGTTTTTCGGTTACACCTTATATCCGGTTGCTTTCTCCTGATGGAACCCCACTGATACTGCAACAGGCAGCCCTCAACGCCGACACTGTTACGATCCCGGAGTCCGGCACTTGTGTTTTAGCCATTGAAGGACGTTACTCTGACACCAGCGCCACAGGGTACTTCGCATTTATCGTTGTGCCGAATCCTCCAGGTATTCCCGTGTCTTTGATGGATACCAATGCCGCGCCCGACTTACAGGTCACTTCTTTATCCATATCGC
>DATGLT010000297.1:0-7855 GCA_035294005.1 Verrucomicrobiia bacterium
TACCCGGCTTTCGTCTTCTTCTCTAAGCCTGCATCGCCAAGGCAGGTTCGGGGCGACCCTTGAATTGATGGACCAATTCTTCGGCAATCTGCACCGCGTTTAACGCTGCGCCCTTGAGCAGTTGATCGCCGGCGACCCAGAAGCAGAGGCCGTTGTCCATGGCGCAATCCTTGCGGATGCGGCCGACCGCGCAGTCGTATTGCTCGGCCAGGTGGAGGGGCATCGGGTATTGGCTTTTTAAGGGCTCATCCACGACCTGGAGGCCGGGGGCTTTTTTGAGAACCTCGTGGGCGGCTTCGACGCTGACGGGTTTTTCGAATTCGGCGCTCACGGCGACGGAGTGGGCCCGATAAACGGGGACGCGCACGCACGTCACGCTCGCCCTGAACGCGGGGTGATGCATGATCTTGCGGCCTTCGTTCTCCATCTTCATTTCTTCCTTGGTGTAACCCGAGGGCAGGAAGGAATCGACTTGCGGCAGGACGTTAAAAGCGATCTGGTGCGGATACACTTCCCTGGTAACCGTTTGCCCGGCGACGACCTGGCCGACCTGCCGTTCCAATTCGGCGATGGCCTTGGCGCCGGTGCCCGAGACGGCCTGGTAACTTGAGGCGAAAATGCGTTTGCACCCAAACGCTTTGTGCAAAGGGTAAAGCGCCATGAGGGTGATGGCGGTGGTGCAGTTGGGATTCGCAATGATGCCCTTGTGCAACGCAACGTCTCCCGGGTTGATCTCGGGAATCACCAGCGGAACCGACGGGTCCATGCGAAACGCGCTGGAATTGTCGATCACGACACAGCCGCTTTGAGCCGCAATGGGAGCGTATTCCTTTGCTATGCTGCCGCCGGCGCTGAACAGGGCAATGTCGATTCCTTCAAAGCTGTCGCGCGTCAATTCCGCCACCGTGTGGGTTTCATTTCGAAACTTGAGCTTCTTGCCGACCGATCGAGCGCTCGCGAGCAGCGTCAGTTTCCCAACCGGGAACTGGCGTTTCTCGAGTGTTTTGAGCATTTCGATGCCGACGGCGCCCGTCGCACCGACCACGGCCACATGCGGGTTGCGATTCATAAAGAGCGGAAATATAGCCGAAAAAGCGGGCCAAAGTCAACGCAGTCGCGGGTTAAACAGCTCAGATGACGCGCATCTGGACGGCATCGACGATTTCTTCACCGACCATGATCAAGCCGATGATCACCACGGTGCTGCCCTGGCGCAGGCGGCCTTGCTTGAAGAGGATCTTCAACGCCGACTCGATGGTATTCTGTGGTTCAAACAAATCGAACGGGACAACGAACGGGGTAATGGCCCAGCTCAGGGCCAGGGTCCGGGCCATTGATTCGCGCTCGCACAAGGCATAGATCTGCGAGTACCGCGGGCGCATCCATGCCGCGGTCCGCGCCATGTTGCCGCTGCGCGTGAATACGAGGATGGCCGCAGCGCGCAATTCGTTGGCCATGACGACCGCGCTTTTGACCAGTTTCTGGCGATCGGTGCCCAGGACGGCCTGTTCGAAATAGTTGGCCCCGCCGCTGCGTTCAATTCGAGTGGTGATGCGATCGAAGACTTCGATGCATTTGAGCGGGAACTTGCCCACGGTCGTCTCCCCGCTCAGCATAATGGCGTCGACCTGCTCGAACACGGCGTTGGACACATCGGTCACTTCGGCGCGGGTCGGTGTCGGCGAGCTAATCATGCTTTCGAGCATGTGCGTGGCGACGATGACCGGCCTGCCCAGCCGCAGGCACGTTTTGACGATTCGCCTCTGGATGATCGGCAATTCCTCGAACGGCACTTCGATGCCAAGGTCGCCGCGCGCGACCATGACGGCGTCGGCGCTGCGCACAATTTCTTCCAGGTTCCGCACCGCTTCCTGGTCCTCGATCTTGGCGATCACGAGCGGGTGATCGCCGGTTGCGGGGAAGAGCGCGCGCAACTCCGCGAGGTCGTGCGCCTGGCGGACAAAGGAGAGGGCCATGAAATCGACTCGTAGTTGCAGGCCCAGGGCGATGTCGAGTTTATCTTTGGCGGTTAATGCCGGAAGGCTGACTTTAACCCCCGGCAGATTGATGTGCCGTCGGCTGCCAAGGCTGCCTTCGGTCAGGACTTCGCAATGAACCTTGTTGCCGTGTTTGTCGAGCACCTTCATTTCAATGGCGCCGTTGTCGAGGAGCACCACGTCCCCAACGCTGATGTCGTTGATGAAGTTCTCGTAGTTAACGTCGACCGATCGTTCTTCCTCGCTCTTTTCGCCGCGGACGGTGAGCGTAAATTTTTCTCCCGGTTTCAGCGCCAGGGGGACGGGCAGCTCGCCGGTCCGGATGGCGGGTCCCTGGGTATCCATCATGATGCCGACATGTCGGTGGCACTCGGAAGCCGCGCTGCGAATATCGGCGACGACGCGGCGCACCCAGTCGTGCGGCGCGTGAGACATGTTCAGGCGGAAAATGTCGACTCCGCGTTCTACCAACTGCTTGAGCATGGCCGGGGAATCAGTGGCCGGCCCGAGCGTGGCGATGATTTTGGTTTTGCGCAGGCCGGTCGAATGAGCGTAGTGGTTCAAACGCCACCGCCTTTCGCCGGCCGGAATGCATAAAGTTCCAGGTTAGTCAGGTTGCTTTTCACGCGGGACAATCGCTCAAGAAGGAGGATTTCGCCATTGGTTTTGTCTCAACCTTTCTGGACGTATTGGGCGAATCCGGCCAGGAATTCACGAAGGCGTTTCCGGACTGATTCGTCCACGAGCCTGCCTTGGGCGTCGAACACCGATGCGGCGCGCGACACGGGGAGCCGGCCACCGAACCATGGACGGGTTTCCAAGGTGCGCAGAACCGACAACCATGCGTCCTGGGCCAGCAGCGTGCCGAAGCCGCCCGGCGAAGCGCCGATCAACGCCACCGATTTGCCGGCAAAAACCGGTTTGGCTTCATCTTCAATCCGGGAAAGCCAATCGATCGCGTTTTTAAACGCGCCCGGAATGGAGTTGTTGTATTCCGGAGTGGCCAAAAGCAACCCGTCGGCATCGGCAATAGCGCGGCCCAAATCGCTGACGCTCGCAGGAATGCCGGCGGACTCTTCTTCATCCCCGTTGTAGAGGGGGATGCCGTGAATGGTCCTGACGACGAGTTTCGCGCCCTCCGGCATCATCTCAGCCGCCGCGCGCAACAGCGCCGTATTGAAAGAACCGGCCCGCAAACTGCCCGAGACGCCGATGATCATTGCCATATTTGCCGAACTGTATTAAAGGCCCCGGCCGTTTGACATATCTTTGTTTCGAACGCAAATCTCATTCGTGAAGAGCGTCAATGGAACCGGAAACACGACCGTCGCGAATGCCGCGCGGGCGGTGGGCGGTTCCACGTTGGGCATTTTGTTTGCCTTGAGTTTTTGCCACCTGCTCAACGACTGCATTCAAGCGTTGCTTCCGGCCATTTACCCGATGCTCAAGGAATCGTTCGGTTTGAGCTTTACGCGGATCGGCCTGATCACGCTGACGTTTCAGATGGTGGGCTCGGTGTTTCAGCCGGTGATAGGATTTTACACGGACCGTCATCCCAAACCTTATTCGCTGGTTGTGGGCATGGGGATCACGCTGGTGGGACTCGTGGCGCTCGCTCTGGCCCCAAGTTATTACGCGGTGCTCGCGGCCGCCGCGATGATTGGCCTGGGTTCGGCGATCTTTCATCCGGAATCTTCGCGCATGGCGCGGTTGGCTTCCGGTGGGAGTCACGGTTTTGCGCAATCGTTGTTCCAGGTCGGCGGCAACGCGGGCAGTTCGATCGGACCTTTGCTGGCGGCGGGAATCATCACCCGGTATGGGCGCCGGCATATCCTTTGGTTCACGCTGCTCGCCTTCGCGGGCATGTTCATCCTGGCGCGGGTCGGGTCGTGGTACCGTCAACACCTGGATGAACGCAATTCCGGCAACAGCGCCGAGGCTCATCATCACCCGGTGGCTCGAAGGCAAGTGCCGTTCCTGCTGGCCATCCTCCTCTGCCTGATGTTCTCGAAGTTCTTCTATCTCGCTTCGATGACGAATTATTACACGTTCTACCTGATCCAGCGGTTCGGCCTGGCGGTACCTCAATCGCAGATTTACCTGTTTGTTTTCTTGTTTGCGGTTGCGGCGGGCACCATTGCGGGCGGCCCCATCGGGGACCGGATCGGGCGCAAACTGGTTATCTGGATTTCCATCCTGGGCATGGCGCCGTTCGCGTTGCTTTTGCCGCACGCAAACCTTTTGTGGACGGCTGTGTTGAGCGTGATCAACGGGCTGATCCTCGCCTCGGCCTTTCCGGCGATCCTGGTCTACGCCACTGAATTGTTGCCGGGAAAAGTCGGCGCGATCGCGGGTTTATTTTTTGGCTTTGCCTTTGGCATGGCCGGCATCGCTTCGGCCGTGCTTGGAAAACTGGCGGACGCGACCAGCATCGTATTTGTGATCGATGTGTGTTCGTTCCTACCCTTGATTGGCCTGCTCACCGCTTTCCTGCCCGAGTTAAAACGGGAGGACTCTTGATCGGACCAGCGCGGTTACAGCGTTCGGTATCAGTGGTGGCGGGCCAGTGACGTAGAAATGCAAACAGAAGCGCACGCCCGGCATCCACTGCATGCCGTTGTTCGGCCTTCAGGACAGTTTCTTCAAAATGGACTTGGCAAGAAATTCTTTGATCTCCCGATGCCGAGGCACTGGCTGCGCCATGCGTGTGATTGGATTTTGATACCAATCGTGTTTCCCGCCATGCCGGATGAGAACGCATCCCATCTCCTCGAGCTTCTGCACGAGGTCCCGGCGCTTCACGCCAGCTCCAACTCCGCCACCTTGCGGACGGCCGGGATGTGCCCGCCGGACAAATCTGCGTACAAATCGCGCAGATGCTCCTGGAGATCCTTCAGCGATTCGCCCTGGGTCAAATAATCGGGGTACTCCTCAAGATAACCGAGCCAGAACCGGCCATCCTGCCAGTAAATATACCGAAGACCTTTCATGACCTGAAAGTACCCCTCCGCCGCAGACCGGGCAACGACATTGTTTTGGCCGAACAGGGCCATAAGAGACAAAGGCTAAGTGGCGCAGTGTGTTAGCAGCCCAGGCCAAAACCAACTATCCCCAGCCTCGGCCGGTTCACAATTTTTTGGAGTTTGGATACCGCCAAACCCAGTCGCCTTTATCGAGGTCAACCGCCGCGCCTTTTCTCGAGGCGATGTGACCGCCGTCGTCGGTTCCATTCCAACCCACGGAGTAGAGGATGAAACTTCCGTTGGGTTCGCTCTGGTAATGCAGCGATTGGCCGCCGATGGGATCGACCGGGACGCTTGCCAGGAACCGGGGCGCAAGGAGGCTCAGTTCTTCCGGGTAGTTCCCCGTGGCCAGGCGGTAACGTTCGAGGGCACAGCCGCACCGGGCCAGGTCCAGCGAGGCTTGAGCAAAGGCGAACCGATGGGAACTCCTGGTCAACGCCGGAAGCAGCATCCTGGCAATGAGAGTGTACGGCGTGTGTGGCAACTCAGCCAGGGACTTGCCGGCCTGGTCCACTTGCTCTGTGGAAAACGTGTGGTGAGTGACATCGGCCACGGGCAGAAATTCTTCGAGGATGAACCTGGAGGCGCGTGTTTCATTTTGATAGAACCAACCGGAGGGCATTAAGAACGCGCCCAGGTCGGAGACTTTTCTGGAGCGGTTTTCATTATTGAACTCGCCTAAGCTGCCAAGCAGGTTGGCGTGGTGGCGAAGGTAATTGATGGCTGAGACGTCGCAGGCGTTTTCACCCCGCATCGCCGTCACGTAATCGGCAACAAAATCGAACCGAGCGAGATCCCGATCCAGTTGCGCGAGTTGCGCGTCGGTCCAGCGGCGCTCGTAAAGTCCCTCCCAGATGGCCTGCTGGATTATTTGGAACATCGCTATGCGGACCAGGTGCGAAATGAGGAAAGGTTCGGAACGAATCTTTTCGGTGAGATTCAAACCCAGGCGGATGTCGGCCATTGCCTCCTCCGCCTGGCCGGCTTGAAGTTCGGCCAGGGCGCGGAATCTGAGGACGCCGGCAGATTGTTTGAGCGGAGCGAGGTGCGGCAAAAGGATGGCAAATGTCTGCTCCTGTTCATAATTCAGGGGGAACCTGGAGGCGGGACGGGCGGCGGCCTCGCGCAGAGCTTCGAGAATGGTTTTGTATTTGCTCAGGGCCAGGAGCACATCGGCCCCGGGGCTTTGCGCTTGTGCCGCGACCGGGAACACGTTGGTGGTCTCAGCCAGATCCCGATAATACTGCTGCCATCCTTCCAAATTGCTCGGGATAGCTCTCTGCCAATCTCCCATGCCGTTCCGCGGGCCTTCGTCATCGATTGCCAGCGGCATTTGCAGTTGGTTGGTGATGGATTCATCCTGCGGTTGTTTCGCTTTTCCATTGTGGTCCAGCACCCGGCCGTAGGTCGAGGCGACCACAGGAGCCATCGCAAAGTTCTGCTCGTCGGGCACCACTGGCGGAATGAAGTCGGCGAAATCGAACTTTTCGCCTTTGGCCTCCCAATGCGATTTGAACTGGTGCCAGGTCAGCCATCCGCGGATGTCTTCCTCGGCGTAAAAAAGCGCCACCAGCCCCGCAACGGAGGCGCAGCCCAGGAGAGCGTGTTTGAAGTTTTCCCAGCTGCAAACGCTCCAGGCCAGAAACTTTAGCGCGGCTGCGACTGCAAACCCGATCCCAACAGCAATCAGCAAGCGCGATGCGGTATTGGTCTCAAAAGGCTCCTCTGTTACCAGGCCGATAACCCACCAAGCGATTGCCGACAGGACAGCCCCCGCCAGGGCGAATATCACCCACCCGAGCCAGCCTTGGAGCGGGCGTTTCCAAGCACTTGGAATTTCAGGATTAGTGTCGTTCATCAAGACATTGGACAGTTCCAGGCCGGACTACTCACGGTCGAATGGAGAATTTTCGATCCGGGTGACTCGCAAGCTGGAGCACGCGAAACTACGGGGCGATGTCAGCTGTCTTTGGGGTGCTTACCTCCCACGGCGAACAGCGTTTTCTGTCGCGTTCCTCGGGATTGTGAGTGCGGTGACAAAACCCCGGATTGAAGGGCGTCCGGTTGCGGCCGCCGGAGCGCCGAGTTGCAGTCGGCTTTGGTCGTCCGACCACAGATTGTTTAACTAACGGATGGAAGGCTGGCGTTGCGCTATCGGGTTCGATGGGTTTTGCATCATTCGCGGCGCTGGGGTTGTCCTACGGTTTAAGCCGATTGCAAATCGGCGCTCCGGGATGCTCTTCCAGGCGGATCTGCCCACACTTGCTTGCCTCGGACCAATTGTGAAAGGATTTTCGACGGTGCGTCAGCGCGGCCTACCCGCCGTGCTAGAAAGGACCCTCCGGACCGGCGAAGCGACGACTGACCGGGATAGTGACCCGCGACCACCGCCCCATATTTTCTGCTCGGCAGCCTTCTATCTCCACGCTATTGTAGGTGCGCTCCTCGCCTCAACGTTCGTGGTCGGTGAGGCGCGTCTAACTCTAACACACACGATGCAAAAATTACGTTCAATTCATTTGTATACGGGTTGTGTGTTTGCGCCACTCCTGTTGTTCTTCGCGGTGTCGGGCATTGGTCAGACATTCGGCCTGCACAATCGTTCTCATTTCCTGGCGCGCTTAGCCACGATCCACACCTCGCACGGGTTAAAAGCCGGCGGAAGCTTGAGCAGTGTGTTCCTCATGGGGTTCGTCGTGATCATGGCCGTAAGCTTTATCATGACGACGGTTCTGGGAATTGTGATGGCGCTTAAATTCGGCAGGAGCCGTCGAGTCGCTTTCTATTGCCTTGCCGCCGGGGTGGTGATTCCGCTGGCCATCATTGTGCTTACGG
>DATGLT010000298.1:0-10992 GCA_035294005.1 Verrucomicrobiia bacterium
GTGGATTTGAACCATGCGATCGAGAGCACGATCACGGTAGCTCGCAACGAATGGAAATACGTTGCGGAGGTGGTGACCCGGTTTGATCCGAATCTCCCCCCGGTGCCCTGCCTGGCCGGAGAGTTCAACCAGGTCATATTGAATTTGATCATCAACGCGACCCATGCCATAGCCGACGTCGTGGGCGACGGCAGCAAGGGCAAGGGCACCATCACCGTCAGCACCCAGCGGCAACGGGACTGGGTCGAGGTGCGTGTCCACGACACGGGCGCGGGAATCCCGGAAAAAATCCGCGGTCGAATTTTTGAACCATTCTTTACCACGAAAGGCGTCGGGAAAGGGACCGGCCAGGGGCTGGCGATTTCCCGATCGGTGATCGTCGACAAACACGGGGGCAAAATTTCATTTGAAAGCGCAGTGGGCAAAGGCACCACGTTCATTATCCAACTACCATTGGCGGCCTCTGGTGGCTCATGAACAAGCGCGTCCTTTTTGTCGATGACGAATCCCTGGTGCTGCAGGGTTTGCAGAGATTGTTGCGTCCGATGCGCGGTGAATGGGAAATGGTCTTTGTGGAAAGCGGCCCTAAAGCGCTGGAGATGATGGAAAAAGCCCCGTTCGACGTGGTTGTATCGGACATGCGGATGCCGGGAATGAACGGCGCTGAATTGCTTGGAGAAGTTCTGAAACGATTCCCAAAAACGGTGCGGCTGGTTCTTTCGGGTCATGCGGACAGGGACCTCGTGCTCAAATGTGTCGGCTCAGCGCATCAATACCTGAGCAAACCGTGCCAACCGGAGGATCTCAAAGCGGCCATTGTTCGCGCGAGTGGCCTCGAGCAATCGTTGCGGGATCAGAATCTGCGCCAGCTGATCTCAAAGATGGATCGGTTGCCGAGCATCCCCGCTCTTTACGCGGAACTGGTGGAAATGCTTCAGGATCCGGAGGTAGGGGTCGAAGAGATAGGGCAACTCGTGGCCAAGGACCTGGGAATGACCGCCAAGATATTGAAGCTGGTCAATTCAGCGTTTTTCGGACTGGGCCGGGCCATCGCCAGCCCTGCCGAAGCGGTGTCCTACCTGGGTGTTGACACCATCAAATCGCTGGTGCTTTCGATTCACGCCTTTTCGCAATTCTCTACTTCCCGGGTTCCGGGTTTTTCAATCGATGGTCTTTGGGTGGAAAGCCAGCAAACCGCGGGCGTCGCCAAGGAGATTATGCGCCAGGAAGACTTCGATCAAAAGGTGACGGATGAAGCCTTCGTAGCGGGCCTGCTTCACGACACCGGCAAGCTAATCCTCGCGTCGAATTTCCCCGCTGAGTACACGCAGGCGTTGCGTGCCGCCGAGCAGGGAACGCCGGCGCTGCTGGCGGCCGAGGAAAACACGTTTGGGGCAAACCATGCCGAAATCGGAGGCTATCTTCTTGGGTTATGGGGGCTGCCGGTGCGCGTCGTGGAGGCCATTGCTTTGCACCACCAACCTGGAAAGTGCGTTAACCCTGTCTTCAGTCCGCTCACCGCGGTTCATCTCGGCGCCGGCCTGGTAAAATTTCACAGTGCAACCGACCTGGAAATGCTCAAAACGGAGATCGACTTGCAGTACCTGGAGCGGCTCGGCCTTGCTGGAAGGCTCGAGCGCTGGCGCGAGATTGCCCAAGCGAATCTGGAAGCTCAAAACTCGATATGACTTCGAAAATCCTCTTCGTCGATGACGAACCCAATGTGCTGGAAGCTTACCAGCGCAACCTGCGAAAACGCTACGCCATGGACACCGCGACGGGCGGCGAATTGGCCCTCAAAATGATGAGCGACCGCGGACCGTATGCCGTGATCGTTGCGGATATGCAAATGCCCGGCATGAACGGGGTCGAGTTCCTGGTCCAGGCCCAACGGCTGGCGCCCGATTCGGTCCGGCTGATGCTCACTGGCAATGCGGACCAGAAAACCGCCGTCGAAGCGGTCAACAACGGTCACGTCTATCAATTTCTAAACAAGCCGTGCCCGCCGGAAATGCTGGCCATGGCGCTGGAGAATGCCGTTCGGCAATACCGGCTCGTGACCGCCGAGCGGGAGTTGCTCGAAAAAACCCTCAACGGTAGCATTAACGTGCTGACCGGTATTCTTGCCTCGGCCGAACCGCACTCGTTCGGCCGTGGAGAAAAGCTGCGCGACTACATGCGCGCTTTCGCCCGTTCACTCAATCTGAATCAGACTTGGGAATTGGAGTTGGCAGCCATGCTTTCCCAAATTGGTTACGTCACCATTCCTCCCAAAGTTTTGGAAAAAATACGGGTCGGAACGGATCTGACACCGGCCGAAAGAAATGTGGTGGTCAGAGTGCCCGAGATTGGCGCCAACCTGCTGCGAAACATCCCGCGCCTCGAGTCGGTCGCCCGCATCGTCCTGTACCAGGCGAAAAATTTCGATGGCTCGGGTTTCCCCGAGGATTCGGTTGCCGGAGACCAGATTCCGATTGGCTCGCGCATTCTCAAGGTGCTGTCGGACATGGCGCGCCTTGAGGCCAGCGGCATGACCAAGGCCAAGGCGCTCGAAGAATTGCAATCCAGGACCGGCTGTTACGATCCGCAGGTCCTCGACAGCACTTTTGTCTGCTTCGACATTTATCTGTCCGCGCCAACGTCGGCCAAAACGGGCACCAGAGCCGTCGCGCTCAAGGAACTGGCGATTGGCGACATGTTGAGTTCCAACATCGAAACCCTGGATGGCGTCCGAATTGTGTGCGCCGGCACGTCGATCACGCAAATGGCCCTGGAGAAGCTGCGTAACTTCGCTCAAATCCAGGGGATCAAAGAACCGATTCACATTCAGACACAGGAGCACGAAGCCTGATGGTCCTGGATCAACATATAGCGGAGCTCGAGCCGGCCGGCGGGAGCGCGCCCCGGCGTTCAGAGGCGCCGGTGGAGGCAACCGTCCAGTCCAACCACCGTCTCCTCGTGGTCGATGATACCGTTGCCATCCACGATGACTTTCGAAAGATACTTTCCCAGCAGGATCTTGCCGCGTCGCTCGACCGCGCCGAGGAGGAGTTGTTCGGCGGGTCCAAACCCGCCGCTCAGCGGCCGTGTTTTGAAGTCAATTCCGCCTACCAGGGGCAGGAAGCCTTGCAACTGTTGCGCCAGGCGATTGCCGAAGGCAAGCCATACGCCCTTGCGTTCGTCGATATCCGCATGCCCCCCGGTTGGGACGGCATAGAAACCATCGCACATTTGTGGGCCGAAGATCCGGATCTGCAAGTGGTCATCTCCACCGCTTACTCCGATTACTCGTTTTCGGAAATCGCCGAGCGTTTCGGCGCCACCGACAACCTGGTCATTCTCAAGAAACCGTTCGACAACATCGAGGTTCTGCAGCTGACCCATGCTTTGACCAAGAAGTGGACCTTGACACGCCAGGCGAAACGGCGCGTTGAGGCTCTCGATGAAATGGTCAAACAGCGAACCGAACAACTCCGCAAGACCAACAACGACTTGCGCCTCGAGATTGCCGAACGCAAACGGGCCGAAGCGCGCATTGAGGCATTGTCCAAGCTGGGTCAAAAACTCAGCGCTACGACGACCGCCAAGGCGGCCGCCGAGATCATCGTGGACGTTGCTGACCAGTTGCTCGGGTGGGACGCCTGCTTCCTTGACCTTTATTCGAGAGTTGATGATATTTTAACCCACGTGCTTTATGCCGACATCATTGAAGGCAAAAGGAAGGCATGCATGCCGTCCTCAGATCACACGGCTCCCTCTGAACTGACTCGCGCCGCCATCCAAAACGGCGGGCAGCTCATCCTTAAGAGCGAGCCGTTTGGTATGCAGCCCGGAGCGGCCCCGTTCGGAGATGTGAGCCGGCCAGCGGCCTCGATCATTGTGGTGCCGATCCGCAACAAGGCGGACGTCATCGGTCTTCTCTCAATTCAAAGCTACCGGCCCAACGCCTACGACGCGTTCAGCCTCGAAACCCTGCAAGCCCTTGCAGACCACTGCGGCGGCGCGCTGGATCGCATTCATACCGAAGAAGCGCTTCACTCGACGCAAGAGCAGTTGCGGCAGTCTCAGAAACTTGAAGCCGTGGGCCAGTTGGCCGGGGGCGTTGCTCATGATTTCAACAATCTCCTGACCGTCATTCGCGGGAATACGGAACTGGTGCTCATGGAGCCCAAAAAGCTCGAGTCGCTGGCGATCGATTGCCTGACACAGTCCGTCGCTGCCGCTGACCGCGCGGCGAAATTGACCCGCCAACTCCTGGCTTTCAGCCGCAAACAGGTGATGCAGTCCCAGCCGCTCAACCTGAGCGAAGTCGTGACGAACCTGAGCAAAATGCTGCGGCGTGTCATTGGCGAGCATATTCGGCTGGAATGTCAGTGCGAGCCCTCGCTCCCCCTGGTCCAGGCCGACGTCGGAATGCTGGAGCAGGTCCTTATCAATTTAGCGGTGAATTCTCGCGACGCGATGCCGCGCGGCGGCAGTCTTATGATCACGACAGCGCTCACCGAGTTGGACAGCGTCGCCGCCCGCGCGCATGAAGAAGGACGCCCCGGGCGATTCGTGACGCTGAGCGTGACGGATACCGGCTCCGGAATTGCCGAGGAGCATTTGCCCCACATCTTCGAACCCTTTTTCACAACCAAAGACGTCGGCAAAGGCACTGGCCTTGGACTGGCCACTGCGTACGGCATCGTCAAACAGCACCGGGGATGGATTGAAGTGTCGACCAAGCTTGAGGCCGGAACGACATTCCGGATCTTTCTGCCGGCCCTTGAAACGCCTGTCCTCGAACAGGCCGCCAACAACCCAAGCGCCAGGCCCAAAGGGGGCAAAGAACGCATTCTCCTGGTGGAAGACGAAGAATCCGTGCGCGTCATGACCCGCCGTCTCCTCGAACAATTCGGGTACACGGTTCGAGAAGCGGCTTCCGGCAGGGCCGCCTTGGAACTGTGCCGATCCAAGCCGTGTGTTTTCGACCTTTTGCTGACCGATGTGATTATGCCTGAGGGGGTCACCGGGAGGGAACTTGCCGAACAACTTCGTTGCGAGAATCCCTCTTTGAAAGTGATTTTCACTAGCGGATACAGCGGCGACATTCTCGGTAACGACACCGAATTCGTTCGGCAGACCCATAGCCGGTTTCTTTCCAAGCCGTGCGCGCCCCAGGTGCTGCTCCAAACGATTCGCGAATACCTTGACCAGCCCGTCAAGCCGCCCCGGGTCCAATCCCCCGCATAGCGGCCGAGGTAAGGCGGATTCCGGCGCTTGCCCGCCACGGCGTCCTGCGCTTCGTGAGGTTGTTTGCTGAAGGGTTTGAAGTGTGACTTGCCAAAAGAAGCGGTCGTCATAGCAAAATAGGTTAGGTATTTGCCAATCCTGATGTAGCTGCTTCCGCCCCCTTGGCAGACCGTTTCCCCGTAATTCGCAAGCGGACCCGGGTATGGTCATTTCATGCAGGAACCCTTTTAAGCGGCGCGAGTTTTTCAAAGTCTCCGCGCGGTATGTGCTGTTGTGCGCGCTGGCACTCCTTGCACGGCTTGCAAGCAGGCCTAAAGGGGCCGGCAGCAGTTGTTTCAATCAGGGGATATGCGCGCCGTGCCCGCGATTTGCCAGCTGCGAATTGCCAGCCGCGCGTTTGGCAAAACCTTTAGTATGAGAGGTCCAAACACACAGTTTAGCCGTCGTCGATTTCTCCAAAGTGGCTTTTGCGGCGCCAGCCTATGCGTTCTCGGCGTTTCCACAGCTGGAAGTAAGGCTGTTGGCGCCGGAACCCCAGCGTCTCAGTCCAATCCCCTCGTTTACAACGTGGACCAGATGACCGGGATCGACCCGACGCTAATCCAATACGAGCAAGTTCGCGCGATCCCAGGCGTTGGAGCGGGATCGAGGCGCCTAGCGATCGGACCCGAAGGCCGCTTGTATGTCGCCGGGCGCAAGGGGATTCGCATTCTGGAAACCACTGGCAACCCGGTGGGCGAACTTCCGACTTCCGAACCTGCGCGCTGCGTGGCAGTAGCCGCCGATGGCGGTGTTTACGCCGGCACCCGAACGCACATTGAAGTTTTTTCCAGCAAAGGCGAGGCCGTCGCAAAATGGGAGCAACCCTCGCCGAAAACCTGGCTCAGCGGCCTGAGCTTCAGTTCGAGCGGGTTGTTTGCGGCCGACTCAGGCAATCGCGTCATTTTGCGATATGACCTCGAGGGCAAATTGGTCCGAAAAATCGGGCAAAAAGATCCGCAACGGAATATTCCAGGACTCATCGTTCCCAGCCCGTACCTGGACGTTAAGGTGGGTGCGGACGGATTGCTGCGGGTCAATGACCCGGGCCGGCATCGAGTGGATGTGTTCACCGCGGAGGGCGACCTCGAACTTTCATGGGGCAAACCTTCACTTTCAATCGATGGATTTTGCGGCTGCTGCAATCCCGTTGGGTTGGCCCCGCTTCCGAGCGGGCGGTGGTTGACGTGCGAAAAGGGAGTGCCTCGTGTGAAGATTTACTCTGCGGAACACGCCCTGGAATGTGTTGTCGCCGGGCCGGATCTTTTTGTTCAAAATGGGCGACCTGGCCAGGTCAGCGACCAACCGGATGGAACACTCGGTGGGTTGGACGCAGTGGTCGATTCCAAAGGAGTGATCTATGTCCTGGACCTGGTTGCGGGTGATGTGCGGGTTATGGAACGTAAGGCCTGAAGAATTCAAGTGAGCCCGCCATCGAGCAATCCGAACAACCCGTCGCGGCGCCAATTCCTGAAGGACGGCGCGCGGATAGCGGCGGCGGCGGGCCTTGGCGGATTGATGGGATCGATCGCCATGCGCAGTTCGGCAATGAACACGGTCTGGCAGATTGATCCTCAAAAATGCGTTCGCTGCGGCAATTGCGCCACTCATTGCGTGTTGGAACAATCGGCGGTTAAGTGCGTTCATGCGTACGCCATTTGCGGATATTGCCAGCTCTGCACCGGGTATTTTGAGCCCGAGCCCAACGACCTGAACACGGGCGCCGAAAATTGTTTATGCCCGACGGCGGCGATCAAACGCACTTTCGTGGAGGACCCCTATTTCGAGTACACCATTGACGAGCGTTTGTGCATCGGCTGCGCAAAGTGTGTCGAAGGCTGTAATCGGTTCGGGAACGGGTCGCTTTTCCTCCAGGTGCGCCACGATCGTTGTGTGAACTGCAACGAGTGCGCAATTTCCAAGGTCTGCGCCGGGGACGCCTTCCGCCGTGTGCCCGCGAATGCTCCTTACCTGCTCAAGACGACGAGCCACGGACTATGAGGCCCGACGCCAATGAGTCTGGCTTAACTGCGGCCGGCGGACCTGAGAATCGAGCCGCTCGGCCACGCTTTAACCCGACGCTCAGTCTCTCGGTGCTTATCCTGCTTCTGATCAGCACGGTTGCCCTGGCTCAGCAACGCTTTCCGCCACCGGATTTTGAGAGCGGACACAAACTGCCGCTGACAACCACTCCCGCAGGCCGAGCGTTCATTTACGAGTACGTGGATGTGGCTGTGCTTGCAGCTTGCATTGCGATTTCTGTTTTCCTGATTTATCGAAAGCGATCGCGCGCGGGACTCGTGGGCTTGTCGTTGTTTTCCCTGGCTTATTTCGGGTTCTATCGCAAGGGCTGCGTATGCGCCATCGGTTCGGTGCAAAATATTGCTTTGGCGCTGTTTGAACCGGGGTACGCGGTACCCGTGTCGGTTCTGGCTTTTTTCATCCTGCCGCTGGCGGTGTCGCTTTTTTTTGGCCGTAGTTTCTGTGCGGGGGTGTGTCCGCATGGGGCGTTACAGGATCTGGTTTTGCTCAAACCAATCAAAGTTCCTGCCTGGCTTGAACAAGCGCTCAGCACCTTGCCGTTTATTTACCTGGGCGCCGGGGTGTTGCTCGCCGGGACGGGCTCGGCATTCCTGATCTGCCAGTATGACCCGTTTGTGCCTGTGTTTCGGTTGAGCGGTCGTGCGCTGATGGTGATTGCCGGTGTAGCGCTGCTTGCGCTGGGCATGTTCGTGGGCAGACCATACTGCCGATTTTTGTGTCCGTACGGCGCGCTCCTCAAAGCGGGAGCAATGGTCTCCAGGTGGCGCGTGACGGTCACGCCTGACAACTGTACCCAATGCCGACTTTGCGAGACCTCCTGTCCTTTTGGCGCGCTTCGCGAACCCGAGGAGGTCCAGACAACGCCATCAGTGCTTCGCCAGGATCGGCGTCGGCTGGCATTTTTGATTGCCCTTTTACCCGTTCTCGTGCTCGGCTGCGCCTGGGTAGGCGATTTCTTCAGCGGGGCGGCGGCTGCCCTGAATCCCACCGTGTCGCTGGCAGACCGCTTAGCCGCGGAAAAGGAGACACCCGCTAAATCCGGGGCCTTGTCTCCCGACGATTTGGCTCTGGACCGAGCCCGGCAGAATGCCGACGAGTTTCTGCGGAATGCAGAGGCGATTCGAAAGCGGATCACCACGGGAAGCAGGATTTTTGGAGGGTGGGTGGGGCTTGTTATCGGACTCAAACTGGTGGGGCTTTCGGTGCATCGTCGGCGCAAGGATTACGAACCCACGCCGGGGGATTGTCTGGCGTGCGCGCGGTGCTTTGAGTTTTGCCCCAGTGAACTGGTCCGACGCGGTTTTCCAAACGGCTTTGCATCACAGCCGCTGGACGGAAGCCCGCTTGAACCGGCACTGAAATGATCATGCCAGTACGTTGCATCACAAAGATTTTTAAACGTTGGGGACTGGCTGGCGCCCGCTTCCCGCGTTAACCTGCGTAATGCAAAACCAACGTCCCAAAACGATTTTACCCGGGCTGGACTTTGCCACGCCAAAGCCGCGGCTCAACAGCATGCACACAGGCTGGCAGCGGGTCCGTTTTATTTCAGGAGTATTTATTCTGTTAGCGGCTGCCGCCATGCTGATCGAGAACCTGGCCTCGGCGACTCTTGACCCTTTGAAGTCGCCCAAGCTGGCGGCGCTTAAAGACAAGCTTCGCCAGAACCCAGCTGACGAGTCGGTGAAGCAGGAAATCCGGCAGCTCGATTTGCAATTGCGAGCCGATTATTTCGGCCGACTGTCGAGGTCTGGTTCAGGGGTTTATTTGCTTCTAGGAGGCGGGGCGGTTTTTGTGTTGGCATGGAGCCAGTGCAATCGGTTTGAGAAGAAACCGCCAATGCCACAGCCGCGGACCGAACCGCTCGATACGGCTGGAATCGCTCGAACCGCGAGGTGGTCGGCGGGCGTCGGCGGGGCGGCTGTGACCGCCGTATTGTTGGTCTTGGGACTTGTCACTGGAAAAGCGCGCACTGACTCGCCCGTCAAGGACAGCCAAATAAGCGGATCACAAACTCCTGCGGCTTCGCAGGCCGTATCTTCGGAGGAGGAGCTCAAAAGGAACTGGCCGCGATTTCGAGGGCAAGGCGGTAACGGAGTGTCCGAGGCCAAAAACATTCCCCAAAGCTGGGACACTAAGACCGGTTCGGGAATCGCCTGGAAAACTCCCGTGCCGGCGCCTGGATTTAACTCCCCGGTGATCTGGCGGGGCAATTTTTTTATTTCCGGCGGCGATGCGGCCCGACGGGAAGTCTTTTGCTACGAATGTTCTACCGGCAAATTGGTGTGGCGCCAGCCAGTGGAGAATGTGCCCGGGGCGCCGACGAAAGTGCCTGAAGTGCCAGAGACGACTGGCTACGCGGCGCCAAGCGTGGCAACCGACGGACAACGGGTTTACGCGATATTTGCGACTGGCGATGTGGCGGCCTTCACACTCGAAGGCAAACCTGTCTGGTCTCGATCTTTTGGCCCGCTCAAAAACCCTTATGGACATGCGACTTCCTTGCTGACATGGAAAGACCGTTTGATCGTTTTGCTGGATCAAGGGGAAAGCGAGGATGGGAAATCCAAGTTGTACGCGCTGGATGGGCGCACGGGCAAAACAGTGTGGGAAACGCCGCGAAAAGTTGGCGCATCCTGGGCAACGCCGGTCACCTTCGAGGCGGCGGGCGAGGCTCAAGTGGTTGCTTTGGCGATTCCCTGGGCCATTTCCTATGGCTTGAAAGACGGCGTTGAACTGTGGCGCGTTGAAGGTCTGAATGGTGAGGTCACGCCTTCACCCGCGTTTGCTCAAGGGCTTGTCCTTGTTCCAAGCCCGTCGGAAAAGCTGTTCGCAATCCGACCCGACGGCCATGGGGATGTAACCAAAACCCAGGTCGCCTGGAGCACGGAGGAAAACGTCCCGGATGTGACCAGCCCCGTCGGCACTGGGGACCTGGTATTCACTCTGACAACGCCGGGCGTATTGACGTGTCTCGAAGCCAAGGACGGAAAGAAACTCTGGGAACACGATTTTGAAATGGAATGTCATGCTTCACCCTCGATTGCCGAAGGCCGGGTATACCTGTTCGGTCAAAAGGGGACAGCGATTATTACGGAGGCCGGGCGTCAGTTTAAGGAACTGTTCCGAACCGAGATGCCGGACATGTTCCACGCCAGCCCTGCTTTCGTGGACAATACGATGATCCTGCGCGGTTCGACCAACCTGTGGGGGATTGTCAGCCCGCCCAAATGAGCTTGAGCGTCCAGACAACTGCCCCCGGCACCGTCGACTTGCAATTTGTGGACGAAAGCGTCGAACGGTTCGGCCGCAGTCCGGACGCGGTGATCCCGATATTACAGGCGCTCCAGGATCGTTACGGCTACTTGCCGGAACCGGCGCTACAGCGAGTTTGCAAACTCACCACAATCACGCCGGCCGCCATCACAGGCGTAGGTTCTTTTTACGACATGTTCCGGCACAAACCTGTGGGTAAGCATATCGTGCGGGTGTGTCACGGCACCGCGTGTCACGTGACCGGGGCAGAGCGCGTTGAGGACGCCTTGCGGCGTCATTTGAATATCCCTGCCGGCGGGGATACGGATGAACAAGGATTGTTCACAATCGAAGCCGTTGCCTGTCTTGGGTGCTGCACGCTTGCTCCGGTGGCGCGAGTAGGCGAATGGACCGCCGGTT
>DATGLT010000299.1:0-36356 GCA_035294005.1 Verrucomicrobiia bacterium
GTTTCACCTGTTGACCCACGCTTTTTTCAAAGCGCTTCTGTTCCTCGGCGCAGGGTCTGTCATCCATGGCTGTCATGAGGAGCAGGATGTTCGCTGTATGGGAGGGTTGAGAAAGTTCATGCCGGTGACATTCGCCACGTATGCGATCGGGATGATGGCCTTAAGCGGTGTGCCAGTTTTCTTTTCAGGATTTTGGAGCAAAGACGAGATCCTCCATGCCGCGCGGAGTTGGGAACTGTCCCATTGGCCGTTTTACCTTTCCCTTTTCGGAGCGTTGCTGACGGCCTTTTACATGACACGCCAAATGTGTTTTGTCTTTTTTGGCAGTTGCCGGCTGGCACTCGGGAAGACCACGTCCTCAGAACAGCATTCCGTGGCGCATGCGGGACAACCCGCGCGCGAACACCCCCACGTGGAACTGCCCGCCGAACCGCATGAGAGCCCCGGCAGGATGCTCGCGCCGCTAATGATCCTCGCTTGTTTCACTGTGATTCTCGGCTTCTTTGGCACTCCTGCCTGGCCGTGGATTCAGCATTTTATCGAAGGGGAACCGGCGCGCCTGGACCTCTCCTTATTGCGGGATGCTTCGATCGCTTCAGTGATGCTGACTTCGACCATTGTGGCCCTGGCTGGCATCGGGCTGGGTTACTGGCTGTACGGTCGGCGCCCCCTGGACTCGCAGCAACCGGACGTGCTGGAACGGTGGTGGCCCAATCTTTTCACCCTGCTTCGGCGAAAGTATTACATCGATGAAGTGTATGAGTACACCTTCGTGGGGCTGAACGCGTGGTGGTCGAGAGCTTGCGTCTGGCTCGACAAATGGGTTTGGGAAGCTGTCGTTCAACTGGTAGCAGCCTTGGTTGTGGGCTTGGCGTGGGTCGACCGTGTCCTGGACGAGCAGGTGGTCAACCGCGGGTTCGATGAATCCTGCCGCGGAATATCCAGGGGTGGCACCCTGATTTCCCGCTCACAAAACGGTCGGGTGCAGAGTTATCTGCGTGCCCTTTGCCTGGCGGCAGCTTTGCTGGTGCTGTTGCTGATTTGGGGATGCCGCTCCTCGTGATCAATATGCCCTGGCTCACCATTCTCACCCTGATACCCCTCGCGTGCGGCATACTCCTGCTCTGCGTCGGGCCCGAGCGCAAAGCCTTTGCGCGCAACCTTGGCATCGGCGCGAGCACTGTTTCATTGCTGATCGTCTTGTTATTGTGGGGTGCTTTTAAGAGCGCTTCCGGCGGGTTCCAATTCGAGGAATCTCACCAATGGATCCCCAGTCTCGGCGTGCGCTACCACCTGGCGGTGGACGGACTTGGTTTGGTGATGGTGTTGCTCACGGCCCTCGTGGTCCCATTAGCCTTGTTCGCCAGTTGGAATATTGAAGACCGTGTTCCGTTTTATTTTGGCCTGGTGCTCTTGCTCGAAGCCGGGTTGTTTGGAACCTTCACGGCCCTCAATTTCTTCCACTGGTTCCTCTTTTGGGAGCTGAGCCTGATTCCGGCCTTTTTCCTGATCAAATTCTGGGGTGGACCGCTCCGGTCCGGGGCGGCAACACAATTCTTCATCTACACCATGGCCGGCAGTATCGCGATGTTGCTCGGGTTCCTGGCGATTTTTCTGGCGACCAACGAATTTGATTTCAACGAGCTTGCGAAATTAGGTCCCGGCGGATTGGCCGCCTCTTTTGCCGGCAAGGTTTCATCGGTTGATCCCAAAACCGTCGTGCGCATGGCTTTTGCCGGCATCTTTCTTGGCCTGGCCGTCAAAGTCCCGCTGGTGCCGTTCCATACGTGGCTCCCGAGCGCCTACGCCGAGGCTCCGACGGGAACCACGATGCTGCTGACCGGATTGATGTCGAAAATGGGGGTGTACGGCTTTCTCAGGATCCTTCTGCCGATTTTTCCGGAGGAAATTCGCTGGGTGCTCACCCCGCTGCTCTGGCTTACGGTGATCTCGATCGTTTTTTCGGCCGGTGCGGCGTTTGCCCAGCGCGATCTCAAACGACTGTTCGGATACTCTTCAATTAACCATCTCGGTTATTGCTTGTTGGGCATCTTCGCCGTGGCCACTCCCGCCGCTGCTTCCGTGGCCCCGGCAACTGAGCGCGTTGCGGCGTTAAATGGCGTCATTCTCCAGATGTTCAATCACGGGCTGACGGCCGCCGCCCTGTTTTGGTTTGCGGGACTCCTCGAGCAGCGGGGCAGGGGGCTGAGAGGCATCGACGATTTCGGAGGGTTGCGCAAAGTGGCGCCCGTGTTTTGCGGGCTGATGGGAATAGCTTTGTTTTCCTCGCTCGGCTTGCCCGGGCTAAACGGGTTCGTCGGTGAATTCCTCATTTTTAAGGGAGTCTTCCCGCTGGCCTCCTGGGCCGCGGCCCTGGCGGTCATTGGATTGCTAATCACCGCGATTTTCATCCTGGGCATTTTGCAGCGTGTTTTTAACGGGCCATTGAACACGCGTTGGAGCGCGTGGCCCGACCTGACGCAACGTGAGCGTTTGCTGGCCTTTCCCGCCATCGCCTTGATGTTTGTTCTAGGGATTTATCCTCAGGCTTTGGTAGGCGCGATCAACGGCACCGTGGTGCGCATGGTGGAACGATTTACAATTTGAGCATTCTAGCCTGGACAATTTACCTGTCGTTCATTGGCGCGGGAGTTTTGCTTTTGCTGCCGAAAGACGAGCCTCGCCTAGTCCGGGGCTTCGCGCTGGTCACCGCCCTCGCAGGTCTGGCTTGCGCATTCTGCGGCACCTTGAGGTTTCATCCCGGGGCGATCGCGACGGTCGCGCGGACCCGGTGGATTCCGTCGCTGGGCATCGAGTATTACCTCGCGGTCGACGGCATCAGCCTGACATTGCTATTGCTGACCGGGCTGGCCGCCGTTGCCGGTATTTTGTTCTCGTGGAATATCGAAACGAGAACGAACGAATTCTTCGCTTTTTACCTGTCGCTCATCGGCGGCGTTTATGGCGTGTTCCTGAGCTTCGACGTGTTTCTTCTGTTTGTGTTTTATGAGATCGCGATTATCCCCAAGTACTTCATCATCGCGATTTGGGGCTCAACCAGGCGCGAGTATGGCGCCATGAAGCTGGCGCTCTATTCGTTTGCAGGCAGCGCGATGGTGCTGGTAGGGTTAATCGCCGCCTTCGTTCTCTCCGGCGCCAAAAGCATGAGCCTCCTCGAACTCGCAAAATTTCCTTTCCCGCACAGTTTCCAACTTTGGGCTTTTCCGCTGGTGTTCGTTGGGTTCGGGATTTTGGCTGGGCTTTGGCCATTCCATACCTGGGCCCCGACGGGCCATGTGGCCGCGCCGACTGCGGCTTCCATGTTGTTGGCCGGTGTGGTCATGAAACTGGGAGCTTACGGTTGCTTGCGGGTTGCCATGACCCTGTTTCCTCAAGGCCTGGATCCGTGGGGTTGGACGGTTTTGGGCCTTGGCTCCTGGAGAGATGTCCTGAGCCTGCTCGCCGTTATCGGCATTGTTTACGGGGCGACCGTGGCGCTGGTGCAAAGAGATTTTAAATTTGTCATAGGGTACTCCAGCGTAAGCCACATGGGATTCGTGTTGCTGGGTTTGATGACGCTCAATCCGTTTGGTTTAATGGGCTCAGTTCTCCAGATGTTCTCGCACGGGGTGATTGCGGGGCTTTTGTTCGCCGTTGTCGGCCGAATGGTCTATGACCGAACCCACACCCGGGAGTTGGCCCAACTAGAAGGGATGAGCCTGAACACGGCCCTGCCATTCGCGGCGGCTACATTCACCCTGGCAAGCATCGCTTCCATGGGGTTGCCCGGGTTTAGCGGCTTTGTCGCGGAACTGCAGGTCCTGGTGGGCGCCTGGCATGCCTATCCCGCGTTGTCCATATTGACTGGCGTCGGCGTGCTCATCGGCATTGCATACTCATTGCGCGCGCTGCTAAAGGCTTTTTTTAGCGACCAACCCGCTTCCGACCAGACGGTCCCAAATTCAGGCCTTCAGCACCTGGAACTGTCGCCAATTTCAACTCCCGAACGCATTGGCGCGACGATTCTGGTTCTGGCCTCCTTATTGATTGGTTTGTATCCGCGTTTGTTGCTGGATTTGATTGGGCCGAGCTTTGGCTCCCCGCTGTTCGACGGTTTAAGAAAGTGTGTGGGTTCCAGTTGGAGTTGACCGATGAACTACGTCGAACTTCTCAGCGCCGCCGCCCCGGAAACGATGGTTGTCCTGGCGGCTTTTGCTGTCCTGGCGGTGGGCCTCTTCGCGATGCGCGATGTCGAGCCAGCAATCCGCCGCCTGATCGAGGTCATGATCGGATGCGTTGGTTGCACTGCGGCCATTGGCTGGATGGTGGCGCTGCCGCAACACACAGACCTGCTCGGCGGCATTTTCGTCGTGGATTCCGTCATCCAGGTTGTGAAAATCGCCCTGCTGACCCTGACAATCCTGGCCCTGCTTATCTCTCAGGACAGCGACTTCACCAAACATGTTGGGGAATATTTCGCGCTCATTCTCATGGCTGCGGCGGGAATGATGTTCCTGGTAAGCTCGGAAGATATTCTCTTCATCTTCGTCTCTCTCGAACTGACGAGCCTTTGCCTTTACGTGCTGGCGGCGTTCAACAAAGGACAGGAGCAGTCTGCGGAGGCGGCGATCAAGTATTTCCTGTTCGGCGGGATGTCGGCTGCCTTTACCCTTTTCGGGTTGAGCCTTTTGTATGGCTTGGCGCACTCGACCAACCTGGCAGAAATAGCAGTCGCGGTGCGTTCCGCCGGGTTGGACCCACTGGTGGTATTGGGCATCGTCATGACTTTAGTCGGATTCGGATTCAAAGTCGCGGCCGCGCCATTTCATCTTTGGGCCCCGGATGTTTATCAGGGCGCTCCATTACCCAGCGCGGCGTTCATCGCATCCGGTTCGAAGGTGGCCGGTTTCTTCATCACGGCGCGGGTGGTAAGTACCGGGTTTGCCGGTCAACTGCCCAACCAAGCCCTGCCTGCGGGGTGGCCGGTGTGGGCGTCATTATTGGCCATTCTTGCCGCTGTATCGATGGTGCTGGGAAACTTTGCGGCCATTGTCCAAACCCGAGTGCGACGGTTGCTGGCATATTCAGCGATCGCCCATGCCGGCTACATGCTCCTTGGGGTGATTGCGCAGGGCACGCCCGCGACGGCATCCCTTGTGTATTACGTTATTACCTATGCTTTGACGACGCTCGGCGCATTCGGAGTTGTCGCAATCGTGCAGCAGCAAACCGGGGATGACCGATTGACGGATTTCGCCGGGCTGGCAAGGCGCTCGCCAGGCCTTGCGGTTTGTATGATGGTGTTCATCCTGTCTTTGGCCGGGATTCCTCCGCTGGCTGGATTCTTCGGCAAGTTCTACATTTTCAGCGCGGTCCTTCAGGGCAGCGCTCCCGGGATGAAAGCCCTGTGGCTGGTCGCGATGGCCGTCGCTCTAAGTGCTGTCTCGCTTTACTACTATCTCCAGGTGCTCAAGCAAATCTTCGTAGTGCCTGCTTCCGCAGAGAAAGAGATCCATTTCAGAACACCGCTGTTGCAACAAGTAGTCCTGGCCGTGGTTGCTCTAACTGTGATTGTACTTGGTTGCGCGCCAGAGTGGCTGATCCATCGGCTTACCGGCGTAACCGCTGTTGCTGGGTTATAAACGGCTTCTTTGCCGCCGAAAAAAACCGAACCAGGCGAGGGGAAGTCGCTAAAGGGTGTGGTTCCCGGGGCCGGCGCGGCTCGGTTCGGAAGCAGTACTCATTTTAGCTCCTCGAACGTCAAGCGCTTTCACCTTGCGACACCCGGGGTCAATTTGTTACACCTCTGGTGCCTAAGGCAGCCATTGGTCGATTTCAGAAAGGCGACGAGATCTTTTTCGGCAAAGTTGTCGATGGGGAGGTTTTCAGGCTTATTGGAGACCCGTTTGGCTCGCCTTCATTTGAAAAGAAACCGACCAAATTGAAGGGTGTGCGCACACTCACGCCTGTTGCACCGACGAAGATCATCGCGGTCGGGCTCAATTATGCTGACCACGCGCGCGAATCGAACAAGCCGCTTCCGAAGGAGCCCTTGTTCTGGATCAAAGCGACGACCTCGCTGCTGTCCGATGGCGGCAAAATTGAGGTGCCGTTTCCCAACCATAGAACCGATTTTGAGGCCGAGCTTGCCGTTGTCATCGGCCGTCGCGTTCGCAACGTGACGCCCGCTGCCGCGCCCCGGTACATCTATGGCTATACCGCCGCCCAGGATATCAGCGACCGCACAATTCAAAACGGGGAAAGCCAATGGACCCGGGCCAAGTCGTTCGACACGTTCACGCCGCTTGGCCCATTTGTGGAAACCAAGATCGACCCGCACGATTTAACCATCCAGCTATTCCAGAACGGCCAGTTGCGTCAGAACTCAAATACCCGACAGCTCATTTTCAATTGTTTTCAGCTGGTCAGTTTTATCTCGACCAACATGACCTTGCTTCCCGGCGACGTCATTCTGACCGGCACTCCCAGCGGGGTAGGACCCATTGAATCGGGCGATCGGCTCGAGGTCAGAGTCCACGGGCTGGCACCGTTGGTGAATACGGTGAAATGACCCGCGACTACCTGGGCTTGAAAACGAAGTCCGGTAGACGCGCTCTCGTCTAATTCTTCAGGCAACTCGCCACAGCCTGAAGTAACCTGTCCGGCGTGTAGGGTTTCATCAACAGCTTCGCATCGGTCAGTATTCCCGGCTCGGTGTCATCCGGAGATAGAGCTCCGCTAGAGTAGACCACTTTGAGCTGAGGATTGACTCGGCGGATTTGCTCGGCCAATTCGGTACCGGTTGTTCCGTCGGGAAAGTTGAGATCGGTCAGAAGCACCTCGACGTTTTGCGCCTGGGCTTCGAGGAGCAATGCCGCTGTCTGGGGGCTATCGGCTTCAATTACCTTGTAGCCGTTGCGCTGGAGGATGTGCCTGGCCAGGTCGCGAACCTGGTCATTGGTCTCGATAAGCAGAATCGTCTCTCGCGTTTCCGGAGGGATGGCCGCTTCCGCTTTTGTGGCCGAATAAGGTTTGAGCGGCGCTGCCGGCAGATAAACGTTGAATTCCGTGCCGTGATGCAGTTCGGTTGCGCACTCAACCCAGCCGCCGAGCTGCTTTACAGCGCCGTGGACGGTTGCCAACCCCAGCCCCATGGCCCGGCCATCTTCCCTCGTCGTGAAAAAAGGTTCGTACAGATGCTGCCGCACCTCGCGAGACATGCCGGAGCCATTGTCTCGAACTGTCAGGCGAATAAAGTGTCCGGATTTGGCGGTGATACTGGGCCGTCCCCGCGCTGGAAGGTTGTCGATCCAAATCGCGCCGGTCTCGATGTCGATCGTGCCGCACTCGGGCACAGCGGTTTTGGCGTTGAGCACCAGGTTCAGGAGAATTTGCTCCAATAATCGCAAATCGGCCAATGCGGGCGGGAGATTTTCGGCCAAACGCAGTTCCAGCCGAATGCGCTGTGGGATCAGGCGCGCCAGCAAGGCTTGTTTCTGCAAGATATAAGAGTTGAGCTCGACGGGCTCGGTTTGGATGCTGTCGCAGCCGGCCACCGCGAGTAATTGGCGGACCAGGGCGGTGCCTCTCTTGGTTTCCGCCAAAACCTGCGAAACGTGGTCGCTGGATGCGATTGACTCAGGTCCACCCATTAACAAACCGGCCTGGCCTTCGACCACGCTTAGAATATGGCCGAAGTGATAGGCAACGCCCTCCGCCACCCGCCGCAGGACGCGCATTCGCTCTGATTCGCACAAAGCCGTTTCCCGGGCGATGCGTGGCGCAATGTCTTCTGCGAAGATCAACCGGGCCGGGCAATCCCCGAACCGCATGTCCATGGCCATGACTTCCGCCTGGAGCATAGTTCGGTCTTTGCGCCGATGCTGCCAGATCCCCCGCGATTCGCCTGCGACGCAAGGCTTGGCGGCGTCCGCCTGGAACGCTTGAACGGAGTCGCGCGCGACCAGGTCCTTTGCCGCCAGCGAAGTGAATTCCTGCTGGGTAAAGCCATACTGTTCCAGGGCTGCCAGGTTGCCCGCCAGGATGCGGCCGCTGCGCAGATCAAAAATCCACATCGGATGCGGGCTTTGCGTAAAGAGCAGCCGGTACTGCCGTTCAGAAACGGAAATCGTCTCGAGTTGTTGTTGCAACCTTACAATCTCCTGGGCCATTTCCTGTCTGATCTTGAGGAGATCATCCGCCCGTTCGCGGGCCTCGGCATCCAGCTTTTCGCGCAGCTTTTCCTCTTCCAATCGGGCTTGCTGACGTTGAACGCACAGGGTCTCTGTGTGGCCCATCCCAATCAGCAGCAGAATCGACGCCCCCGCGTACAACACAGCGAGCGCTGTTCCTGAGCCTGGCGAAGCTTTGAAGGGGTTAATCCCGTGAATGACTGCGAGCGAAAAAAACGCGATGATGAGAAAACCTCCAACCTGCTGCGCACCAAATCGCCGGACCAATCTCAGCGCATAGGAAGGGACGCAAAGTTCCAGTAGAAGCGCCAGGTAGTGCCAAATCCCAAAAGCATTCATAATCCCGTTTTTACATCGACTTGCTGGGTATGATCAGGATTGTCCTGAAACCGGACATCGTTCGCACACGCCGGGACATTCGTTTCAGCAAACCCTCATAAACCTGTTGATTCGCCTGTCTCGTATGGTCCCGCCGCTCTTTAGCAAATGCCGGGCCAGCTTTGTACTCGGAGTCGGGATGCGGCGAGGCGTCGCGCCGTTTCTCTAAAAAAAAGCGCACTCTGACAAGTGCGCGCATGTTGAAAGGGCCTTTGAATCTGCGGTAAGAGACTCGCTGACTCCGCGTGTTGAAGCTATGGGGTAATGATCTGCCGGTGGCGTCTAAAAAGGCCTCCGAATTCGAATTTAGCTTACGAACTCGAGTTCCTGGCGATGCGCGACCAGGCCCGCTTTAAACCCGCGGTCCAGAAAGCGGCGGATGGATTCACGGCCGCGTTCGCCGTAATCGAGCGTCCAATCGTTGACGTACATCCCCACGAACTTGTCTGCCAAGGGTGTCCCCATGTCCCGGGCATATTGGAGAGCGTGCTGAACCGCTTCGGCGCGATGCTCGAGGCTGAAACGAATACTGGCCGTCAGAATATCGGACACTTTCCTTCGGGTAATCGGGTCAAAGCGCTTGTGAATGACATTGCCACCGAGCGGCAACGGCAGGCCTTCATTGGTTTGTCCCCACCAAACGCCTAAATCCTGGCACAGCTCCAGTCCCTCATTTTGGTAAGTTAATTGACCCTCGTGGATAATGAGCCCGACCTCCGCTTTTCCCGATCGTACGATCTTAAATATTTGGTCAAACGGAACCACGACGATGTCGAGTTCGGAGGCGGGACGCTCCAGCCAAAGCTGCATGGCGAGGAAAGCGCTGGTCATTCTTCCAGGAACAGCGATACGCCGTGTGACGATCTGTTCGCGAGAAAGTTTTTCATTGGCAACCAGCATTGGCCCGTAGCCATCGCCCATGCTGGCGCCGCTGGGCAAAAACGCGTACTTGTCGCTGACATAGGCATACGCGTGGATGCTGATGGCGGTGATATCGAGTTCTCCACGCGTGGCGCGTTCATTCAACGTCTGGATGTCCTGGAGAATGTGCTTGAACGCCAAACCGCCGGTCGGGATCAAGCCTTTGGCCAGTCCATAAAACATGAATGCGTCGTCAGGGTCGGGAGAGTGACCCAGTGTCAGCTCAAGCATGCGCCGAAGGATAAGCGGTCTTGGCAAACCTGCAACTTGCAACGTACGATGGGAACTGGTTCTTGTTGGGTCGCGCCTGCTTGCTGAGGTCTCTCGACCGGGAATCCCTAGTTTTAGTTGTGCGCGCGCGGTTTGGCTTTACGCCAACCACTGTTTGAGAATCTTGAGGCTTTGCCGGACGGCTTGCATCAGCTCGGCGCGGGTTTCGGGCTGAGACGAGGGCGAGGCGCTATATTCGATGTGCAACGAGATAGGCGCGCGGTACTTTAGCTTCTTTAAAACTGCAAAATAACCTGTCGCTCCGACCAGTCCTTCTCCCAAAGGGACGAACTGTTTAGCCGCGTTGGTGTCTTTGAGGTAAACCAACGCGAGGTGGGGTTGGAGCTTATCGAGTTTCCGGCGCCATTCCGGCCCATGGACGTTGAGCGCGTGCGCAATGTCGAACGCAATTCCGAGCTGTGCAGGATCAAAGCCTTCAACGAGCTCGGCCAGTTCATCGAGGTTACCTCCGACATAGGCGTGGCCTGAGGGCGAGTGGTTTTGCAGGACAGCCCCGATCCCAAGTTGTTTGTTCAGCCCCGCGAGATCTTTCAGACGAGCCCTTACTTCGGCCAGCTGTTTGGGCCAACCTGCGTCATCCCGCCGTTCCATGAACCCGAGCCTGTAACGCGTGATTCCCAGGTCCTTCGCCTTGGTCAGCAATGCCTCCGCATGCGGGCTGTCCGGCGAGGTTATAGCCGTCGTTATGTAAGGCATGTTCAAGCCTCGCTTGCGCAGCGCCTCGACATACATCGGAAGTTCTTCCACGGCGTTTTCCGGTTTGATTTCACCATCCGGACGCACAGGACTGTCTACGCCGTCCAGCCCAGCTTCGGCTGTAAACTCGGCTGCCCGGTCGAAGGTCATTTTGAGGGGTTGGTACGCCTTGCTAAAAATGACAATGGGCTGAGGGATGCCTTCAGCGGCGATGGAGGAAAGCGCGCGGGTGCCTATCGCCGCGAGGCCGACCGAGCCGCGGGCAATACCCAAAGCGAATTCCCTGCGGGAAATGCTCTCGGTCGAGAATGTGACGGAGTTTTTCATTTGGGCACCGGTTCCAATTTTATGTAATCGATGCCCGACATGTAATTTTTGACTGCCTTGGGGTTGGTGCCGAGCACTTCAACCGCCAGCTGATGCCGGCCCGCAGTTAGTTGGCGCCTGCCAAACTTCATCAAGCCGGTTGCGATCACCGACGAATGGTATAGATCCACAGGGTCGCCGAGCTTGTCTCCGTCGAGGTAAAACTGGATGATGCCATAATCCGGCGCCTTGGTCAGTTGCATGCCGAGTTCATAATTCCCCGTTGTTTCCACGGGTAACGCCAGGACCAACTTGTCTCCGGGGTGCGCGTTAATCCACCACAGATGGGCGTCGTTGCTCCAGGAATCGCCAAACCCGGTCATGTCCTGTTCCTGCGCCTCGCCCCCGGTTTTGGAGAGGACTTGAAGGCTCTCGGCTTCGATGGCGCCTTTGGCCTTTGCGCTTTGCACTGGCACCCAGTAACCGACGCGCTGATTGAGAGGTATTGCGTGATACGGGTCGCTGCCGCCGCTGCCTAAATACCAATACGCCATGGCCGCGTACAGCGCCGGGCGTTCATTCGAATAATACTTCTCGATGCTGCCTTCGAATCCCGTATGAAAGGGAACATTGTCAGGAATATGCCATCGGTTTACCGAAATGTGCCCTCGGCTGTTCCCGTCGTTATGAGTCTGGTTATGCAGAGGGTGCTCGAAAAAACCCGGGTCCGACCAGGCGTAACCAAAGTAGTCTTCTGAACCTGTGCCGAACGTCGAGGGAAACTTCTCGCCATCAACAAAGAATTTCTCATCGCCTTCGCCCCACCAGCCGCCGCGCGGGTTCCAGATATGCAGCATCATGCCTACAAAGCGTCCGGCCCCTCCTGTTTGCAGCACTGTCCAATCGATTTTGCGATCCGCCCTGGCCGGGAGCAGCGCGTCCCGGTGCCATTTGGCATGGAACCGCGCGAACCGAGAAGCGGGACGCGAAAGCGGCGCGTAGGTGAGTTGAGTCTGAACTCGATGCTTGGAGTTGCCGTCGTTGACTAACTCCAGCCGGGCGCCGTTGGAGAAGGGCATATACCAGTTGCAATACCACCAGCCGTCTCGAGTCAGGCCGAGCGGATACGATTGATACGGATTTGCCCCCGGTGCAGTGCCGAAGAAGTCGCCCAAGGGAGCCCAAACACTCGGTGATTTCTCTCCATCCCAGGTGATCTGCAAACAGAGTTCCCGAAGCAAGTCGCGGTCGGCGGGGGAGGGCGGCAAATCGAGTTTGATCCTGATGCCCGTAATCGCTGCCGGGCCTTTCAGAGTGGCTATCGCGTTTTTGCGTCCGGCGCCGAGTTCAACTGTTCGCTCAAGTGTTTTGGAACCGGTGCTGGGTTTTACGGGTTCGCAATTCTTCAGGATCGTATCCGCGCGGTCCAGGGCTGCCAACGCGTCGGCCTCCAATTCGCGTCGAAAAGTGGGTACTTGGGTGCCCGTGGGGAAGGTCTCATAAACGAAGTGGTAGTAGGACCCCCAACCCTTGTCTGCCACAACTTTGCACGACTTTTGATACGGAATGGGGGTGTAATTATTCCAACCGCGGGCGACGGTGTGGACCAATGTCCTGCGCGTGAATGGTTCGTTCTTTCCATTGAAATAATCTTCGAACGCCAAGTCGACCGCCGGGTCGCTGGCGCCGTCGAGATAGATTCGAACATGGCCCGCCTGCGGCAACGCGGACCAAATCCGCCAAATGCACCCGGGACCGTCCATCTCAGCGAGCACTTCCTTGTCGCCCTCTTTGCGAATGATTCCACCGCCGTCGCCGTTGGCATCCCAGTCGATGTAAGTATCGGTTGCTGCATCGTAGCGGCTTTTTCGGTCGTAGCTCGACCATTGGGCGCATCGATCGCCCGGGTGGGGAAGGGTAGCCAGGTATTCGAGGTCAGTGATACGCGATACGAGATCAACGTAAGAAAGTGTTTCCGCCGCCGCATGACCGGCGATAAGCCCAGCGCAAAGGGCGGCAGACCAGAAGGCCGATGATAATTTCATAAAATTACTCCAAAGGCCGGCCGCCCTGGGCGACCGTTTCTTTGTCGAAGACTCTGGACCCTAGGACAATCTTTTTAGGCACCGTTTGGCCTTGCAGGATCTTCAAAGCGGCGTCAATGGCCTCGGCCCCGCCGGTCGGGTATTGGAAGGTCGCATCGAGAATCCCTTGCTGGACGTAGGCCACGCCCTCCTGGGGCAGAGCGTCGATGCCCACGAAAATCATTTCTTTTTCGCGACCGGCGGCCTTTGCCGCCAAGTAGGCTCCATGCGCGCCCGGATCATTGTGGGCGTAAACACAATCGATTTTGTTGAATCTGGCCAGGGCGCTTTCCATTTCCTGGCGCGCATTGGGCTCGAGCCATTTCATATCCGCGTCGAATATGACTTCAATGGCTGTTCCAGCTATGGCGTCGCGAAAACCGCTGTTGCGGTCCTGGCCGGGAATCGAGGTCATCAGCCCTTTCAGTTCAACCACTTTTCCTTTGCCGCCGAGCTTTTTGACAATCCATTCGCCGGCGGCGTGGCCAATCTTTTTGTTGTCGGCGCCGATGAAGCAGGTGTATTTGTCCCCGAGAACCGCGCGGTCCAACACGATGACCGGTATTCCCGCGTCCATCGCTTTTGCCACCGGTTCGGTCAGGGGTTGAGCTTCTTTGGGGCTGATCAGTATCAAATCCACACCTGCGCTGACGAACTCCTCGACGTGGGCCCTCTGCTTGAGGGTGTCATTCTGCGCATCCTTGAAGACGACCTGCAGGTTCGGATGCTTGTCAGCTGCGGCCTTGATTTGCGCGTTCATTTCAACCCGCCAGGGTTCGCCCAGGTTGCATTGGCTCATCCCGATGGTGTAGGTGGACTTTGGCTTCTTGGCGGCGACGGCATTGGCGCCGCCGGACGAATTGGACTCGGATTGCCCGCATCCAGCCAAAAGCAGTGCTGAAACGGCGAAAAGCAATGAAAGAAGGGTGGCGCGATTGAAGAGTCGCATAGGTCCGCATTTCATAGCGGCTTGGTACGGCGTTGAAAAGGATTTTTGGAAATCAGCTTTTCCGCCGTCTTTGGGCGAGAACCGCCACAATAATGATGGCGCCGGTGAGCATCAATCGGCTCGCTTCGGGCACGGCATTGATGCTTAGAATTTTGTCGAGGTACCCGATAGTGAGCGTGCCGAGAAGTGTGAGGCCCATGCCGCCGCGGCCGCCGCTGAGGGTCGTGCCACCGATGACGACAATGGCAATGGCCGTCAGTTCGTAACCCGCGCCCGCTTCGGGGTCGCCCTGTTGCTCCTGTGCTGCCTGGCAAATCCCCGCGACCGCCGCCATCAACCCGCTGGCCGAATAGGCCAGGACTTTTGTCCTTTTGACAGGAACCCCCGACAAGCGCGCGGCTTCTTCATTGCCGCCGATCGCGTAAAGGTATCTTCCCAGGCAGTGCCTCGACAGGAGCACCCAGCCGGCGGCGGCGCAGAGCAGAAAGATGACGGTGACGACTGCCAGGTGGCCGTGCAAAACACGGCTGTCAACAAATCGGAACATTGCCGGCACGTCCACATAGCGATAGGTGCCGTCCGGGTTTTTTACGGCGGTAGAAATCTTCATTCCACCGGACATGGTTTTGGCGAGACCTCGCGCGAAGACCATCATCGCCAGGGTCGCAATGAATGGCTGAATTCCCCAGGAAGCGGTAACCAGGCCGGACACAGCGCCGCAAACCAAACCTGCTCCAAGGGACAACGGCAGTGAAACCCATGGTGACCACCCCCAGTGAATGGTCATCAGCGAGAACGCCACAGCGATGAGCGCCAGCACACTTCCCACGGCCAGGTCAATCCCGCCGCTCATGATGACCAGCGTCATGCCGCAAGCCAGTATGCCATAGACAGAAGCTTGCCTCAGTGCATCCCTATGTGTGCCGACTTTAAAGAAGGCTCCTTGCGCGTTGAAAATCCAGCCCAGCAGGAACACGAACAACAACGCCACCAGGGCTCTGGTTGCGGGAATGCTCCACAAGCCCGATAGGCTTATCCTGGAGGGCTTCCGGTTCTCCATGGCTGTCGGGGCCTGTGTTTTACCCCTGGCCCTTTGCCTGCGTTCCCGCGTTCATGAGTGCGATGATTCGCTCGACGGCCTCTTCAACTTTGACCGGAATGAGCGCTCCCGCCCTCGGTTTTATCTCAATTTCACCTTTGGCCAGGGATTTTTCCCCAACGCCCACCCGGATCGGAAAACCAACCAGTTCGGAATCCTTGAACTTCACACCGGGTCTTTCGTTGCGGTCATCCAGGATGACATCGACCCCTCGTTGCGTGAGTTCTTTGTAAATGCTTTCGGCGCGTTTCATGACTTCACTGTCGGCGGCCACGTTGAGCGGCGTGATACAGACCGCATACGGAGCCACGCTCAGGGGCCAGACGATCCCGTTGTCATCGTGGCTCTGTTCGATGACGGCTTGCAGCGTGCGAGTCACACCTATCCCGTAACAGCCCATGATTGCGGGCTGTTGCTTCCCCGATTCATCCAGGAACAAAGCCTTGAGGGCGATGCTGTATTTGGTTCCGAGCTTGAAAACGTGACCGACTTCGATTGCCCGCTGGACTTTCAAGGGCTGCCCGCATTTGGAACAGGGCTCGCCGGCTTGGACCACGCGCAGTTCAGCCCAATGGTTCACGACGATGTCCCGGCTGATGACAACGTTTCGCAGGTGGAAGCCGTCCTGGTTGGCGCCGGTAGTCATGCCGGAGGCGTCGCGCAGTCGTTCATCGGCATAAACCGGGTGCGCTTTTACGTCGACCGCGCCGAGGCTGCCTGGATGGGCGCCCAGAGCGTTGAAAATCTCAGCCGGTTCTGCCGGTCTAAAGGTTGCAGTCCCCAATGCGCCCGCCAGCTTGGCTTCATTGAGCTGGTCATCGCCCCGCAACAACACCAGCACTACTTTGCTGTCGGCGATATACACCAGCGTCTTAATCTGCTTGTCCCCCGAAACGTTGTGCGGCGGCCGCGTCAGCGCCTCGATCGTGACGACACCCGGTGTCGCAAACTTCTCGGGTTTGGGTTGCTCCCCGGCGGTCGCGGCGGCCTTGGCCGCGCCGCTGGTCGCCTTTTCAACATTGGCCGCATAGCCGCAGCCTTCGCAAAAGACCACCTCATTTTCCCCGGTTTCGGCCGGGACCATGAATTCGTGCGAAAACTTTCCGCCCATCACGCCCGTATCGGCCTCAACAGCGATCGTTTTGAGGCCGCACCGCTGAAAAATGCGGGCGTAAGCGTCGTACATCTTGCGGTAACTATCCTGGGCCAGCTCGTCGGTGGCATCAAAGCTGTACGCATCTTTCATGATGAACTCTTTGGCCCGCATCAGGCCGAACCGGGGTCGGATTTCATCTCTGAATTTTGTTTGGATCTGGTAAAAGTTTTTGGGCATCTGCCGGTAGGAACTGATTTCGCCGGCGACCAGCGAGGTGATGACTTCCTCATGTGTCGGCCCGAGAACCCATTCTTTTTTCGCGCGGTCCCGCACTTTAAACAGGACATCCTGCGCAGCCTCGTAGCGGCCGCTCTGCTGCCAGATATCCGGAGGTTGCAAAGCCGGCATGAGCACTTCCAGCGCCCCGGCCCGGTTCATTTCTTCACGCACGATTTGCTCGACTTTTCGCAGCGCGCGCAAGCCCAGCGGCAGGAACGTGTACAATCCGCCGGTCAGCTTTCGAATCAGGCCCGCCCGCAACAGGAGTTTGTGCGAGATAATCTCGGCCTCCGCAGGCGTTTCTTTCAATGTCGGAATGAGTGTCTGTGACCAACGCATATGAGCCGCGCAGTGTGGCCAGCAGACTCCGCATTGGCGAGCAGGAATTCGGTGAGGCCGGCATTCAAAAACAAAGCGCCGGCATGTTCTGCCGGCGCTTGCCCCATCCTACTGTCTGTTGTCCCTTACTTTCCTGGCTATCCCCACGAAGTTATCGGCGCGTTTGTCGACGGTGTAAACATGACAATTGTAATATCGGGGTTACGGAACGGGGTTCGCGTAAGAAGTCGAAGGCGAAGACCCGAATCAGTTTCGCATTTCAGATTCCTTTCCGGGAGCCTATCCTGCCGGCATGTCAGAAGCCCGGAACTTCCACATGCCTCCGGAAGAATTTCGCAAGTGGGGCCACTCGGTGGTCGATTGGATCGCCGACTACCAAAAGCGGATTGAAACCTTTCCCGTTCTTTCCAGGTCCAATCCAGGTGAACTCAGGAAGCGCCTTCCGTCCAAAGCGCCCGAACACGGCGAGCCTTTCAAATCGATTTTAGAGGACATCGACCGCCTGATTTTGCCTGGCATCACCCACTGGCAATCACCCAACTTCTTTGCGTACTTTCCCGCCAACACCTCGGGGCCGTCGATTCTTGGCGAACTTTTGTCCGCCGGGCTGGGAGTGCAGGGGATGCTCTGGGCGACCAGTCCGGCCTGCACGGAACTGGAAACGCATGTGCTCGATTGGATGGCGGACATGGTCGGGCTGCCGGATAATTTCAAATCAGCCGGGCCGGGAGGCGGTGTCATTCAGGACAGCGCCTCGAGCGCGGTGCTTTGCGCTCTGCTGGCCGCACGCGAGGGCGCGACCGGTTTCCAAACCAACGAGCACGGCTGCGACGGCAAGCTCGTTGCCTATACTTCCGTTCACGCGCATTCCTCCGTCGAAAAGGCGGTGAAAGTCGCCGGCCTTGGAAGGCGTCAGCTCAGGCTGATTGAGGCCGATTCCGCATACGCAATGCGGCCGGACCTGTTGGCGAACCAGGTCCAAGCGGATCGCGCCGCCGGCCTGCATCCGTTTTTCGTGAGCGCTACCCTCGGCACGACGTCTTCGAGCGCATTCGATCCGCTGCCCGAAATCTCACAGGTCTGTCGCCGCGAGAACCTGTGGTTGCACGTTGATGGGGCAATGTTTGGGCCGGCGGCAGTTTGCCCCGAATTTCGCCATTTGCAGCGGGGTGTTGAGGCCGCCGATTCCTACGCGTTCAATCCGCATAAATGGATGTTCACCAATTTCGACTGCGACTGCTTCTACGTTGCGGATCGGGCTGTGTTGATCAAAACCCTAAGCGTCTTGCCTGAATACTTACGGAACCAGGCGACTGAATCGGGTGCGGTGATCGATTACCGGGACTGGCATATCCCGTTGGGACGCCGATTCCGCGCCCTCAAGTTGTGGTTTGTGATCCGGCATTACGGTTTGGAAGGCTTGCGTTATCACATCCGGCGCCATGTCGAGCTCGCGCAGGTGTTCGCGCGGTGGGTCGAGGAATCGCGGGATTTTGAAATGACCGCACCCGCCCCCTTGAACCTCGTCTGCTTCGCTCACAAGGCCGGGAACGAGTTTAACAGGAGGCTGCTGGAACGGATCAATCAAGGGGGTCAAATGTACATAACTCACTGCGTTCTGGGTGGCCGTTACTGCCTGAGATTTTGCGTCGGCCAGACTCATACGGAAGCCGAACATGTCCGGCGCGGCTGGGAACTGATTCAGCAAACCGCGGCTTCTCTGAACCGGCCCTGATTACCGCGATTTGCCCTTGCACCCGCTGGATCCAGGCCCGGTTCGTGCGCCGCTGCCGGGTAAGCAGGCCACGGTTTTGGGCCCTTCATGCGCTCTGCTTCTAGTTGGGATAACCATTCATAAATTCCCTTGCGTTTGCTTGAAAAAAACCCTTGTTAAAATATTTTCATTCAGGCAGCTTTTGCGGGCTTCGACCTCAAGACGGCGGTTTGACACCGAAGGGCTTGGTGTCGCTTGGAACCGCGGTCCAAAAGCAGATGAGATTACTGAAACCTATTTTAGTGTTTGTGCTATGGGCGGTTTTGCCCCTGGCGGCTTTTTGCGCGGAAGCGCCGGCCGCTGAGCAAGCGGGCAAAGCTGAGGAGCACGGGCTCTCGCAGAGCGCCGTGCAGATAGCTCGGCCGCTGGGTTTCCCGATCACCAATTCGATGGTTGTGACCTGGGTTGTCGCCATCGGCCTAATCGTCTTTGCCCAGATTGCCACCCGGAACATGAAGGAAATTCCCGACGGGGCTCAAAACTTCTGGGAATGGATGGTGGAAAGTCTGCATGATTTCCTGGAGGGGATCATAGGGCAGCACCTGGTGAAGCGCACCTTTTGGTTTTTCGCGACCGTGTTCATTTTCATTTTGTTCTGCAACTGGCTGGGGCTATTGCCGGGCCTGGGAACGGTCGGGTGGGGGCATAAAACCCCGCAGGGTTTCGAGATCGACCAGCCGTTTTTCCGGGGCGCAAATGCCGATTTGAACATGACACTGGCGATGGCGCTGGTGTTTTTCGTTTGCTGGGTTTACTGGGCGCTGCGTGAGATCGGTCCGGTTGGGTTTTTGATGCACGTTTTTGCGCCCAAGGGAGAAACGAGCGGCTTTTTGAAAGCGCTCATGGTGGTGGTGTTTTTCGCCGTTGGTTGCCTTGAAGTGTTTTCGATTTTGTTCCGGCCGGTGTCGCTGAGTTTTCGTCTTTACGGAAACATCTTTGCGGGCGAGAACATGCTCGAAGCGATGTCCAAGCTGGTGCCGGGTTTCGGGTGGCTGCTGCCCATTCCGTTTTACTTCATGGAACTGCTGGTCGGGTTTGTTCAAGCCATGGTCTTCATGCTGCTCACAGCGGTCTTCACAATGCTGATTTGCCAGCACGACGAAGGCCACGAAGCGGCGCATCATTGAGTTGCAAGAATTTCGCCGATTTGACCGTGTTCAATCGCGGGAGTCGGCGAGCCACAGAAAGAAAGGAAAAAGTATATGTCGTTAATGCCAATGCTGGCAGAGTTGAACGGAAACGTGCACGTCGGGCTGGCCGCGCTTGGTGCGGCTCTGGGCGTGGGTTTCATCGGCATGAAAGCTTCCGAAGCGGTGGGACGCAATCCCGGGGCCGCGACGAAGATCCTGGTCCAGTCGATTCTGGCCATTGCCTTCGCCGAAGCGATCGTGTTCTACGCTCTGTTCCTCGCTAAATTCAACGGCCAGTGAAGAGTTACTGAGAGGGCGCGAGTCACTGTGGCTCGCGCCCTTCTCCGCAACATCAAGTCCTTATGGATCAAGTCAAAGAAATCGCGAATACGTTCGGGGTCGATTGGCCGCACCTGTTCGCGCAAATCGTCAGTTTTATCATCGTCTGTATCCTGCTGTATTTTTTTGCTTATAAGCGGGTTCTGACGATGCTCGAAGAGCGGCGGCAGCGAATCGCCGAGGGGCTGGCCAATGCGGAAAAAATTAAAGCGGAGCTCGCCCGGGCCGAAGCGCAGCGGCTCGAGGTCCTTTCACAGGCAAACACTCAAGCTACCCGGCTTATCGAAGAGGCCCGCGCCGCCGCCGCCAAGGTGCAGGAGCAGGAAACTCAAAAAGCTATCGCTGCTGCCGAACAAATCATCGCCAAAGCCCGCGAGGCCGCTGCGGCGGACCACGCGCGCATGCTGGCCGAACTCAAACGCGAAGTGGGCCGGCTCGTGGTGCAGACCACCGCGACCGTCACCGGCAAGATTTTGACACCGGAAGACCAGCGCCGCCTGGCCGAAGAAACCGCGCGCCAGGTCTCCTGAACCAATGAAGATTTCCAAACAGGCCCGGCGCGACGCCAAGGAATTGTTCCTGAGTTGCCTGCAAAACGGATTGCTCGATGACGAAAAGGTCCGCCAAGCCGTGAAACAGGTCCTGGCGAGCAAGCCCCGGGGGTACATCGCCATATTGTCTCACTTTCACCGCCTGGTGAAACTGGACATTGAACGGCGAACTGCCCGGATTGAAAGCGCATTGCCGTTGTCTGCCGATCTGCAGGCATCGGTGCAGGCGTCCCTAACCGGGGTGTATGGGCCGGGGCTCAGTACGGCTTTTGTGCAAAATCCCGCCCTGATTGGCGGAATGCGGATCAAAGTAGGGAGCGACGTTTATGATGGCAGCGTTCAGGCCAGGCTCGCCGCCCTGCAGGAAAGTTTTTAGAATTGAATCTTGAGAGAGCCAGGCCGCTCTCGACTCAACCAGCAACCGAGAATCATGAGTACCTTATTACAGGAAATTGAAGCCCAAATCGCGGGCGTTAAAAACACCGCCTCAAAACAAAACGTGGGGACCGTGCGGGAAATCGGCGACGGTGTTGCCAAAATTGAAGGCCTGACCGACGCCATGCTCAACGAGATGCTCGATTTCGGCAACGGCGTCACGGGTCTCGCCCTGAATCTGGAAGAAACCGAAGTCGGCGCGATTATCCTGGGTGATTACACCAGTATCCGGGAAGGGCAGGAGGTCCGAACGACGGGGAAACTTCTTCAAGTACCTGCGGGAAAGGGCTTGTTGGGGCGCGTTGTCAATTCTCTGGGCCAACCCGTCGACGGCAAGGGCCCGGTAAAGGCCGAAACCGCGTACCCCGTTGAGAAAATTGCCCCGGGCATCATCCGCCGCCGCTCGGTCAGTCAACCGGTGCAGACAGGGATTATGGCGATCGATGCCATGATTCCGATTGGCCGAGGTCAGCGTGAATTGATCATCGGCGATCGTTCGACCGGCAAAACGACGATTGGCGTCGATACGATCATCAACCAGGCGCGCATGAATAAGGCGGCAGAAGCCGCCGGCGACAAGGAATATCGTCCGCTGTACAGCATCTATGTCGCGATTGGCCAGAAACAATCGAACATCGCCCGGGTGATCAGCGTGTTGGAAGAGGCCGGCGCAATGCCTTACACCATCATCGTCGCCGCCGCGGCGTCCGATTCGGCCACCAACCAGTACCTCGCCCCATTCGCCGGGGCCGCCATGGGTGAGTGGTTCATGGATAATGGAATGGACGCCTTGATCATTTTTGACGACTTGTCCAAGCACGCGGTCGCCTATCGCCAGGTCTCGCTCGTCCTCAAACGGCCGTCTGGCCGCGAAGCTTACCCCGGTGACGTTTTTTACCTGCATAGCCGCCTGCTCGAGCGTTGCGCCCGCGTCAGCGAGAAATACGGCAACGGCTCCTTGACGGGTCTCCCGATCATTGAAACCCAGGCCGGGGACGTCTCGGCATATATTCCCACCAACGTCATCTCGATTACCGACGGCCAGATTTACCTGGAAACCGACTTGTTCTACCAGGGCGTGCGTCCTGCCATTTCGGTCGGCTTGTCCGTTTCGCGTGTGGGTTCGGCCGCGCAAATCAAGGCGATGAAGCAGGTCGCCGGCCGGCTCAAAGGCGATCTGGCCCAATTCCGTGAATTGGCTGCGTTTGCTCAATTCGGCTCGGACCTGGATGCCAAAACCCAGGCTCAGATCGAGCGCGGCAAGCGCATTATCGAAGTCTTCAAGCAGCCGCAATACAACCCGATTGCGGTTGAGGTCCAGGTCGCCATCCTTTGGACTGTGCAAAATGGGTATATGGACGACGTCGCTGTGGAGAAGGTGAAGGATTTTCAGACCAAGCTGACGGAATACCTGACCAGCCGGAAAGCCGATTTGATGGGCCGGATCAGCAAGGAAAAGGCAATTAGCGACGCCCTGGCTGGCGATCTTAAATCGGTGGTCACCGAGTTCAAGCAAACGTACAAACCTGCTTAAGGCGCTTGGACCTGATAACCCGATAAGTTCAACCTGCAACCGCCCGCGGCATGCCCAGCACACGCGACATACGACGCCGAATCAACTCGGTCAAGAACACGGCCAAGATCACCAAGGCCATGCAGATGGTCGCGGCCTCGAAGATGCGCCGGGCGCAGCAGGCCGCCCTGGCGGGGCGCCCTTACGCCTCGCTCATGAACCAGGTGCTCGGCAATGTGACCTACCATGCCGGTGATTTCACCCATCCGCTGATGGAGAAACGCGACGGCCCCAAACGGGCTGTCATCTTGGTGGCGACCGACAAAGGCCTGTGCGGCGCTCTCAACAGCAACCTTATGCGGGAAGCTGCTAAGTTCGACAAGGCCAACACAGTTTACATCACGGCCGGACGCAAAGCGGCCCAGTTTGTGACTCGCGCCCGGCGAAATCTGGCGGCGGAGTTCACCTACAAAGACGCGCCGCTTTTCAGCGAAGCCCGGGCGGTCTCCAAGTTTGCGCGCGAACTGTTCCTCAAAGGAGATGTCGATCGGGTCGATATCCTCTTTACGACCTTTATTTCCACGCTTTCCCAAAGACCGGAGCTGCGGCCTTTCCTTCCGATTGGCGACATCAAGGCCGTGAACGCGGGTATGTCCACCGATAAAAAGGAGGAACAGTTGTTGCACGGCTCGACCGAATTCATTTTTGAGCCCAGCGCGGACGATGTCTTGGCAGCGCTCCTGCCTCACAGCCTCAACTTCCAGGTCTACCAAATTCTTTTGGAAGCCAAGGCCAGCGAACAAAGCGCGAAGATGGTGGCCATGAAGAATGCCACCGACAACGCCAATCAACTGATCAAAGACCTGACGCTCGAATACAACAAGATGCGCCAGGCAAGCATCACCAAGGAACTTTTGGAAATCGCCAGCGCCGCCGTGGCACTCGGATAACTTTTCAACACCTCACATGAATAAAGGCAAAATCGTTCAAGTCATCGGCCCCGTGGTCGACGTTGAATTTCCGGGAAGAGTTCCGGAGATTTATGGCGCGCTTACCGTGGACTACAAGGTCCAGGATCAGCCCTCGCGCCTGACCCTCGAAGTTCAGCAACACCTGGGCGACAAGTGGGTTCGCACGGTGGCCATGTCCAGCACCGAAGGGCTCAAGCGCGGGTTCGAGGTTATCGACACCGAGAAACCGATTTCCATGCCCGTCGGAGATGCCGTCATGGGCCGTGTCTTCGACGTGACGGGAAATCCGGTCGACGAGCGCGGACCGGTCAACGCGGAGAAGTTTTACCCGATTCATCGCCCGGCGCCGCCGCTGGTCGACCAATCGACTTCGCCCCAGGTGCTGACCACCGGGATCAAAGTCATCGACCTGATCTGTCCGTTTCTCAAGGGCGGCAAAGTGGGCGCGTTCGGTGGCGCGGGCGTCGGCAAGACGGTTGTGATCATGGAATTGATCAACAACATCGCCAAGCTGCACGGCGGTGTCTCGGTGTTCGCGGGTGTCGGCGAGCGAACGCGCGAGGGCAACGATCTTTACACCGAAATGTCCGAAGCGGGGGTGATCAAGCAGAAAAATCTCAGCGAATCCAAGATCGCCCTGGTCTATGGCCAAATGAACGAGCCACCCGGCGCGCGCTTGCGCGTGGCATTGTCCGGTTTGGCGATCACGGAATACTTCCGCGACGAGAAGAATCAGGACGTGCTGCTGTTTATTGATAACATTTTCCGGTTCTCGCAAGCGGGTTCGGAAGTGTCGGCGCTGCTGGGCCGCACGCCCAGCGCCGTAGGTTACCAGCCCACGCTGGCCGCCGAGATGGGCGATCTCCAGGAACGCATCACGTCGACCAAGAAAGGTTCAATCACCTCCTTCCAGGCGGTTTACGTGCCGGCCGACGATTTGACCGACCCGGCCCCGGCCACAACCTTTGCGCACCTGGACGCTACGATCGTGCTTGAACGATCGATCGCCGAATTGGGGATCTACCCTGCCGTCGATCCGCTTGCCTCAACCTCAAGGGCGCTGGCGCCTGAAATTGTGGGCAAAGATCACTACGATGTGGCTCGCGGCGTCCAACGCGTGCTCCAGCGTTACAAGGATCTCCAGGACATCATCGCGATTCTGGGCATGGATGAATTGTCTCCTGACGACAAATTGACCGTGTTTCGCGCCCGCAAGATCCAGCGCTTCCTCAGCCAGCCGTTCAGCGTGGCGGAAGTTTTCACGGGGCGTCCAGGCAAACAAGTGCCCGTGGCGGAGACGGTGCGCGGGTTCAAGGAAATCCTGGAAGGCAAACATGACGACGTTGGCGAAGGCAACTTCTACATGAAGGGCGGGATCGAGGAAATCAACCAGGCTTAGCCATGGCGAATACGCTCCGACTCGAGATTGTTACTCCAGATTCCCAGGCCTATTCGGAAGACGTGGAGATGGTCACCTTGCCCGGGATTGAAGGCGAGATGGGGATCTATCCGCAGCACGTGCCGTTGCTGACCCAAATTGTGCCCGGCGAAGTAATCGCGCGAAAAGATGGCCGGGAATGTTTTCTGGCCGTTGGCGAAGGGTTCGTCGAGGTAACAGGCGAGCGGGTAGCGATTATGGCCGACATGGCGATCCGGGCGGAGAATATCGATGAGGCAAAAGCAGAGGAAGCCCGGCGCAGAGCCGAAACGCGGCTGGCTGAGCATCTTGACGATGAGGAAAGCGCCGTTGTTAGCGCCGCGCTTTCTCACTCCTTGGCGCAGCTTAAAGTCAAACGCCGTCAGCACCATTGATCCCGATCCGAGAGTCCGATAAAGGGTGAGACCTCGGGCCGCGCAATCTCGAAAATGCCCACTTCACACTTGCCTTTTAAAGCGCTCCGCGGATCATGACCAACTCTATCTTGGAAAAGAATATGGATGCGAATGTGGCGGAACTGCCGATGAGTGATCGGCTATGGCTCTGGTTCGATACGAATAAGCGGCAGATCGTTCTCGGGATTGTGGCGGCGGTTGTCCTTGGCCTGGTGATTTGGTTCGTTCTTTGGCAACGCGAACAGAAGCAGATTGATGCTGGAATTGCGTTGTCGCAGGTCGCTGCGGGCCAGTTGGATGGCGCCAGCACCCGCGCTGAAGCCGCCGATGCCTACCTCAAGGTCGCCCAAACGTATCCCAAATCCATTTCCGGCGCCCGGGCCCTTTTGCTGGCTTCCGGCAGCCTCTTTACGCAGGGCAAGTATTCGGAGGCGCAAACGCAATTTGAACGGTTCACCCGGGAGTACCAAGGCGGCCCATTTATGGGAGAAGCGCTGCTTGGAGTGGCGGCTTGCCTGGATGCTCAGGGCAAAGTCGACCAAGCTATCAGCGCCTACAAGGACTTGGTGACCCGCCACCCCAACGAGAGCTTCGTTCCACAAGCCAAGTTTTCCCTGGCCCGGCTGTACGCCTCCCAAAACAAGGTGGAACAAGCCCGCGACCTTTACCAGGAAGTCGAGCGAGCAGCTCCCCTTTCCACCTTGGGCAATGAAGCCGGTGTGCGCCTGGAAGAGCTTATTGCCAGGAATCCAAGTCTTGCGCCCGCTCCCCCTCCGCCGCCTGCCACAACCTCCATGACCAACCTGGCGCCCTTGCTCCAGAAAAAGTAGTCGCCGCAAATGGAGCGCGGGTGGTACTTTCCCGGTGGTTCCCTTTTAGCCCTGCTCGGGGTTCCGGCAGGTTTCGGCTGAAACCGTCTGTCTCGTTGCGGTTGATTTCGTATGAACCTGACTCTTATCGGCACCGGTTATGTAGGCCTCGTTACCGGGACTTGCTTTGCTGAAGTGGGGCACCGCGTTATTTGTGTCGATAACGATGCCGCTAAAGTTAAAACCCTTCAGGCAGGGGGCATTCCCATCTACGAGCCGGGTCTTGAAGAGTTGGTCCGGAAGAATACCGCCGCAGGACGGTTGAGCTTTACCACAAGCACCGCTGAGGGCGTCGGGAACTCGGATATTATTTTTATTGCTGTGCCGACTCCGCCGCAAGACGACGGTTCGGTCGATCTGAGCTTTATCGAAAAAGTCGCCCGCGAGATCGCCGGCGCAATGACCATCTACAAAATCGTGGTCGACAAGAGCACGGTTCCCGTCAAGACCGGCGATAAAGTTGCTGAAACGATCAAACGTTATTGCAAAGCTAAGGTGGAGTTCGACGTCGTCAGCAACCCTGAATTCTTGAGAGAAGGGTTTGCGGTAGAGGATCTTATGAAGCCGGACCGCATTGTTATTGGAGTCAAATCGCAACGGCCCGTTCCAGCGCTCAAGGAGGTTTATGCGCCCTTCAAGGCACCCCTAATCGTTACAGACATCAATTCTGCCGAACTGATTAAGCACGCCTCGAACTCATTTCTGGCGCTGAAGATTTCTTATATCAACGCCATCTCCGTGCTGTGCGAAGCCACGGGGGCCAATGTGCAGGAAGTGGCGCACGGGATGGGGATGGACGACCGGATTGGCAAGCGGTTCCTGAACGCCTCTCTTGGCTTTGGCGGCAGTTGCTTCCCCAAGGACTTGAGCGCCTTCATCAAAATTGCCGAGCAGGTCGGCTATGACTTTGGTCTGCTCAAAGAGGTGCAGAAGATCAACTCCGAGCAGATGAACCGGTTCATCAAGAAAATCGTCGAGACTCTATGGGTGTTGAAGGACAAGAAAATCGGTGTGCTGGGCCTGGCGTTCAAACAAAACACCGATGACGTGCGCATGTCCCCGGCAATTGAATTGTGCCATCGGCTGCAGAAAGAAGGCGCTACCCTGAATGTTTACGATCCCAAAGCCATGGATAAGGCGCGAGCGGTGCTGAATAACGTTACTTTTGTCCAGGACATGAACGCCGTGGCCGAAGGTTGTGACGCTATTGTTATCGCAACCGAGTGGGAAGAGTTCAAGAAGCTGGACCTCGAAAAAGTGCGCAAAAGCCTGACTCACCCGATCATGTTCGACGGACGAAACCTTTTCGATCCGGCCGAAATGGAGCGACTCGGCTTTATTTACAAAAGCGTTGGGCGCTGAAATCATCGATGTCGCCGCCGGCCTAGTTTTCAGGCGCGGTCAATTGCTCATCACCCAGCGCCCTGCCCAAGCGCACCTGGGGGGCTTATGGGAATTCCCGGGCGGCAAGCGGGAGGAGGGTGAATCGTTCGAGCAATGCCTGCGACGCGAGTTGGTCGAGGAATTGGGAATCGAAGTGACAGCGGGGGAGTTGCTGGAGGATTTGACCTATAATTACCCGCAAAAAACCGTTCGCTTGAAGTTCTTTCGCTGCTCTTTAAAACAAGGTGAGCCTCGAGCCGTCGGTTGCGCCGACCTCAGATGGGTAACGCGCGAGCAATTAAACAACTATACATTTCCGCCCGCGGATGCGCGGTTACTCGACCGGTTGAGCAGGGATATGCAAATTTGGGCAGCAGAGTAGGGTGGCGCACCTCCCCGGTGACGGGTCTCGAGGTTGCGATGGCTTGCCCAGGGAGTGGAGCCCTGACTTCGCGACAGGCATTCCGCAGCGCGCTACTTCACTTTTCCGTAGAACTGCTCGACAATCTGGCGGAACGTGTTTTCCCCAACGTTCACTATCCCCATTTCGCGCTTCGCGTTTTCTTCGGAGTCGCTGGCATGGGCCGCATTGACCATGATGGTCTGGCCGAATTCTCTGCGGATCGAGCCCGGAGGCGCCTTGGATGGATCCGTCGGCCCGAGCACGTCCCGGATCTTGCCGACTGCCTCAACGCCTTCATACACCAGGGCGATGCACTTTTCGGTACCCGGCTTTTTTTGATCCTCCGGGGCGGTTTCGGACGGCGCGCGGCCGGACATAAACTTGACGATGTTTTCGAACTGGCTGTCGCCGAAAACCGGTCCCAGCACGTTGCCCAGCTGCTGCTCTTCGGTTGGACCGAGCTTGAATCCAAATTCCTTTTCGAGCAATCCTTTGGCTTTCGACGCCACCATGTCCTTGAGCTTCGACCGCAGGACTTCCCTCACCGGCCCGTAAAATTCGAGGGCCTGAACCACGCTCATCCGGTGGACTTTCACGGCCACGATGAAAAGACCCGTGCGTGAGAAGAAGTCGATCATGTTGCCCGGGCGGCCGGTCGGAAACCGGAAGTTTTCCGGTTTGATAAGCACCAACGTGCGCTGCGGCCTTTCATTCGGCTGGTAACCGATGACGTTTTCCAAAACGCCCCCGTCCGAGTCGGAGTATTGGGCCCACAGGCGAAGCTTGGACTCGGCTTCTTCGGGCGTCGGAGCAGCCAAAACGGCAGGCTCGAAATAGCGGACTTGGCCGTTCTCGTCCTGGATCAGGTCGCCATACGTGTCGCGAATGGTTTCCCCGCCGCGCCTTTCGGTGGTGATGTTGCCCACCACCGACCGCGTCTTGCGCACCGCATCCTCGCCCTGGAACAACAGCATCATCACTCTGCGCTTGCGCCCGGATTTCGCGTCCGGCGAGAAATTCTGCAAAATGTAGTTGTAGATCAGCTCCTGAATCCGCCGATCCTGGGGGTCGTTGGCCGAAATCGTTTCTTCGGAATACTTTTTCACCAGCTCCGCGCTCGGCGCGAACATTCTGGCTCCGACGAGGTCCAAACCCGTGCGGGTTATCAGCCGGCTCAAAATCCCGCCCGTGCGCGACTTATGCAGCGAATACGGAGTTATGATGACGTATGCGAGTTGTTGGGCCATATCCTTAACGTGTCGACGAGGGCTTGCCCGACTGCGGCGTCGCCGGCTCGGCCGGAGCCGCGGCCGCCGTAGCTTTCCCTCCCAAAATCTTAAACATTACTGTCCCGCAGGTTGGACACTTGCCTTTGATGGCTTTGCGCCCGTTTTTCATCGTTTCTTCGACCGCATCGATTATTTCCTTCTTAGCCTTACATTTGACGCAGTATCCTTCGGGCATAAAAAATTTGCTGCCTGACGCTTCATGCGCCACGGCAGTGACACCAGCTTAGGCAGCGGCTCACCCCACCGTCAACTCGTAAAGGGCAGTTTTGGGATTCGGCCGCTTAAAGGGCCGATTTTAAAGCAACTTCAATAATTATGTATGTGGCTCGTAATAAATAGGTTATAAACTTAACATTGGCAAGCTGGACTCCGGTCTGAGATCCCTCGTGAGTACTAGCCTGGAAAACCGGCCCTTTAGGGAAAAACGGGTATGGCCGGCGTCCGCGCAGTAAGGAAACCCAAACTGGTTTCTTTCGATCCAAGGGAGAAGAGTCTCGAACGTATTACACGTCTACGGGCATTTGTCGGAGGGTGGTTTTTAGGATTTTACCCGTGGCGTTTCTGGGCAAGGACGCCATAACGACGATGGTTCGGGGAACCTTGTAATCTGCCAGATGTTTGCGGAGGAATTGCCGCAAAGCGCCTTCATCCACGTTCTGGCCGTCATTGGGGGACACAAAGCCGACCGGTTGCTCTCCTTTTCTGGAGTCCGGCTTGCCGACGACTGCCGCCTCTTTTATTCCGGGGAATTCGTACATCACTTCCTCTATTTCCCGGGGATAGACATTGATGCCATTGACCAGGATCATGTCCTTTTTGCGGTCCGTAATAAAATAGTAACCCTGTTCATCGCGGTAACCGATGTCCCCGGTCAGAAGCCATCCATTCCGGATAGCCTTGGCGGTCTCCTCGGGTTGTTTCCAGTAACCGCGCATCACATTGCCTCCGCGAACGCACAGCTCGCCAATCTCGCCGGGCCCGAGCAAGCGCCCGGATTCGTCCTGGATACTGACCTCCACGTGGGCAATCGGCAGGCCGATGGAGCCGGGTTTCCTGGTGCCATCCAATGGATTCTTCGTTACCACAGGGCTGGCCTCGCTCAAGCCGTAGCCTTCGATAAGCGGTATATGGAATTTTTCCTCGAATTCGCGAAGCACCTGGACGGGCAGAGGCGCCGCGCCGCTGACGCACAAGCGCAAGGGAAGCGGCACTGGGATCTGCGCATTGACCATGCTCCTGTAAAACTGAGGGATGGCCGGCAGCACCGTGGCTTGGCGCTGCAGGATTTCCTGCAAGACATTGCGGACCGGATGGAGCGACTTGACCAGGACTATCGAGCCACCAACCAAAAAGGGGAGCAGCAAGCCCACCGTAAGCATGTAGCTATGAAATAGCGGCAACAGAACGACAAACCGATCCAGCTCAACTGTCTGAAGCACGATCCGGCAACTCTCGACATTGTGGAGGAGGTTGGCGTGCGTCAGCATCGCTCCTTTGGGGCGTCCCGTTGTGCCGGAAGTGTAAATCAGGACCGCAAGATCATCCGGGGAAGCATGAACGCGGTGATGGGAATGCCCGGTTTGTTCCTGATTACTCTTTGGTTCCTCCAGTGCTTCCACGTTCAGAAGCCTAAGGCCAGGCCGGACCGCCAAAAGAGACCGGCAATGCGAGCCGAGTTCGGTATCCGTTATGAGCACGTCAATGTCAGCGTCAGCCACTATGAAATTGACTTCATCTGGCTTGAGAAAGTTGTTGATGGGCACCGCAACGGCGCCGGCATGAAGAATGCCGAATAATCCGCCCACGAATTCCGGGCAATTCTTCAGCCATAACCCGACTCGGTCGCCGCTCTTCACGCCAAATTCGGACCTTAGCCGTTCGGAAACGTGGTTTGCCTGGTCCCACAAATCGCTGTAGGTATATTCGCGGTCACCCCAGAACAACGCGGTCTTTTGCGGCCGTTTTTTGACGGAGGCACCGAAAGCAGAGGCTAAATTCATCTTTGAAAATCATACGAAGAAGCTTCACGCCGAATCAAGGCGGGGCGATGGCCGAACCCGCGTCACTGATAATGAAGTGGATTTCGCGGGTTAATCTGTGAGGCGATTCGGGCAGGGGGCCCGGCTGCCCTATAACCTTTTTAGGTTTGGCCCTTTGCGTATTTACAAATATATTTCCGACCAGTGGTAGATAACGAACAGAAGCTCCAAGAATTTCTTCCGACACTGAGAAACGCGACCTGGGTGGCTGTGGATACCGAGGCGGACAGCCTTCATGCCTATCCTGAGAAGGTCTGTTTGATTCAAATCAGCACTATAGACCGGGACACGCTCATTGATCCTTTGGCAGAAATGGTGTTGGACCCGGTGCTTGAAGCTTTGGGCGGGCACGAACTTATTATGCACGGCGCGGATTACGATTTGCGCTTGCTGCGCAAGCATCACGAGTTTGTGCCCAGCGCCATCTTTGATACCATGTTGGCTGCGCGTTTGCTGGGTCTGCGCCAATTCAGTCTCAGCCACCTGGTAGATGCCTACCTGGGCGTGAAGCTCGAGAAGGGGCCACAAAAAGCCAATTGGGCAGTGCGCCCTTTAACTGAGCGGATGGAACGTTACGCGCGGAACGACACTCATTACCTGAAGGCTCTTTCGGACAAGCTCAAAGGAGAGTTGGAAGCCAAAGGCCGGCTGGAATGGCATCGCGAATCGTGTGCCCGCCTTATTGCCGACTCTGCTCAGCCGCGGGTTATCGACATGGATTCAATCTGGCGGTTGCGCGGCAGCCACGCATTGGGCCGGGCTGGCCTGGCGGTCTTGAAAGAGCTGTGGCAATGGCGCGAGACGGAAGCCGTAGCCGCAAATCGTCCGCCCTTTTTCATCCTAAGCCATGAACTGCTGGTTGCGATCGCGGCGGCTGCCGTTTCGCATCGGCCGATTAATGCACTGTTTCCGAAGCACTTTTCGGAACGCCGCCGGTCCGGCGTTGCCAGGGCAATTGCTCGCGGTTTGGGAATCCCCCCTGACAAACATCCGAAGATCCTTAGGCCGATCGTTCGGCGGCCCAGCGATCTTCAACGCAAGAAGTTCATGGAACTTCAAAAACATCGGGACGCGCGTGCCGCCGACCTGGATATCGATCCGACCCTCATCGCCAGCCGCGCCACGTTATCCGATCTCGCCCATGACTGGGACGCACACGTCTCTGAACTGATGTCCTGGCAAAGAGACCTCCTTTCGGGCAACTCCCATCCCGTTGCAGTCGCCCCTGCCGGTTCAGCGCACCAACTCAAAAGCGAACCCCTTTAGATACTCGGTTTCAGGGATCATCGGGATAATTGGATGGTCAGGCGCTTGCGAGTAAATCGCAGTTCTCCGCAATATTTTTCGCGCGTCGTATGCAGCGGACAGCACGGTGTCCTGGAACAGACCCGCATCGACGTGGTGCGAGCAGCAAAACGTTGCCAGGGTGCCGCCCGGTTTGAGCAGTTTCAGCGCCCGCAAATGGATTTCCTTGTATCCCCTCAGCGCGTCCGGGACTGAGGCGCGGTTCCTGGTAAAGGAGGGCGGGTCCAACACAATCATGTCCCAGCGCGGTACGACCTTTTCGTGCGGCTTAACAGCGGTCTGGGCTTTGAGCCAGTCGAAGACATTCGCCGTTTCGAAGGAGCACCTGCTTTCAACACCATTTGCGGCGGCATTTCTTTTCGAGCTTTCGACCGCGTCGGCGCTTTGGTCGATGAAATGAACATGCGCGGCTCCAGCCCGGGCGGCATGCAGGCCGAATCCACCCAGGAAACTGAAGCAGTCGAGCACCTGGGCGTCCTTGGCCAGGTCGCCAACGAGCCTGTAATTCACCTGTTGATCCAAGTACAAGCCGGTTTTATGGCCGGCCAACAAGTCGGCCTCGAAGCTCAGGCCGTTGAGCTTCACGCTGCGTGGTCCCTCAAGCTCGCCCGAAAGCAAGCCATTGACGGGCAGCAACCCTTCAAACTTGCGCGAGGCGACTTCGCTCCTCTCCACGATTGCTTTGGGTGAAAAATGAGCTCTCAGTGCCGCCACGATTTGCTCCTTCCGTCGTTCCATGCCTAAAGCCGAGATTTGCAACGCGAGCACGTCTTCATACTTGTCCACAATCAACCCGCTGAGAAAATCCGCTTCCGCGTTGACTGCTCGAAAACAGCTGCAGCCGGCCATGTGCTTTTGGCGCACTTTCAACGCGGCGCCGATTCTCTGTTCAAAGAATCCCTGGTCGATTGGCTCCCGTTCCGCTGAAAGGATGCGCACATTGATTTTCGATTTCGAATTGAAAAGTCCGATTCCGAGAAAGCGCTGCCGGTGATCCTTCACCTGGACCAGGTCCCCATCCTGCATCGGGCCTGTCGAGCGGAGAATCGATCCGTGATAAACCCACGGATGCCCTGCCACGATGCGGTCGGCTTCCCCTGGTTTGAGTAAAACTGTCGGTAAGGTTTCCATTTGTGTTTTTGTGCGCTTCGTCCCTAGAGTCCTTGAATTTCGAAACATGCGGTAAACAAGTCAAGAGATTGAGACGGTATCAATTGCCTGGATGCCCTCCCTCGCGGCGAGAACTCCGGATGCCGGTTCCAAAGCTTGCGAAATCATTATGCGGAAAACGAGGATATAAAGTATGGCCGGGACGCAACTGATTGTCTTGAACGGCTCGGTTCACACCATCGATCCCCAAAGACCCGTGGCCGAAGCGATTGCCGTTGACGGGGAAACCATCTCAGCGATCGGCGCCAATGCTGAAATTCGGGCCCTGGCGGGACCCCAAACCAAAATCATTGATGCGGGCGGAGGAACGGTGTTGCCGGGCTTCAATGACGCCCACGTGCATTTTCTGGCCGGGGGGTTCTCCCTGTCGAACGTCGACCTGCGCGAATCCTCTTCACCGCGGGAGATGGCCTTGCGCCTGGGCGAGTATGCAAGGAAGGCGCCCAAAGGGACTTGGATTTTGGGCGGAGACTGGGACCACGAGAACTGGGAGGGCGGGGCGCTCCCGAATCGGAACTGGATAGATTCATTGACACCGGAGCATCCGGTTCTGGTCACGCGCCTGGACGGGCACATGGCGTTGGCGAACAGCCTTGCCCTTCACCTCGCCGGCATTACATGCTCCACTGTCGACCCGCCGGGAGGCGTGATCGTCCGCGACAGCAAATCCGGCGAGCCGGTTGGAATTTTGAAGGATTCCGCCCAAACACTGGTCGAGCGCTGCATTCCGCCAAAAACATTTGAGCAGAAACACGCCGCAGCCATTGCCGCCACCGATCACGCGGCGGCCCTCGGTGTGACCAGCGTCACCGATGTTTCAACGGACGATGACCTTGACATCTACTTGCGCCTCCTCAATGACGGCAAACTCAAGACCCGCATCTATGCCGCCCGCTCGATTACTTGCTGGGAAAAGCTGATCCAAACCCAACTTCCAAAAACCGCTGACGGCCTGTTGCGCACCGGTATCCTCAAAGGCTTTTCAGACGGTAGCCTTGGCAGCTCCACCGCGTTGTTTTTCGAGCCATACGCCGATGACCCGGGCAATCGCGGCCTCTTGTTCGAACAAATGTTCCCCGAAGGAATCATGAAGCAACGCGTCGCGGCTGCCGATAAGCTGGGCTTCCAGGTCATGATCCATGCGATTGGGGACGAGGCCAATCTTCGGATCCTCGACGTTTACGACGAAGTCGCTGCCTTAAATGGACCCAGGGACCGGCGTTTTCGAATCGAACATGCGCAACATCTTCGGCCGGGCGAAATCCCTCGTTTTGCGCGGCAGCGCGTCATCGCTTCCATGCAGCCCTACCATGCCGCCGATGACGGGCGCTGGTGTGAGAAACGGTTAGGAGCCCCACGTTGCAAGGGCGCCTACCCTTTCCGGTCTCTTCTTGATTCCGGCGCCACGTTGGCCTTTGGCTCCGATTGGACTGTAGCTCCTCTGAATCCGCTCCAGGGCATCAAAGCAGCCGTGACCCGCCAGACCCTTGACGGCCGCTATCCGGCGGGATGGATCCCCGAACAGAAAATAACCTTGGACGAGGCGATCGACGCTTATACGCGCGGGTCGGCTTACGCAGAGTTTTCCGAGACCACCAAAGGCACCTTGTCGGTTGGAAAACTGGCTGACCTGATTGTTTTGGACCGGAACTTGCACCGGACCGATCCAAATGACATCGACAAGGCGCGCGTGGAATACACGATTCTGAACGGAAAAGTCATCCACGGGTCCGGCTAGCGGGGCCTCCTTGCCTAAAAAATTATCGATATTTCGGCTACGGCGGACTACTTTGAGCGCTCGGTAACTTTATCATTCTGTTGTAGTTTGTTGTCATTATGCGCTCCGACATGATCAAAAAGGGCTTCGAACGCGCGCCTCATCGCTCGCTGCTCCGAGCCACCGGCTCAATTGAGTCTGAAGCCGATTGGGACAAGCCATTTATCGCGATCTGCAACAGTTATACCGACTGCATTCCAGGCCATGCTCACCTGAACGAGATCGGCCTTTTGGTCAAGCGCCTGGTGCGCGAGGCGGGCGGCGTTCCCTTCATTTTTAACACGATTGGCGTCGATGACGGCATCGCCATGGGCCACGGGGGGATGAAGTATTCGCTGCCTTCGCGAGAGTTGATTGCCGATTGTGTCGAATCGATGATCCGCGCGCATTGTTTCGATGGAATGGTTTGCATTCCGAACTGCGACAAGATCGTGCCCGGAATGTTGATGGGCGCTATGCGGGTGAATATTCCGACGGTATTCGTCAGCGGCGGACCCATGGCGGCGGGCGTTGCCCAGCAATCGGCCGAAGGCGAGTTGCCTTCGCATTTGCGCCCGGCAACGCAAAAGTCGGATCTGATCTCTGTATTTAAAGGCGTGGGTGAATTGCAGGCCGGCAAGATTACAGCCGATGAACTCAAAAAACTGGAGCAAAGTGCCTGCCCGACCTGCGGGTCCTGTTCGGGGATGTTCACTGCCAATTCGATGAATTGCCTGTGCGAGGCCCTTGGGATGGCGTTACCGGGCAACGGCACGATTCTGGCCGTGTCCAAAGAGCGCGAAGCGTTGTACGACCGGGCGGCTCGGGCCATTGTTCAAGTCGTCAACTCGGATCTTAAGCCACGCGATATCGCCACTGTGGAAGCTTTCGACAATGCCATCGCCCTGGATGTGGCCATGGGGGGGTCAACCAACACGCTCCTGCACACTCTGGCGATCGCGCGCG
>DATGLT010000300.1:0-7144 GCA_035294005.1 Verrucomicrobiia bacterium
TACCGCAAGGCCCACAATTCCTCGTCCGAGATAAAGTTGGGGTCGGCCAGTCGCTGCCAGAATTCAGGCGAAGTCACTTCACGTTCCCAGCGGGCGGGCGGGACACGGTACTCGGCCGGAACCGGGCTGACCGAACTGCCGGTCAACTTGCGCCGCCAGAACCGGCGGACGGTTCCCTTCATCCACCCCAGGAGATGGACGCCGTTCGTGATGTGGCCGATAGGAACCTGCTCGACCGGTTTTCCCGGAAAAAGCGAATGCCACATGTGGCGGCTCACGCGCCCGTGGAGTTCACTGACCGCATTGGCGGACCGGGAAAGTTTTAGGGCCAGGACCGTCATGCAGAAGGGTTCCTGCAGGTTCTGAGGGTTTACGCGCCCCAGTTTCATGAGTTCGGCAAAAGGCGCCGCGATTTGCCCGCGGAACCGTTGCATGGCGTAGTCCATCAGGTCCGGGCTGAACCGGTCGTGGCCGGCTTCGACAGGGGTGTGAGTGGTGAAAATGCATTCGGCCCGGGTTTGTGCAATGGCTTCCTGCAGTGGTTTGCCCAACGACATTTTCTCACGAACCAGTTCAAGGGTCAGAAACGCCGCGTGACCTTCGTTCATGTGAAAGACCGAAGGATTGACTCCCAGCATCCGCAGCAGTCGCACGCCGCCGATTCCCAGCAGCATTTCCTGCATGATCCGCGTCGTGCTGTCACCCCCATAAACCCGCAACGTCAGGTCACGGAAATGCTGCTCATTTTCGGGCCGGTTCGTGTCGAGCAGGTAAACCGCGGCCCGCCCGATGTTCGCGCGCCATGCCTGAAAAAACACCTGGTTCATCCCGACTTCCACCTGGCACACAAGCGGCGCCCCGGTTTTGTCCAAAACCGGCTCGACTGGAAGGTTCTTCGGGTTCAACAGGGTGTAGTATTCTGTCTGCCAATTATTCGAATCGATTGCTTGTTGAAAATAGCCTTCCCGGTAGAAAAGACTGATGCCGACGAAGCCCAGCCCCAAATCACTGGCGGACTTTGCATGGTCTCCCGCCAACATTCCAAGGCCTCCCGCCGCAATCGGCAACGTCTCGTGAAAGCCGAACTCAGCTGAAAAGTAGGCGACCGGGTTCGCCCGCAACGCCGGGGCATTCTTGTGCGCCCAGGTGGCTTGGTCGTCCATGTATCGATCGAAGGATTCGAGGACGGTTCGGACTTTCTCCGCGAAATCCAAGTCGCGCAACCTGGCGCGGAGCTCCTTGGCGGTTACTTCAGCCAGAACTGCAACCGCATTGTGATACAGATTTTGCCAGCCCCGCGGGGAAAGTTCCTGGAAGATCTCCTGCGCACCCTGGTCCCAGGTCCACCAAAGGTTGTGCGCCAACCTGTTCAGGCCTTCCACCAATTTCGTGATCTCGTCGCTTGTGAGTGTTTTTTTGGTCATACTGAGCAATAACCGCTAAAGGGTCGCTTTGGATCCCATAGGGACTGTTCGTCGGTTGCAGTGGTCGCCGCCGGGCCGCAGTGCTTCATCTGTAACGCGCCACCGGGCCCGCGCGCTTCTCGTCGGCGTCGAACTCGACTTGCCTGCAACGTTGTCCGAACGTTACGGATTCCAGGGCGTTTGCCTCTCCGCAGTTTTGCGCGTTCACCGTACCGACCGCTGAGTGAAGCTGCAAACAGTTTTTGAGGGCATGTTCAACCCAGGCACACCGCAGCAGCACCAATCATACCGACGCGCCAACACCGGCCACTGTTCACACCAATTCGACCAATTATTCTTTGGTCACGCGGTAAAACTTCGAGCCAATCGAAGGCTTGTAATCCAGAAACTCGAGCGCACCGGCTGTTCCAGCTGAGACTTGCTGTGCTGTGGACCAACCTGTGTCCACTTCTGCGCTGGTCTGAATTAGATAACGTGCCCCAGGCTGGCCTGTGAACCTCAACAAATACCCACTTGAGAAAGCAGTGAACACCGGCGCCGATGTGTCGGTCATCTGCGGAACCGTTGCTGATGAAACAGGAACCATGCGCAACACGTCGGCAATGGCAAGCGCCCCCGGTTGATTTGTTCCATTAACAACCATGTCGACCCAATTCGTTTGCGATGGATCCAGCGCCACCGAGCCAATAAACGCCCATTGACGGGTCGGAATGCCCGCTGGGAAAAGCGTTGACAGCAGAAGTTTATCTGCCTGGTGCACATTGAAAATGACGTTGGTGGCAGCGTTGGTAAACGCAGGGACCTGAACGGCAAGTCGGTACAATCCTTGCCAGGACACGGGCAATAACCAACTGGCCCGCGCCATTTCATTAGACTGCAGCACCGCGACGCGCGAAGTGGTACCCCATGTCGCATTGGTGGTTGTGGTCCAATTTTCCTGAGCCTCGCTATATTGCGGGTCTTCATTATCGAGGTAGAGGTCGTCCGGAAGGTATCGCAGAGTTTGGATTGCGACATTTCCAGCCTCGTCCGTAACGGCCACGGCAACTCTAGCCAGGAGATTGGTGGGCAGGCCAAGGTCGACAGCCCAGGTGTTTGTCCCCACAGCTTTGCATTGGCTTGTGAGGGTGTGGTATTGCTGGAATGCGTCACGGCAGCAAATAAAAGGTCGGGGTTGAAAAATGGGCGCGCTGCTGCTGATGACGAGGTTTAGCGTTGGGCTGGAAAAATCTTCCAAGACTTTCAATTGCGGCGGAGCGGTGTTGGTAAGGCCACGCCAACGCTGCATAGCCTCGACCGCGGTGCAGTAACGGAATTGAACACCGGGATAATCCGACGCCGCTTTCGACAGAAAGCCAGCCAGCATGGCAATGTTCGTGACAAAGTTTTCCGGCAGATGATCCCAGAAACACGCCACCTGGTCAGTGCCTGCGGCGGCCTGGCCGAACATCTGGCTGACAATTGGCTGGGTTAAGTTTGGGATTTTAACCGAGCGCACGTTCCAGCCCGTCCCGGAACCGGGCAACTGGTAATCATTGGTTGAAGGATGAAACGGAACGAAAGTCGAAGGCGCATGCGACCAATCCTCGACACCGGCAATCGGCCCCAGGTTCGTGTACCACGGGACCCACGCCGCGTAATTGTTATGAAAAGAATATGGGATAAGCTGGTTCAAATAGCTTTGCCAGTCCTGGTCCATAAAGTGCCAACCGCTCCGGAAGGATGCCGGAAAAACCCCTTCCTCAAGCAGGAACTGTGAGAGGGTGACATCGAAATCATCGCGTCGCTCGTTAAAGGTGCGCGTCTGGTTCCAATAATAAACGCCGTTCCCATTGTAATCGCTCCACATGTAGGTGTGATAGTGGAGCGATAATTCGTCGCCGAACTGGCGGATGGCCGCGCCGTGGTATTTTTGCATCAGGTGCAACGTCATGGTGTTCGCCAGCGGCACGTTGATATTGGTTGCGTCCCGGTAAATGTTCCCAGCCATCATCCACCACGTGAATTTAATTGGTTGGCCAAACGAATCTCTGAACTGTTGGCGCCAGGCGGGGTCCATCACCTGAAAGATCGGCGCGTTCGAGGAAGTCAATGAATCCTGGGGATAATACGGGTTTCGCGTGTAAACATCCACCGTCCACCCGGCATTCCAAATAGCCGTATCCGAGCCGACCACGAGGTAAACTGTGCCCGAAGAGACGGCTTGGCATGGCACGCTCCCCACGAGAAGCAGCAGAAGTATCGAGTTGCAAACCAGGCGCATTCGTCTGAGGTGATCCATATAAGGCTGTGAATGAAAGCAAGGTTCGGTGGTGGCTAAAGCTTCAGCCCCGCCGCGCGGCAATGCAACTTCAAAACGGTTTGGCCTGGGCTGTGGCAACAGGGCGGCACGCATGCTCGCGCCAAACTTCACAAACCGGCACTTCGACGCTACAGTAGGCCCACGCTCACGGATGAAAAAGTACTGGCACGTCATCAACGTCGGAATTCAGAACAATCTGACGTACCGGTTTAATTTCCTGGCAAGAACGGTGTTCGGCCTCATTCCGCTCGTCGCAACCTTGTACGTCTGGCAAACCATCTATTCGGGCAAAAAGCCAGGCTCGGAGGTCGGCAACTACACTTTGGCGGAGATGATTTCCTATTATCTTTTGGTCACGATCGTCGACGCTTTGACCGCGGTGAACGAGGACGACTGGCAAATCGCCGCTGATATTAAAGACGGAAACATCAGCCAGTTCTTGCTCAAGCCCATCGATTACCTGGTTTATCGCCTTTGCCTCTTTCTTTCAGGCAGGGTCACTTACCTGGCGGTGGCGCTCATACCCTTGGCCATTTTCGTGGCGAGTCTGCATCGGTACTTCGTTTTTCCGGCCGATTGGCCAACTTTTTTTCTTTTCGGAGTTTCCGTCGCCCTTACGGCCTTGCTCCAGTTCTTTACGAGCTACGCAATGGCCATGCTCGCTTTCTGGGTTCTCGAAGTATCCACGTTCATTTTCATCCTGTTCGCGTTCGAATACATCGCCAGTGGACACCTTTTCCCGTTGGATATCCTGCCCCATGGGTTGGCTGAGGCGCTTTTCTTCACCCCGTTCCCGTATCAAATGTATTTCCCGGTGGCGATTTACATGGGAAAAGTCTCGGGACCCGAATTGGTTCGCGGCTTGGTGGTTCAAACGGCCTGGGTTGTTCTGAGTTACGGACTCGCCCGGTTCATGTGGATGCGAGGCATCCGCAAATATTCCGCCGTTGGAGGCTGATTGAAGACGGCTCAACAGAACCAGGCCAAAACCGGATCCAGTTCGGGAATGCGAAGGTATTTGCGAGTTTATGCCGCATTGTGGAAAAACTCCGTCAGCCGGGAGATGACTTTCAAAGCCAATTTCCTGATGTGGATCGTTGTGGAATCGCTTTGGTTCGCGCTGCAGTTAAGCTTTATCGGGGTACTTTACTTGCACACGGACAATATTGGGACGTGGACAAAGTGGCAGGTTGTGATGCTGATTGGAGCCAGCCACCTGATTCAGCAAATCTTCCAGGCCTTTTTCCTGGTGAACTGCACGAACCTGTCGGAGTTGGTTCGAAGCGGTAAGCTGGACTTCCTGCTGTTGCTCCCTGTTAACACGAGGTTTGTTGTTTCATTGCGCCAGGTCGATCTTGGGGCGTTCGTCAATGCGGTATCCGCCATCGGCGTAATGGCTTACGCCGGTCACCGGCTCCACCTGGTGCCCACCCTGGAGCAATTGGCAGGGTTCGCCCTTCTTTGCCTGGCAGGCATCCTCATCCATTATTCGCTGATGTTTCTGCTGGCGAGCATCAGCTTCTGGACGGTGCGGGCGCAGGGAATCGTTTGGGGATATTACAACCTGTTCCAGGTCGCGCGGATGCCGGATGAAGCGTTCCACGGCTTGTTCAAAGCGTTCTTTACGTTTGCCATTCCGATGCTCCTGGTCTCAAACGTGCCAGTCCGGGTCCTGGTGAACAAGTTTTCGACCGGCCCTTTGGTGATCCTGCTGGCAATGGCCGTGCTGTGCTTTGTTATCTCGGAATGGGGCTGGAGAGCGTCCGTTCGCCACTACACTAGCGCAAGCTCCTAATGACTTGGACCGGGCCTTACTCGGCACGCTTGCCTCGAAATCGCGTTAATAAGCCGCAGCCGATAACCAGCAGGCCCAGAGCGGACGGCTCAGGCACAGCTTGGGTTACCGTAAAAGTATATCCGCCGTCAGAAAACAGGCCTCCAGAATACGCCACAGAAACCCCGGAATTGGGAGCAGCATTCAATTGTGCCGGCGTGAAGTTCGCCAGGTACCCAAAACCCGATAACGTATGACCCGGCAGAATGTCATTAGCCGCAGAGTTGGCGACGTATTGGATGGAGTTCGCCGATATGGTCGCCGTCCAGCCGGCAGGACTCGATGCGCTGGTGGGCACTGCAGGCAAATAAAAAGAGCCAGGGACCCACGCGTACCAAACGCTCCCTATTGGAGAGGTGGCGCCGGCGGCATCGCTGAAAGTCAGCAGGTACGAGTACGGGCCTGCGCCACTGCTGCTCAACGTGCCGGTAGCAATCTGGCCTTGTCCCAGGGCAACAGAGGTCGTGGACACAACGCACGATAAGAAAAAAAGCCGCTGTAACGGCCTGAAAGGGTTCATGCGTGCAATCTGATACAAGCCGGGAATTCGGTCAAGTGCCGCGCGCGCGAATTCAGTCGGACAAGTCCCTCGCGGCACGAGGATAACTGGTTTCAGCGGGCCGCGCAGGAATGCCGGCCCAGGAGGTGCCTGGCGGCAGAACTTCGCCCTTCATTAATAACGAGAGTTGGCCCAGGGTCGAACCCGGTCTCATCCGGGTGTCGTAGAGCACCAACGCGTGCGCGCCGACGCTGCAACGGGAGGCAATCTCCAGGTTCGACATTTTCATAACTCGATCTTCAAACAGGTGGGTCTGGATAGTGCAATCGGCGTTTAATGCCGCTTCGTCACCGATTTTAACCAGGTCGAACTCGCTGAAATCTGTGGTTTCGATATAAACCCGGCGCCCGATTTTTGCTCCAAGCAATCTCAAGTACCAGCTCATAAAGGGCGTTCCGGCAAGGGCACCTGCCAGAAAGGGCGCCGCCAGGTGCTCATGCAGCGCATTGATTAATTCGTTCCGCCAGACAAAGGTGCTCCAAAGAGGTCTTTCACCAGGAGTGTACCGTCCGACCAAAATCCATTTCGCCAGTGCTGTGAACGCAACTGCTGCCAGGCCACAGCCCAGGTATAGAATGGGGAAAAAGAGCAAGGTTTTACCGAGGCTGAACAAGTCGTGTAACAACAGCAGTGCGGAGAAAAGCAAACTCGTCAGAATGATAAAGCCGGTTGAGGGGCAGACCACCCTGACAAACTCGATGGTGGCCCGCAACACGCGAAGGCGAATCGTGGGTGAATAGGTCGATTGTTCGGAAAATCCAGCAGCTTTGATCCTTTGAGGCAGGAACAAGGCGGGCGATCCCAGCCAGGCTGAGTCGCGGCGAAGGGCATCTGCGCGTTCTGCCGGCGGACAGGACAGGCAGCCGATGAGGACGTCGTCGCCGATAGCGCTTCCCGGCGGGAGCAAGGCACTGTTCCCGATAAACGCGCGACGGCCAATCTGGTTTGGACCGATGGTCACGACGCCGTTCCGAACTCGCGGCGCCCCGAGTGATGCGTTGTCGGCAATGAAACTTTCCTCACCG
>DATGLT010000301.1:0-12903 GCA_035294005.1 Verrucomicrobiia bacterium
TTCTCTTCTTGGGTCATATGAGAGAAGCCGATTCATTTTGTCAGCTGAAGGTTTGCTGGCCAGGCCAAGGTCCGCCATCATTTGCTCCCGCCGGCTCAACAGCTTGGCTAGATACAATTTGACCTGGGCCGAATCAAAACCCGATGCGACCAGGGCCTGCTCTAGTTGCTGCTCGTTCAATTGGGCAATCAGGCGGGCCATCCACCGGGCGTCATCGAGTGTCATGGCCGCAAATGCGTCGGTCCTTGTCACGGGTTTGTACCCGCTGAATCGCAGTGGCTCCGCCAGATGATGCGGCCCCTGCAGCAGTGGCCGCTTGGTGAAGGCCCAGGGGAAAGCGTTTGGAAGTTCACCCCTGGCGTAAAGAATGCCGCTGGTTTTGCCCAGCACGCCTCCGAGGTCCGAAAAATAATGCTCTAATTCGTGGCGTCCCTCACGCTGAACAACTCGCAGGCGCGTGTTGTCAAAACGGGTGTCAAACCAGCCCAACCATGCGGCCAGCAGCCCGGCGCCGCGCAGTTCCCGTATCGACGCGTGGCCCAGTTGGCCGAAATCCCATGGCCCGATGCTTTTTCCGATCTTGAGCTGCACACTCGCGGACGCTGTCTCAACATAATCGATCTGCTCTTCCACTTCCGCGCGGTAGTTGGACGGTTCCAATTCAGCGCGGGGTTCCTCAGGGTTGCGCAATAAATTGCGCTTGAGCTCGGGTCCGGACCAGCGCGAGCCGTTTCTCAACACGGTGGCGGTAATGTAGTTGAACGGATCATAATGTTGCTGTAGCTCGAGAGTGAAGAGCGGGATGAATCCAAACAGCGTGAACCGGGTCTGGAGGGGTTTGCGCTGGTTGAACTCCTGGAAAATTCGCCGGGAGTAACGGACCTTCACCTGTGGCGCGTAGTCCGTAGGATCCACGTGAAATCCCACGGCGTCGAAGATTCGCGCCGCGAATGGTTCGGATGAAACCTCCGCAAATTTCAGCTTGAGCTTCACCCCCGAGTTTTCGATTTCAAAACCGGGGTTGCGTCCAAAACTCTCTTTTGGACCCGCGTATGTGCAAACCGATTCCGGATCAAGCAGGAGGTGTGTCCTCCCGAACCCATGATAAAGATCTTGTGTGCTAATGGACGAAGGTCGACGCCAGAAACTGCCTGGCAGGGGATCCAAAAGGCTTAGGTCTGTTTCTGTGGACGCTTCAAGATTTGACGCGGCCGTTTTGCCGCGCCCAACAGGCCGCGACAGGCGTCCAAGAAATAGCAGCGGCGTCTCAAAAAAATCAACCTTTTGAGGGAGAGGCGATCGGGAAAGATTATCCATTGCGGTTAGAGTTTCGAGGACCTGGCTTCGAAGTGTCTTCGCCCTGGAGCCTTCCGGACAGTCCAGGAGCTCCTGGACGAGCCGTTTTGTTTCGCGCAATCCCCGATTGGTTCGTTTTTGCGCAGCGCTGCGACTGTCACCGCGCTCGGAAGACTCCAACGCGCAATGGATCGTTTCCCTGAGTGTGAGCAGGAAGATGTGATTGGTAAGTTTGTATGGGGCTGCCAAAACGGCGGAAAACTCGGGACCGGCAACGCCTTGGGCAAAAGGTGACTGGGGAGGTGGTAGCTCAGACCCCCGTGCGTGGGAGGCGGCCATGAGGGCGCTTGCAGCCAAGGCGATGATCGACAACCTCCCCGTGGTGTGGCATTGCCGCCCGTGCCCAGGGTGAGGGGCGTCTGCGCCGGCGTAGCTTGCTCTACGGAAGACTCCAGCCATCGCGAACGATGCCATACAACAAGCCTTTTGAAAACCCGGGGAAAGACCCGGCATCTTCCCGGCATTTACTCGGGCAGGAGACGTGCGCCGGGAATCTTGAAGCTATAGCAATACTGGCATGGCAGTTCGGAAGGTTCCATCCGCGGCACTTCGATTACCAGGCCATTACCTTGAGCGGCGCTGCGCAAAGGCGTCTCACGACCCAGAAGCGTTACCTGGCAGTTCGGGGGCACAGTAATATTATGGATCGTGATCTGGGGCCCCAACCACCCCGTGGTGATGGCATAAAGGGCGTCAGGTTTTTTGGTGAAGAAAAGCTGCTTCGAAGCTTTGCCGCTCTTGGGGGCTTGGCCGATCTGGTCCATCAAATCGTATTTGACCCGGAATTCGCCGTACTCCTGTCCCGGCCTCTGGCCCTCGGACCACTGGCATGATCGGCCGGCGTAACGCGTTCCGTAAATCGCCTCTCCGTTAACCTTGAGCCAATCGCCAATCTGGAGCAGGCGCTGCTGCATTATGACCGGGATTCGGCCGTCGCCGGTGGGGCCGATGTCGAGCAAGAAGTTGCCGCCGCGGCTCACCAGGTCACAAAGCACGAGGATCATTTCCCGTGCGGTTTTGTAATCATCGATGGTTTCGGCGCGATTGTAACCATATGAATAGGCCATGCCTCGGCTCTCCTCCCACGGGTGCGAATCGTCCTTCATTCCGGCGCCATACTCGGTCGTGTAGTAACCGCCGTGATGGTGCCGGGTTTCTTTTCCCCAGCGATCATTAATCACAACTTCATCCTGGCACGGGGAATCGTTGAAGAGCCACGCCACCAGTTGTTCGCTCTTCCAGTCTTTGGAAGTCATGTCCCATTCTCCATCGGTGAAAATGATGGAGGGTTTGTACCGGGTCACGACGTCCTTAAACTGTGGATGCATGTGTTGCGTTACGTAGGCCGAACGGTCTCGGAGCCAGAGCGGGTTGTACCATTCGTACAGCGAATAATAGAACCCGAACTTGAGGCCTCGCTTGCGCACCGCCTCCGACAGGTCGCCCATCAAATCCCGTTTCGGGCCAATGACCGCGGCATTCCACGGGCGCCCCCAGGCGCGATTCGCTTCCTCGCTTGGCCAAAGGCAAAAACCTTCGTGGTGCTTCGAGGTGGGGACGATGTACTTCGCGCCGCAGCGGAAGAAAATATCCGCCCATTGGTCGGGGTTGAACAACTCGGCGCGAAACATGGGGGCAAAATCCTTGTAATCGAAATTTTTGCCGTAGTTCTTTTCGTGAAATTGCCGCCACGGATTATCCGGTTTTTGGTCCTCGATGTGGTTCCAGTACCATTCGGCATATTCTTTTGGCGCTCCCCAGGATGGGACCGAATAAACTCCCCAGTGGATGAAGATCCCGAATTTCGCATCCAGATACCAGGTAGGGCAGGGCCTTTGATCGAGGGCTTGCCAGTTCGGTTGATAGCGCGTGCCGGCTGCTGCCAAGGGCAAACATGAGGCGAGAAGAAATCCGATGTAGCCGAAGTGAAATGAGATGTTTTTCATGGTCCGGTGGCCCGTCGTTGCGGCCGAGTATGCGCCTGCATCATTTTTCCGGGCAAGCCTTTTGGGAGCTGCAAACGTGCAATCCCAATCGAACCGGCTAAGACGCCAGACTTTCTCCTCTACAATGTTCCGGTTTGGCCTTTTGCTGCCTGTTCCAAAGCTTCAACCACGATACCCGGCGTTAGCGCCTCGGGAAGCACCATTGGGGGCTTGGAGGGGTCCGGGGGATAAACTAACACCAGGGGCACACCGGCGCGGTCGTGCCGGCCCAATTCTTCAGTTATGTCCGCTGGAAAACGCGTGTAATCTCCTATGAATGCGGCGGCGTTGAGTTCCCGGACTTTCGTTTTTACGGATGAACTTTCCAGGGCCGGTTTCACTATTGTGTTGCAGGTAAGGCACCATTTGGCCGTGAAATCCACAAGGACGGGCCGGTGTTCCTCCCTCGCTTTCTGAACAGCCGCAACCGACCAGGGCTCCCAGGCGATGCCTCCAGGTTCCTGCTGGCTTGTGGTGTCGCTGGCCTTGCCTTCACTGGGCTGGCGCCACCGCAAATGCCCTTCGAGAGCGTACACGTAAGCCGTAACGAGCACGAGTAGCGCACAGACGGCCGCAACGCCGGGACGCGCGCGACTTCGCTGAATGAACGCGCCGTAAATCCATGCCGCCGCGGCCACCATCACAAGGAAAATTGCCAGCCACCAGGACCGTTCGCCGTAATAAATCGTTACCAGGCTGAATAGCCAGACCGCGACTGCGAGCATGGGGAAACCCATAGCCACCTTAAAACGCTCCATCCAGACGCCGGGCTTTGGCAGGAATTTCAGCCAGGCCGGTTGCCACGTGAGCAAGACGTACGGCAAGGCCAGCCCTAGGCCTACGGTGAAAAAGACGAGCAACGTTGCACTCGCCGTTTGATTGGGGGCGAATGCGAAACCAACCGCTGCTCCAAGGAATGGCGCGGTGCACGACGTTGCCAGCGCCGTGGCCAGCAGTCCATTGAAGAAGGCTCCCGCGGTTCCATGACGTGACGACAAACTGCTCGCGGCATCCAGGGTTTTGCCGCCCAAAGTGACTTCGAACACACCAAACAAATTCAACCCAATGAGAGTGACCAGCGTGGTCATTGCCACCAGGAAATAGGGGCTGCTGAATTGAACTCCCCAGCCCGCTCTGTGCCCGGCGGCTTTGATTCCGAGCACCAAAGCCGCCAAAAAGAGAAATGAAACGATCACGCCCGCGGCGTAAACCAGACCCAAAAAGCGCACCCGCGCAGGATTGTCTTTCGCCTGGCCCACAAACCCGAGGATTTTCAGCGCTATAACCGGCAGAACGCACGGCATCACGTTTAAGATGAGTCCTCCCACGAACGCGTAAATCAGCATCTTCCACAGGGTAGGGGGTTCCGAAACGGCCCTCAGGCTGGGTGCCGTGGATTGTGCTACTCCCCCGGACGCCGATCCCTTGCTGGATCCCTTTATGTCGCACTTGAGGAGGTATCCCCGCCGGTTGGCGTCGGGCCCTTCCAACAGCAAGCCCGAGATTTGGGTCGGCCAATCGCCCGCCAATTTCTTAATCTGCTTGCGGATGCTGCTCCTGGAATTTTCAACCGTGACCTGCTGCACGTCCGGTTGGACTTCGAAATTCTCGTTGGCGTCAGGAAAGAAATCCGGGTTAATCACCGGTGATGTTGGCCGCCAGGCGATGAGCAGGGGCCGCAGTTCGCCGGTGGCGGCCGATTCCCATTCTGCGCTGGCCTGAATCGAGGGATCGCTTTTTGGGAGCTTTTTCTGCCAGGCCTCAATCAGCGAGGCGTCCGGTGAAGGCCGTGTCTCTGAACCGATGCCCAGCGTTGCCTGCACGTCCTGGTGACCCGGTATGCACTGGACGTCGCACTCCAACCAGGAAACTGTGGCCTTCAGCTGCAAATCCCCGCTTTGCAACGATGGCGACACTTTCAGCGGAACGATGATGACCACTTCATCCCGGTAGATGTACGTCGTCAAATCCTTGTCAGGCAGCTTTTCAGGAATGGGCCATTGGGGTGGTTGGGCGGTAACTCCCGCAGGCAGGTGCCAATCGATGGTGGTCGCCATTCCTGATGCTCCTGGATTTTGCCAATAAGTGTGCCACTTGGGATCCATATGCATCCGAATCCCGGCAAGGACAGTGTCGCCAGGCTTCGCAACGGACTCAGACAATACCAGGGTTGCCTGCGTATGAGCGGCCCACGCCGAAGGCGAGAGGATCAGGAAAACGCTCGCGCCTAGAATTTTGAGTGACTGTCGCACAGTCTTAAGATGCCTCAGATCCATTCGTTTGCATTAAATGTTGCTGCAAAATGCCTTGGTTTTGGCTAAACTCAACTTTGAATGCCGACGGGCCCGACAGGAGGCAGTTGCGAATGGTTGTGCACCGGGCAGGACGTTTTTACGTCGATGCTGGCGTCAATAGACTGCTCGAATATATCCGTCAGCCTTGAAGCGTACATTTTTTCTTCCGGGCCAATCGGGGTACGGTTTCGGGATGCCTTGGCGCGCGCTGCCCAACGGAAGGTCAAGGTCCGGGTTCTGATCGACGCCCTGGGTTCTTTCGGGTTGTCCGTGGATTTTTGGAAACCATTGATGCGGGCCGGCGGAGACCTTCGCTGGTTTAATCCGATATCGTTGAACCGGTTGGGCTTTCGCAATCACAGGAAACTGCTGGTCTGCGATGGAAAAGTCGCTTTCATCGGGGGCTTTAATATCGCCCCGGAGTACGAAGGCGACGGTGTCAGCTGCGGGTGGTGCGACCTGGGCGTGAAATTGGAAGGGCCCCTGGTGAGGGAATTGGAGGTGTCCTTCGATGAGATGTTTAGCCGGGCGGGGTTCCAGCACAAGCGTTTTGCGCGGCTTCTCAGGTCGACGGCGCGAAGAATTGTTGCGATACCGCGCGAGCAGCTTTTGCTCAGCGGACCGGGCCGCGGTCATAGTCCGATTAAGCGTGCTCTCAAACGGGATCTTAAAAACGCCCGGTCCGTGCAGATCATGGTGGCGTATTTTCTGCCGACTTGGCAGCTGCGCAGGCAACTGGCCCGAGTGGTGAAACGGGGTGGAAAGGTGGAATTGATTCTCGCCGGAAAATCAGACGTGGCGGTATCAAGGCTGGCGGCACAGAGCCTGTACCAGCGGCTGCTACGATCCGGGGTACAGATCTACGAGTATCAACCGCAGGTCCTTCACGCGAAGCTGATCGTCATTGACGACATCGTTTACGTGGGCTCGGCAAATTTGGATCCCCGCAGTCTCAACATAAACTACGAGCTGGCCATCCGGTTCATGAACGCCGAGGTCGTCCAGCAGGCACGGGACGTCTTTCGGAAATGCATGGCGCATTCGCGGCAGATTGTGGAGCAGGAGTGGCTGCGGCAACACTCGTTGTGGCGCCGGTTAAAGCAACATTGGGCCTATTTTCTGCTGGTCCGGATTGATCCATATATCGCGCGAAGGCAATGGCGCGCCTTGCCGGATTGAATTCTCAATCGGGAGCATGCTCCGCGCTGCCGGATCGAAAGAGCTGATCCTGTTTAGCGCGCCAAAGCAACCAGGTACCGTTGCAGCCGCGTGGCGGCTTCAGATTGCTCCAGGTGAAGGTAAATCTGGTGAAGATTGCCGCAAATTCTTAACAAAAGCCGCCTTGGCGTCACCGGCGCAAGGTAATCTTCCCGAACGCTGTAGTTGCCTTGAAGAAGGTACTGAACGCAATCGGCTTTGGTGAGGAATTTCCCGCGATTAAAGACGTCGACGTAAACCTCCGCGGAGCTGGACTGATACCGGCAAATAAAATGACCTGGCAGCCCGATCCCGGTTAACGGCAGGCCCAGGCGCCGGGCCAACAGAAGATAAACCGTGCAAAGGTTTATCGGGTTTCCGGTGCGGCGATCCAGGACCCGGTTCAAGTAGCTGTTTTCGGGGTCGTAATATTGGTCCTCGTTCCCGTTGAAACCGAGTTCGTCAAACAGGTAACCGTTCAGGGCCGACAGCCGATCCTCGGGTTCAGCAGCGTCGAGCATCTCCTCCTGGAGGTCCCGTGCGTAGCTGTCCAGTAATGCCTGGTAGCCGGCGATGTTAATATCCGGATATTGAGTTTGCGCCAGCTTCCAAGCGCCTGTTTCGAGATCCAAAGTTTCGCCGTGCTTAAGGCAAAATGCGAGGAACTCGTTGTCGGCGGCTTGCCTCTCGAATGACAGGATGATTTCCTGGGCCCGCCGGCGCAGGGCCGGGTCACGGCTCAAGGAGTGCGGGCGCAACCATTCAGTTGCAGTGGGTCCAAACGAAATGATTTTGTTGCGGATTTTGCGGTACACCGCCGGGTCATCATCAGCCAACAGGGTCAAAAAGGCCGCTTTCTGGCTGTCAGAAAGCTCTTCTTGCGTTGTGATAGTGCCAACACCGCTCATCCGTTTGCGTCTCCTTAATCAATAGAGCAAAGCGGTGGTCCGAATTCAATGAAGAACTGACGGGTTCAAAGGAAAAAAAGAAAAGGAAATATCATTTGTTTCGCCGGGCGGAAGGCGAAGGCTTTTGTTTTGCGTCCCTTTGAATTTCGTCAAGAGTGCTTTCCAGCAGGTCGCGGGCCTCTCGCCGGCCACGCTGATGCATGGATCGCGCATCCACCCAAGCCACGACAATGGCCATCCCGGTGAAAATGAGGCATACAGACCAATAGATCAGAAAGCCGAAGTCTTGCAAACGGCTCTTAAGGAAAGTCTGCCCCGCTATCAGCATGATCAGCGCGGCCGCCAACATCAGCCCGCCTACAATCCGGCGGCGCACGGTAGAGTCCAGACCCATCGACCGCACCCTACCACACCCTGGCGCCTTTAAGCAATTCAGCCGCACCGCGCGTAGACTGTCCGGACCAGCAGCTGAGTCCGGGCTGGATCAGAACGGAGTTTTGCCCCCGGTTGCTCCAAGCACCTCTCCACTCAAATAGGAAGATTCTTCGGAGGCCAGAAACACATACAGAGGCGCAAGTTCCGCCGGCTGAGCCGGACGCTCAAACGAGGTGTTCTTCCCAAAGTCCCTGGTCTTTTCTTTCGGCATCGTGGCAGGAATCAACGGGGTCCAAACGGGACCGGGAGCGACCGCGTTGACCCGGATTCCCTGCTTCATGAGCAGCTTGGAGGCGGATTTGGTGAAATTGACAATGGCGGCTTTTGTAGCTGCGTAGGCCAGCAATTGAGGGCTGGGCATGAACGCCTGGATCGAGGCTGTATTGATAATCTTGCTCCCCGGTTTCATTCGCGGCGCCGCCGCTTTGCAAAGGTAAAACATCGCGTAGAGATTCGTTCGAAACGTCCGCTCCAATTCCTCGGCGGAGTATTCGTCGATGCTCTCGTGGGACATTTGGAAAGCCGCATTGTTGACCAGCACATCCAGCCGCCCGTGCTCTTCGAAAGCGCGCTCCACCAACTCGCGGCACCAGTCTTCGTCCTGGATATCCCCGGGCAGCAAGGTTCCTTTGCGTCCGGCCTTCTCAATCCAGTTGCTGGTTTCCTCGGCATCTTCCATCTCCTCCGGCAGGCAGGACACCAGGATGTCGGCTCCTTCCCTGGCAAAAGCGATTGCGATAGCTCGCCCAATCCCGCTATCGCCGCCTGTGATCAATGCCACTTTGCCCGTCAATCTTCCATCCCCGACGTAACTTTGTTCCCCGTGGTCCGGTTTCGAGTCCATCCTGGTCTCAAGCCCTGGAAAGCTTTGAGCCGGTTCTTCAAACGGCGGTTTGCGTCCCCTGTTTTTTGGATTTCGGCGCTGTGGCTGCCTGAGTTTCATAAGTCATTTCCTCCGTTCGGAAAGCGTCTCCGAGAATAAATCGTGCACCGAAGAGGCATGAGTGGCTATGGGGAAAGGTCCGACCACACAGCAGGGGGGCGCTTCAAGTGGGGTTCACGCTTGAATCCGGATAAACGGTCCGGCTGAGACAGAGATTGGTTGCGGAGACAAGGGGCGAAGCTAGGACCTTGGGGTTGCTCAGAGTCACTTGGCCCGCTGCGGGAGGCAACGCCACTCACCAGCGTGATACGCAATCTTTACCAAGGCACTTAGAGCGGTGGACAAAATTTGTCTCGGGCCAGGGCCGATTGAATCAGGAAACAGCGGCGTGTTATCTGGGCGACCAAATCCTTCACCTTCGAGAAGCTGAAGCAATCGGCAGTATTTTGGTTACTGGCTCGTTGACATTGCGCTTGGACTTCGCGAATACTCCTTCGCTGATAGGAAGTTGCTGGATGGAGAAAAAGCGCCAACAAATTGAAAAGCTCTTGACCGAGGTCACGAATCCAAACGGGACTGCCGCAGTGGACCGATACGCTTCGCTTCGAGACGTGGATGCAAAGGTCAGGGAATTGCGTCTACTATTGCATTCATTGCCTGAGAGCGCCGACGCATTAAAAAACGAATTGGAAGGTGATAGCGATTTCAGCGAAAACAGTCGCAGAGTTCGGCTTGAAGCAGTGGCCAACTATTGTCGGACTGCTCTGAAGTTCCTCGATAGCGGTCTCATCGAGAAAGCCAAGCCTCTTATTCAAGCACCTGATTTGACGAAACTAACTGGAAGCAATCTCGCGCTGCATAAAATCATCGCGGACCGCTGGATTGAGGCGCAAAAGTGCCAACACTCGGAAGCATATTTGGCTTCTGTCATCCTCATGGGAAGCATTCTGGAAGCTTTGTTGCTTTCGCGAGCCGTTGCTTCAATGGCTGACGCATGTCACTCCTCCAGAGCGCCCAGGGACAAAACGGGCCAGGTGAAGCAGGTCCACGATTGGAATCTCAATGCACTCATTGATGTGGCTGTTGAGCTGGGTTGGTTGAAAGTGGACCGGGGCAAATTTAGCCATGCCTTGCGAGAATCACGGAACGTTGTCCACCCGTGGCAACACGCAGCAATTAAGGCAGACTTTGACGAAGCAACTTGCAAGACTTGCTGGCACGTCCTGAACGCATCGGTTGAAGATATTCTGAAGTCAATATAAAGTTGTGGACAGGTTTACGATCGCCCGCATTATTAGGGTTTCTCTTCTAGTTTGGCAACCGGCCGCTGCGCGAGGTTCAGTGCTTGCTCAACCTTTTTGGAATCTACCGACGAGGAAGTGAACTTGAAAGCGTGCCCGCCTCAGCTCACGGTTCATCCGAACGAACTTTCTGGCTCGGGCAGGACCTATCACCTCACGGTGCTCTGACCGCTTTGACACGAATTCTGAGGGCGTTTTCTGAAATGGTGTTTTCTAAAACCAGCCTTTTGGCTTAGGGACCGCCCAAGACAACAATCCCATTTGACTCGGAGCTGCCGATTAATTTCATATCAATACATCGACCAGTTTGGAAGGCCGCCACTTGCTCAGGAATCTTGAAACGTTTGACGGTATTGTTAATGAAGAGGGTTAGTTGGCTATTAGTTAAAATTCTTGGGCCGCCCTTGAGAAAAGATGCGTCCAGCACGAACACATCCCATTGTTCGGCCGATTTCACCGTGTCGGTGTCTTTCAAATTCCACAACGGTGCCCCAATTTGGGGACCAAATTCCAAGAACCAATCAGAGTTGTCACCCCAGTATCTTTCGGAACGCGTGCAATTCAAATACACCTTCATGATTCCGTTCTCATCGCGCCTGCCTATCGACAAAGTTACGAAATGACCATTTTTTGCCGGGTCATCCCCCACTGGGTGCCAAAAGTTCGTTCCCTCTGCGAGTAGCACTGCGTTTGCCCTTATCGAAGTGATCGGCTGATTTGCAGGGTCGTTTTGATGTTCTCTCACGGCTGCGAAACTGCCAACCACGACTTCCCCCAAAACTCCGAGCATCACTAAACGTCCGCCCCATCGCTTGGCAACCCTGGGACATTTTAGGAGGTTCAGAACTATTCACTGCTGGACCGAAACGTAGTTGAGCTGAAAAACGTCAAGATCGAGTTGGGTTTCCTGAATTTGGACGTGTTTGAGCTGCGCGTTGGACCGTATTGCCTTTAACAACTCAGCGCGGTTCTGTGCTCCCATACAACATCCGATCACGACTCGCCGGACGCATTCCGGTGGGATGGTAAACAAATGCACCATACCGCCCGGAGTTTGCTTTTGAGTGTGGCTTCGCTCCAGCAATTGAATAACGCGCCATTCATGTTCGTACCCCCACTGCGGACTCTTCGTAAAGAAATCCGCAATTCTGAACTGCTCCCCTAACCTACGGCGCGGGCGTTTTGTCGAATACGTAACCGGAGCCATTGCTCCGAACTGGATATCATTCTGCCTTTCGTCAGGATTTGGATGATCACAGTCGGGTGGCTTCAGAAAAGAGTGCGCAGGATCAAACTCCAACAACATGCCCTTGTGCCCGTCGGTATAATGAGCCCACATGAGAATGTTGTTCTCCGTCTCGGTCAAAGAAAGCAGCCCTAAAGTGTCCCAGAACGTTCTGGTTGCTGCTGCGGCACGTTGACGACTTCCGCTGAGGTCGGCCTTTACCGCTTTGATAGCAGCATCATAATCTGAGCCGATCAGCTTTCTGAACTCTTCGAAGGTCCCCGCGAGAATTGGTCCATTCCGTAGAACGTGCGTGCGGTACTTCTCACGATCGATTCGTTCCATTTGCTCTCTCAAAAGAGATTCATCCTCTAGGCCTTCGATACAGGTTTGAGCTTCAAACGGGTCGTTGCAGCAGGATGGTTGTGTAAACCGCACCGTGAGATGCTTGATTATGTCGATCCGTTCTGGGCCGACGTATTTGAAGATTTTCGGAGGGATTTTCACCTTCACATACAACTCAAACTGCCTACGAAATCACGATACGCAAAGTCATCCAGTGAATCAGCCGGTCTTGCCGCTCGCTCGCGCAACTCGCGTTTCCGTAAGGATGGGTGGCCTTCGTTGAGGAGATACAAGTCTATTGTAATGAGGGCTCGGTTTTGGTCGACAGGCGACGCCAGGGGATTTGGTTCAATCCTGCCCGTCGTGAAATCATAGATAAAGAAACGATCAAAAACGTAGTCGCTACCATCCGGGCGCAAGAGAGCATCGTCGTAACGCTCTCCCTTTTTCTGGCAATGGTTACAGCAGTAAAACAGGTTTTCCCATTGGAAAGCCTCCCGGGGAAATCTGGTCTTTGGCCGGAAATGCTCGATTGTGTCGGTTGATGGCGGACAAACGGGGAAGTGATCGCAAAATGAACAATGACCTTGGACCTGTGCTTTGAGTGTCGGTAGAAGCTTCTGGTTCACGGGCTCGCCGTCGATCCCATGCCAGTGGAACGTGGCCCTGGGATTAGTTGAACGACGATCTTCCCAATCCCTTCCCCACTGTTCCCATTTCTCTGATAAAAAACTTGGCGAGGCCAGTCGCTGAAACTTCCTCATTGCGCAGCTTTTGCCAGTTGGCATTCCATTTGATGCACTTCCCTACCCATCGTGTACTCTAGTTCCATGCTGCGACTTGCGATGTTTTTGGCCAACAGCAATGCCTTAGACTTGGCATCCTGATCGCCCCGATATGCTTGGTCGCGTGCGGTCCTGAATTCCGCCAGAAGATTTTCAGTTTCGGGATCGTACCACTCATTTAGCCCCATG
>DATGLT010000302.1:0-5049 GCA_035294005.1 Verrucomicrobiia bacterium
TAAAGCCGCGTCACGAATTGGCACCCCCACATGCATTCCAATATTCTTCGAATCTTCTTTGAATCCCCACCTCGGCCTCAAGCCCAATCCCAATCTGCCCTGCGGATACAACGATCTCACCCAAATTAATCCGAATCCCAAAACACCCACGCGACCGAACGGCCCACCGCTACACTTCGCCCTAGGTTGCCGCTCGATTGGGGCAACCATCGTCCAAATGAAGGGCAGAATTGACGCAATCAGATTTTCGACGCAGAATCTCCACATCAAGGCAAAGGTAAGCTCGAAAACGGCAACCGGCTCTGCGTTCGGTTTTTCCAACGTTAGGAGCCATTCCGACCTCGAGAAAGAGATACGGCTGGCGCGGATGAACCTTACGATTCGCTGTTGCTTCAAAGGCAACTACTGACACGATACCCACGTCTTCCGACAGCAACCAGCAGAGGCTTCTAGATGGATATTATCGTGCTTCGGGATCGCCCAATCTGGATTAGATGTTACGTCCCGCAGTGCCGTCATAAAAAGTGCCGTTATTGTGCCGAATTGGCATCGTAAATTCAATCTGGATTACGATGCCAATGTGGGCGAAGTGCCGTTCAGCGCCGTCCCTTCCTTTGCAATAATCCTAATCAACCGAGTTGCGCCGCAAACAGTGCCGTCACAATAAGCTCGACGAGAGATTTTTGATTGGGCAGCAACACTGAATGTTCCATTTGCCTTTTCATTTCGTGCGTGATGCTCAAGACCTGAAAACCCGGCTTTTTCGCTCAAGCAGCAGCCTTGCCCGCACTGCCAACGAGTCGGCGCACTGAACCGGCACAGTATTCTTCGTGGCAATGACCCCGCGACTGCCGCTGGCCGATTGCGGCGAGGCCAGCGGGTGTTCTGTTCCAATCGCGGTCGGCGCGGCGGTTGCGGGCAAACATTTTCCATCGTGCTGGCGGAAGTCTTGCCGCGCCACACTTTCAACGCGCCACTGCTTTGGCAACTGTTGGTGAAGTTGCTGGCGGGTGGCTCGCTCAAGGCGGCGGCGGAAAAGATGCGATTGCCTTTTGCGCTGGAAACGGCGTATCGGCTGCGGCGCAAGTTGCGCCAGAAGCTGGACTTGGTTCGCGCCCGGCTATGCCGCCGGCAAACGCCCCCGGTCAGCTCGCAATTGGATCCGTCGCTGCAAACGGTGGAGCATCTTCAAGCGGTCTTTCCCAACGTGGAGTGTGGGCTGTCGGCCTTTCAACTCCATTTTCAGCATCCGTTTTTGGGATGAGTCTTTGCGGACGACCGCGAATGTCCCCGGATTTTTTCCCAAATTATCGCCGCCCGGTTTTTCAGCGGTCCGGTTCCACGCGGGCGACAACACGATAATACAGTCCCGGCCTGGACGCGCCATCCATTAGCGTCGCCGCCGTGAACAAAAAACTCCGCTGCCGGCAAAACGCCGGGGTGGTCAACCTGAAAAATCAAACTCATGCGAAATCCCACTGCTTATCTGAAAATGCGTGTGCTCGGCGCTGTGGACATGGCCGAGGGCAAAACCGAACGGGCGCGCATCCAAGCCGTCAGCCAGATGACCTTCACCGACGAGGAGGGCCAACCGCGCCGGTTCACCTGGCGAACGATCTCGACCTGGCTGTGCCGTTACCGCAAGCACGGCGTCACCGTCATGGAAAATCAATCCCGCGCCGACAAGGGCAAGACCCGCAAGGTCAGGCCCGAGGACATTCTGGAAGCCATCCAAGCCGTGCTTCCCAAAACGCATGGCCGTGTTCCCAAACGTTCCGTCCTTTACCGCTTGTGCATCGAACAGGGTTTATTGAACCGCTCGCAGGTTGCTCGCACAACTTTCTACCGGCTGATCCACGAATATGAACTGCTCAAACCTGACGGCGAGGCTGCCAACAAAGTCCGTCTGGCCTTTGCCAAAGCCCATGCCAACGAAATGTGGCAGGCCGACACGCTTTATGGGCCGCATGTTCAAATCAACGGCGTGGCCGTGCAAACCCGCCTTATTGCCTTCATTGATGACGCCTCCCGCGTCTGTTGTCACGGCCAGTTCTTCCTCGCGGAAAACGTGGACACGCTCATCGAATCGCTCCGCGCGGCCTTCTACAAGCGCGGCGTCCCTCACGCGCTCTATGTGGACAACGGCTCCATCTACACCTCCAGGGAAATCCTCCAAATCTGCGCCCGCGTCGGTTGTCTGTTGCATCACACGCCGGTCAGGGACGGGGCGGCCAAGGGCAAGGTGGAACGGTTTTTTAGAACTGTGCGCGATCAGTTCCTGGCCCGTCAACTGGACCTGAGTTCGCTGGAAACTCTCAACCGCCAGTTCACGCTTTGGGTCGAGGAACAATACAACGCCCAAACGCATTCGGTGCTGGGCATGTCTCCGTTGGATCGCTATGCGCTGGACCGGAAATGGGTGCGTTTCCTGCCGCCCAACGAGGCCAACGACGAACTGTTCTTTGTCGAGGAAGAGCGTCACGTCCGCGCCGACAACACATTTTCCTTCCAGTCCGTTCGGTTTGAAGCTCCGCGCCATCTGCCCGACCGCACCATCCACATCCGTTTCCAGCGTTCCCGACCGCTGGAACGTGTGGTGGTTTATTACAAGGGCGAGCGGATGGGCGAAGCCCGCCCGCTCAATCCCGTGGCCAACGACCGCAAACCCTCCACGGCTCCCTCAACCCTCAACTCCCAACCCTCAACCAATTTATGATCCGTTCCCACTTTGGCCTCCAACGCAATCCTTTCGACGCCGAAACCACCACGCTGCTGCCCCACCAGCAGGAAGTCTTCGACATCCTGCGCGTTCACGCCCAGCAGGGCGGCCTCTGTCTGGTCCTCGGCGAGCCGGGCACCGGCAAAAGCGTTTTGAAACAGTCACTCCTGACCCATGACCCCAAACGCATGATAACACCGGTGGTCAACCGCACCCTTCACACTTATCACAACACGCTGCGCATCCTATGCGAAGCTTTTCAAATCGAGTTCGAGGGTCGCGACCACCACTGCGAACGGCTCCTGGTTCAGCAAGCCTTCAGCGTCCATCGCGCCGGGAAAATGTTGGTGCCCATCATTGACGACGCCCATCTCATGCCCGCCGACTCGCTGCGCAAACTGCGCCTGCTCTGCGAAGACTTTCCGCGCTCGCACAACCTGGTGCTCATCGGCCAGCCGCCCCTGCTGCAATCCTTGAGCCTGTCCATCAACGAGGAAATCCGCTCCCGCGTCACCTACTCGGCGCTGCTTTCCCGGCTGGCCCCCGAAACGGTTGAGCAGTTCATCTTGGATCAACTGGATCGCGCCGGGTTGGGCCATAACACCTTCACCCCGGAAGCCTTGGCGCTCATCGTCCGTTCCGGCGAAGGACTCCTGCGCCGCACACGCAATCTCTGCCTAAGTTCGCTCATCGAGGCCGTCCGCGACCAGACCCGCATCGTGGACTTGAAACAAGTCAATCGCGTTCTCATCCAACCCCACTGGAGGAAAGACTGTGACCAACCGCTCCCCTGATCCCAACCACCGGGGACTGCGCTGGTCGCGCGAGCAAATCCGCGCCGCCCGGCTCGTCCCTTTGGTTCCGCTCCTGCAACAGCGCGGGCTCCAACTCGTCGAACGCGAGGCGGGCAACTACACCTTGCCCGCCTATCCCGGCCTCATCGTCAAAGACTCCTACTGGCGCTGGCCCGAACGCAATCTCGCCGGCAATGCCATTGACTTCCATGTCCAGGTCCTCGGCCTGTCCTTCCACGACGCCATGCGCCGCGTCACCGGAATATAAAACGACCGCCCGCATCGCAGCGTTATGATGCCAATTTGGTTGAAACCGGGGAAAAGCCAAAATCTCCCCGGTACGATGCCTGTGCGGGAAAATCGCCGCGCAACCCGTGCTGTACGACGCGAGTGTGGGAAAAATCCGGGAACCACTCCTGAAAAATCAAATCCAACCAACCCGATCACAACGCTACAACCAGAGCGCGGTAATTTGGTTGCAAAGTACGATGCCAGTCCCGGACAAATCCTCAAATCGCTACTACCGCAGTTCGGGACAAAGTACGACTACAATTAAATCCGTAACATCTAAATCCGTAACAACTAAAGAAGAGCTTCCAAGCTGCGTATTGGGTATGAATGCGATCGCCTTCTGAACTCGATGAAAGCAGCATCATCCACAGGTGCATCTCGAAGTAATGTCACCAATTCGGTAAAGCCGGCCGTAGGTTGAAGCCAGATGTAAGAAACATTTCTGCATTTACTCCGCACACCAACCACGTTCTCTGCTGGATCAACTAGACTGCCAGTATCGCCACTACTTTCGAAAATAATCAATTCATTAGGTGTCAAACAATAGATAAAACCAGTTTCATTCTGTGACCGTGCCCACTCCAGTTTTCCGGACTTCGTGAGCATCGTTAGTAGTTCGACAAATCGCCACTGAGCATTCTGTTGATTAGCCATAATATTTGTGCTTACTGACGCAAATTAACACCTTTCCAATTTTCCAGGTCAATACGCGGATCATCCTCGTCAGTTGGATTAAGATACTGCGTCATCACCGTTTTGTTTTGACCCGGCACGCTTGCATCCACGGGGCCGAATGTGTTCAGGCGTGCACTCATCGTTCTAATTGCCTGCCACAAATCTGACTCCCAGCGACTAAAATTAAACTTATCCCAATCAGGATCCAGCGCATCCTTCAACTCCATTGCGGAGAACATTGCGCCTAGATTCTGCTGCACCTGATTGCGTGTTACCCCGGCTTGCCCTGCGGTCATTGTGCCCGACCAATAATGTTTGCCGTCACTTAAAGATGACCCCTCTTGCAACTGAAGGCGCATGACACTGACTCCATTGGTGGCGTCATCGCCACTGAGAACAGCGCCAACTGCAATCGCAGCCGCTCCCACTTGTCCTAACGACCAGTTCATGAGACCGATTTGAACATGAAAGTGGGTGACACTTCAATGATGGAGAAGTGTCATATGGAAGAAGATCAAACTGTAGAGAAGAAGAGGAACAACCACCCCCCTAGGGGGGTGCCGCCCGCGA
>DATGLT010000303.1:0-2974 GCA_035294005.1 Verrucomicrobiia bacterium
TGACCTGTTTGCCATTGCGGACGGCGTTTTCGAGCGCGCCGATGATCCGGGGATCGCCCCCGGTCCGATACAGCGTCTGCTTGATCGCGAGCACATCCGGATCCGCAGCCGCTTGTTCGAGGAACGCGACGATGCTGCTGAAACTCTCGTACGGATGATGCAGAAGAATGTCGCGTTCGCGGATGGCGGCGAATAGATCCGGCCGATCGCGCAATTGCGCGCCGACAGGCGCGACGAAAGGCGGGTCGCGCAGTTCCGGCGAATGGTCCCCGTGATAGAGGGCCATCAGGCGCGTCGGGTTCAACGGGCCGTCAATCGAGTACAAATCGTCTTCACTCAGACGCAGGGTTTTGAGCAGGGCTTCCCTGATGAATGAAGGGCAGTCCTGGTCGACTTCAAGCCGCACGGCGTCGCCTTTGCGGCGGTTGTGCAACTCGTTTTCGACCGCCTTGAGGAGGTTAGCCGTTTCCTCCTCGTCAATGTACAGCTCGCTGTTTCGGGTCACACGAAACGGCCAATAACCCAGAATCTTGGTTCCGGGAAACAGGTCGGCCAGCAGATGGCCAATCAGCCTGCCGAGGTAAACGAAATCCAGGCGCCCATCGCCGCCCGGTAACTGGACCATGCGCGGAAGGATGCGGGGAATCTGAACCACGGCCAGGTGTTTGAGCATTTCCTGGCCTTTGGGAATTTCCAACCGGACTATCAGGTTGAGCGACTTGTTCAGAAGCTGCGGAAACGGATGCGCCGGGTCTATCGCCAGGGGCGTCAGGACGGGCCGAACCTGGGCCCGGTAATAGTCCTGCACCCATTGCAGGTCCGACGGGCTCAATTCATGCATGTCCAGCACCCGAATGCCGCTCTTGGCCAGGGCAGGCATCAGTTGCTCGCGCAAGCACGTGTATTGGTCCTGGACCATTTGCCGGACGCGCTTGTGAATGGCCCGGAAAGCTTCCGAAGCGGTCATCCCGTCGAGGCTGCGCTCCACCACATCGCTCTCGATCTGTTGCTTCAATCCCGCAACGCGGACCTCAAAAAACTCATCGAGGTTGGAACTCACGATGCAAAAGAACTTAACACGCTCCAGCAGAGGATTTTGAGGATCCAGGGCTTCGTCCAGCACCCGTTGATTGAACTCAAGCCAGCTGAGTTCCCGGTTAATAAACCGAGCAAGACCGGGAGCATCGCTGTCTGATTTTCCAACCATGATCCCAAGGGTACCGGAGCGGTGCCCTTTTGCAAAGATGCGAGTTGGAAACTAAAGCCGCTTGGATCCATCCAGGCGCTTGTCCGGTCCAGCAGCGCTTATTCTTGCTAATTGCGGTTTCTTAAAGATCTCGCCACTTCTGGCAATCAATGTCACCTTGACCCTGCCGTGCGTGAACACCTGAAACGTGTCCTCGAAATAGCCAGGCCGTACCGGGGCCGGCTAATCCTGGGTCTTTTGTGCGGATTTTTATCCGGAGCGCTTGCACCGACGCTCGGGCTTTCGCTTAAGTTGGCGGTGGATGCGGTTTTTCCAATGGATAAAGCCGCGCTCAGCACGACCAAGCCGTCCGACTCGCCTCAACCCGGAACCCAGGACAAGAATTCTCAAAACATCAGCAGTAAAGCGCTTTCCCGGATGCCTTCGGGTTTGCAGCGGCGGTTGGATGCGCTAAATGCGTGGTTCCGGCCGCCGGGCGCCCCATCGCGCGGGCGGCTGCTCCTGGTCATTTGTTTCATCCCGGCTGCAATGTTTCTGCGAAGCCTGCTTTCGTACCTCAACACGTATCTGCTTTCGTGGGTGGCTATCCGGGCAGCCAATGACCTGAGGGTTCGTCTGTTCCGACATTTGGTTCACCTGCCACTCCGGTTTTTTAACAAGGCCAGCACTGGCGATCTGATGACTCGAATCGAGGGCGCCATGGCCGTTCACGCCACCATCAAGGACGCGTTCGGGGTTATCATCCGCGAGCCGATCTCGATTCTGAGCCTGGTCATCATCTTGATCAAAATGGAGCCGGTCCTGAGCTTGTTCACTTTGCTGATTTTCCCCATATGCTTGCTCCCGGTCGCTCTTTTTGGACGTAAGTTTCGAAAATCCAATTCCGGAATCCACTCCAAGTACGCCAGCCTGAACAACGTCATGCAGGAGTCTTTCACCGGGATTCGCGTCATAAAGGGCTACAACCTCGAAGAAGCCGTAGTCGAGCAATTCCAAAAAGCGGCCCAGGGGATTACCGGGTTTTTCATGCGGGCCGTGCGAGCCGGGGAACTGCCCGGACCTTTGATCGAATTCGTCGGCAGCCTCGGGGTGGCCATGGTGTTCGCTTATTTTGCCTTTCTGGCTCCCCGCCAGGCGCCCGCGGGAGACATGCTGGCTTTCTTCTTCCTGGTGTTCAGCATGTATCAACCGTTGAAAAACCTGAGCCGTCTGCATCATCAGCTCGAGGTCGCCAAACTCTCCCTGGACCCCGCGTTCGAGCTGCTTTCAAAACAGACGAGCCTTCCTGAGCCGGCCAATCCCAAGCCATTGAAGGCGCACGCCGCTCCGATCCGGTTCGAGAACGTCAGTTTTTCGTACGGGGAAAAGACGGTGCTTCACGACATCAACCTCACGATCCAACCCGGGCAAATGGTGGCCCTGGTTGGCCGCACCGGTTCGGGCAAAACTTCCATGGCCAACCTGCTGCTGCGATTTTATGACCCGACCGCGGGCGCCATCCTCATCGGCGATACGGATATTCGCTCGGTCACATCCAAGGACCTTCGTTCGAATATCGCGGTGGTGACGCAAGAAACGATCCTCTTTAACGACACTATCCGGCGCAACATCGGGGTCGGCCGTCCGAACGCTGGCGATGCTGAAATCGAACAAGCCGCCAGGCACGCTTACGCCCATGATTTCATCAAGGACAAAGCGCGGGGTTATGAGACGGTCGTGGGCGAGAAGGGTGTGAACGTTTCCGGTGGACAACGCCAGCGCATTGCC
>DATGLT010000304.1:0-5456 GCA_035294005.1 Verrucomicrobiia bacterium
AGACAAAGAAGTTTGCCTATAAGGAACTTGGGACATCAAAAACGGTGAGTTGCTGATGTGCCTCACGCAGAGTAGCGAGCCGAAATTCCAGGCTGTGGGACAGACCAATAGGTTGCAAATTCTGAAACTCAACAGCACTACGCTTGTCCATTTCGATCCCTCTTTGGGCCAGACGAACACATTGCATCGGAACCTATGATGCCGAACCACTCCACCGCAACGACCCCGACGACGACGGATTTAGACCTTGCTGAAACTCAATTGCGCCGGTTCGTTGACTCAAATCGTTAGGTGACAGCATGAGCGAGTGGAAGCTGCACGTTGAAACCGAGCTCAACCGCCTGACGCGATATAGATGCGGATTGGAGGCGGGCCAGCGGGTGCGGCTGAAGAAGGATCTTGTTGTCACTCGCGGCGATGGAATTGCCACTGGCAAGGTCCGCCGTCAGGGTGAAGAATGGGTTGTCCTAGCCGGCATCACGACAGACCCGGTTTTATGGTTCCGACAGCCTGGGCAGCCTGGGGGTGAGCGTTGCACATGGGACGATGATCTTGCTTCAATGACAGAATGGTTCGAGATTCTTCCAATATTGTGAAGTCACCCAACCCCAGCCGGGAGCGGGCCCGAACCAGCCCTTCCGTTTGTAGTGAATTTGCGAGCCAGTGGCAGCCGGTTCGGGGTGCTCACGCTGACTGTTACGCCCACGTGTCTGTTGGCTAATGAAACTCCTGCGTGCTGGCCTAGGGGACTCTCTTGAGAGCCACGTCAACAAATTCGGAAAGATCTCCGAAGTAAGCGCACACCGGCCAGATCTTTATCCAACCGCGTATATTTTCAAAAACCACGGTGTAACGGTGTCTGTGACGCCGCTTCCAAAGACTGTGGCGAATATCGAAGTCTTTTTTGAATCTGTCCCAGCTGAATCTGTGGAGAAACTACTTGAGGCCTACTCAGGTATTGGAGGTTGGAATCCCCATGCTCTTTCAGACCTGAATTTCCCCATTCAATTTCCAGCATTTAGCACGACCGCCAAACAAAACTCATTCTACATGGCGAAAGGCGCCGCAGCTCTGGTTCAGCGCGATGTTGGCTTGGGGAAACTTGTTTTATGGATTCAGTCGAGTGATTATCAAGAACGACTACGGCAGTATCGAAACGCGCAAAATGCGTAACCACGGGCTGCACTGGACTGATCGGTGATGCGTAGATTACATTCTGAACGTAGCTGGCTCGCAGCCAGAGAGGCCAACCGTTGGGCTCATAGCTTTATGGCTGGTCCATTTGGTCACCCATGAATCGGGCAAAAATCGCTTTCATTGGCCTGGCGCTGGTTTTGGGCTGCGGCTTCTTGCTCTGTGAATTGTATCGCACACCTGACCCGATTGTTCGGGGCCAGCGGTTAAGCAGGTGGCTGATAGTTCTCTCGAAGGACCGTGAAGGCACTACGCCATATAATGCGGCTGTTGAGGCTATCCATGAGGCGGGGACCAACGGGTTGCCATTAATGGTCCGCATGCTTCAAACTGAAGATTCTAGCATCAGTCAAGCCGTTGCGGGGGTGCTGCGCAAGCAGAGCACTGTCCATATGAAGTGGACCAGGGAATGGGACGCTAGGTTGGCCGCTCTGCGAGGTCTTAAGCTGCTTGGCCCAAAGGCCGAATCAGCAGCTCCGAGACTCGGCGAATTGATGTGTGTGACAAATTTCACGATGGAGGCTACACTGGCATTGTTACAAATGGGCCGCCCCGCATTAACGGAGTTTCAGCGCGCACTTACAAACCAAGAGCCAGTGGTGAGAAACTGGGCTGCGCTTGGCATTCGGCAGTTGCATAATGACAATGCGGTGAGTTGGGGGACACAGCCGGGCGATCCGGCCTGGGATAAAGAGCTCGTTCGCCCATTGTTGCTGCTCTCGGCTGACCAGCGAGTGGAAGGAGCACGGGGCGCACTTGCCGCCATCATTCGCACCGATCCTGATACTGCCGTTCCGGAGATTTCTAAGGCACTCGAAGATCCCGACGCGAGTGTTCGCGACCAAGCTGCAAGGGTTCTCCCTGTGGCGATGCAGTTTCAGCGCCCAACAACTCGATGAAGACGAACAGCCGCTGCCAGTCTCCGCTCCGAGTCCCGACGAAACTCTGGCGCAAGATAAACGCACAGTCTTTACGTTCTGCGGCGGTCGCTTATCGGGTTCGTTGGGCGGCACAAATACCGGGCTCGTTTCAGTATTGCGCGTTCGGTAACCGCCAATCGTACCCAAGTGAAAGGCAAGACCGATGACACATTCAAAAGAACCGAGCAGCCGCCAATTGTTGCTAACTGTTGACGGTTTTATGGAGGCATTAGAACATCCCCATAAAGCCGCCATTCAGACACTTCGCGAATTCATCCTCTCGACTGATGGCCGCATCAAGGAGCAGGTGAAATGGAATGCACCGAGTTTCTATCTGGAGGACAATTTTGCAACGCTCCGAGTGCACCCAACTCCAATCGTGCAACTGGTTCTTCACAACGGCTCCAAGAAGAAGGCCAATCCAAAGCAATTTGAGATTGCTGACCCTCATGGCATCTTGAAATGGGCTGCAAAAGACCGCTGTGTCGTGACGTTTTCTTCTCTTGCGGATACTCGTTCAAAACTGGATGCATTGAGGCCCATTATCGTCAGTTGGATTCGGCAGGTATGAATCTCTGCGTCATCCCCGCGCCGCCCGACTCATCATTGCTCCGGACCTTCGCGAAAAGCCGCGCAGACCGGTGAATTCAACCGTTACGCCACGTGTGCGGGCGCAGCGAGCCACACTGAAGTCCCGGAGGGACGACCTGATAATAGCCCGGGGCGGCGGCCTCGGCGGCCTTGCCTTGGGCTATTATTCAGGCCGCCCCTCCGGGGCTCCGGAAGGGCGAACCAGCAAGCTTCTCTGGACGCGGTGGTTACGTTCTTTTTTCATTTCATCGCCGGGTGGCCCCGTGCCAACGAGCCCTGACGTTCGACGGAGCGGCAGAGGCGCGCGGGTCTCACCAGCTAGAAACGAAAAGAATCCCATGAATATTGATCAGGCCTGAGCGGTTTACTTAAGATGAGGCGAGTCAGTTTCCGGCAAAGATTCAATGGACGCTTTTCACCAATCCAAAAACCCAAACACTCACATGAAAACACGCATTATCACCTCCCTCGTGGCCGCCTTTGCCGTCAGCATCGTGCAAGGTGGCCCCGTGACGACGGCGCTACAACACAAGCTTAGCGTCACTCCGGAAATCAAGAGGGCATTCCATTCCGACGACTCCATCAAGATTACGTCCGCCACCGGAACCGCGCCGAAATTCCAGACTGGCGGGACCTATCGTATCGTGGGCACCTGCTACCAGAAGACCCTCAAGAACGCCACCCTGTATCTGGGAAACACCGCCGAAGCCGGTTCCGACGCCATCGTAGCCGCTGCGGGCTCGTCGCTCTCCAAACCTCTCCGGGAGGGAAGCACAGAGTTCGACATCACTTTCACCCTGCTTCGTCCGGGTCTGCTACACCTTACAATTTACGACTTGGACAACCACGACAAGAATGACAACGCTTATGAAGGGCTGTACCTCGGCGACGTGGTTTTCCGACGTTGAACGTCGAACGAGCACTGCATGATTAGAAAAGTCCTGATCGCTTGCGGTGGAGAAGTTGCTGTTCAACTGTTCCGGGAGTTTGCGAGGTCAAATGTGCAGACAGTTGCGGTTTATACACAGGAGGACTGCAATTCCAAGCACGTGCAGTTCGCAGATATTGGAATTTGTATCGGTGAGACATTAAAGAGCTACGAGAGCGATTGGCGGCGCATTATCAGCGCAGCGAAGATTACTGACGCTGACGCGATCCACCCGGGCAACGGACCGCTGTCGGCCCATGGCCGATTCGCACAGGTCTGTACTGAAAGAGGTATACACCTTATCGGTGGAGATGCCCAACCCGGAAGCCCAGGCAACGGCCGCCCGCAACCCGATTAACGGTTTAAAATGAAATTCGGACGTTGATTTGGCATGTTACCTCCACGCCAACAGCCGTGCCTGGGTTGGACGGTTCGGCCTTATGGCGTGTCGCTCGGCTTGAAAATATGAGAAACACATTTCTGGCGTGTTTTGTCGCAGTCACGCTGACTGCCTGCGGTCCCGTCAGCACGATGACGCAGGGATGGCAGCAATCGCAAGCGGTCGCATCGGATCTGCAGCAGTCGGTTGGCTCTAAACCATTCGTGGGCTTCAACTGGCGTAATGGTGTCCTGGCCTCCGTCACCATCAACTTTGACGGTGTCCCCAAGCAGAAGTCTCTTGCTGAAATCGTTGAGCTCGCGCGCGCTTCAGTAAAGAGTCACTTCCGGCAGAAACCGAACGAAATTCTGGTGGGTTTTGCGATCCGACCAGAGTAGTAAGAAATCTTCATGCTGATTGAGCGATTGAGCGCCAGCGTATGAACATCCTTGCGCGCTATTTGGATCTGGCTCGGGCCGAACAATGGGAGGACGCACTACCGATTATCGGACAGATCGGTGTAGACAAGTTTTTCTTCTAAGAAAAACCTGTGCTCGGTGTCGGATAAGTATGCGTTTTTTTGTTTTGCTTGGCCTGGCCACGTTCTTCAGCAACGTCGCGGTTCAAGAGGCTCACGCGATGGCGGGCGAGTTGAGCAGCCCGTCTTTGGCGATGCCGGCGGATACCTCCCCGGCGTTTCGCACGAACCTCCTCGCCGTGATCAGCAGCAAGGATTGTCAATTCCTGGATGGGAGTTTTATAAACGCCAGCACAACGCTTCATTACGGCGGTTCGACCGAGGCGCTAAACAACCTGATTGCCAGGCTGGGCGAAATCGACGGAGTGCGCGTTACTGTGAATTTTGTCAGAAACCCAGGCGGGCCCGCATGGACCCTGAAGCATATGGGCTGGGGCGATCCAGAAGGGATTTTCTTAGAGGTCAACGTAGCCGCGCCCACGATCAAATTGGAGCAGCTCTCGATTACGAGTTGTGGGTGTTCGAACGCTCTCGGGCCGGCGCCCGGTCCGGGCGCGAAGCCGATTCATCGAAACCCGTAGTGTGATTTTTAGCGCAGGTTATGACCGACGACCTCGACGCTTGATGGGCGCACATTGCCTGGCTGGACTTGGCCAGACCGCCCGCTTTCCATGGGCCGGTAATCCAGGGGGCCTTCTGCTGCGGTTCCGCGTACAAACTCGGTCACTGATTCACCGCGTGAAAAAGCCCGCTCCGTGCTGGCGGAGCGGGCCATGTGTTCTCGGGATTGAATCGCGCGAACCCAAATAGTTCCGCAGAGCGATGCAATTCGGTTACCGATGCGCGTGCTCGTCGTCGTCGAGTCGCAACGCGCTGGTCAGGTCGTTGATCGCAGGATCCGCGTCGCGCGACGACAAAGGCGCGAGGTGGAAGCGCTTCTCGATCAACTTAAGAATGGAAACCGTT
>DATGLT010000305.1:0-6245 GCA_035294005.1 Verrucomicrobiia bacterium
GGTCTGTCGTTTACGCAGGCCGCTATCAAAGCGCTAAACACTCATTCCTGGCCGGGCAATGTTCGAGAATTGGAAAACCGCATCAAACGAGCGGTAATTATGTCTGAAGGGAGGCGGTTGGGCGCTCAGGACCTTGAGCTGGAAATCTTTTCCGGCAATTCCGGCACTCTCGGTCTCAAGGAAGCCCGGGAGAACGCCGAGCGTGATGTGGTGCAAAAGGCTCTTCGAAAACATGGCGGCAAAATCGCTCCGGCCGCCGCCGAATTGGGAATCAGCCGGCCAACATTGTACGAACTTCTCGAAAAACTCGGGATCACCAAACCCGAGCGGGACGCCCCGGCGCCGGACACCGCCGGAAGCTGATTCCACGGACCTCCAGAATTGTGGTTTGCATAGGTGATTCTCCGCAGCCGCCAGCTCAGCAAAGGTGGCGCATCATCTCCGCTCCGGCGAAATGTGTCCCGGATACAAAGTTGAGCAAGGGCCCAAAGCTCCAAGCGGCGGGCTTGCCAACAAAGTGCAGGCCGGCAACGGAGGACTCCAGTCCGCGGCCCAACACAGGGTAACCCTCTTCTGTTCTGAGCGTCTGCAGGACGTTTGGGCCAAAAAAGCTATAGCGAGTAGTGTCAACCCGGTAGCCTGTGGCGACGATTACGTGATCTACGGATCTTTGGGTGCCGTCGCTCAATTTCACTTGAACCCGGGAACCGTCTAAGCTGGCCGAGACCACGCGGCAATTGACGGTCATTGGCACCTTCGCCAAAAAGGGGCGTTGCCAACCCGTACCAGCCGGGCGTACGGCCCGACGACCAATCCGATTCTGCAGGCGGCGTGGCAATCTCCGGAATAAGTTCGGAAAGCCCACGAGCCGACTGATTCCAGCGGGCCCCACGTCGAAATTGGAGTAGAGGCACCAGGAAATGAATGGCAATTTGTGGAGCCATACGTGTTGGCCCACCCAGAGTATTTCTTTCTGTTTGGCAACAATCTCGGGTCGGGCGCCAAATCCTCCTAACAAGCGAGCTGCATCGAGCGCGCTTTGGCCGCCGCCTACCACCAACACTTCCTTCCCGCCGAAACCGCTCAAATCACAATGGTCCGAAGAATGTGTTACATGCGATTTAGGCAGTCCCTCAAACTCTCTCGGAGTCCACGGAAACGGCGCAATTCCGGTGGCAATCACCACGCGACGCGACTTTACGATTTCCCCGTCGGCCAGCGTCACCTTGAAACCCGATCCATTTTTCTCAACGGTTTTAACCTGGCGCCTGTCGAGGTTCGGCGCGGCCTTCTGTTGATACCATTTGCCGTAGTCGATGAAATGGTGAAGGGGAATCGGCTGAGAAAAACTCGCGCCGGTTTCGGCTTTGAAATGATCCAACGTCAGTTTGTGGTCCGGGTCCGAGATGTGCGAAGCGGCCCAGTTGGACCTTAGAAACATCCCGGCGGGCATATGATTCTGCCAGAAACTCATGGGATCGCCGAAAATGCCAACTGTAAATCCCTTCTTTTTCAAGTACGCGGCCGAGGATAAGCCGAAAGGGCCAGCGCCAACGATGACTGCATCAAAATCCGTTACCATGTTTTTCCTAAAAACAGCCGAACAATCCGACCAAATCTGGGATCAGGGGTGCCTTGATACCATAGGCGCGGCAAAAAGCAATAATCTCTCCAGCAGCTCCAACGCCCAACTCCGTCCAGTTTTTGGCCAAAATGACAAGATTTCTAAAATATAACGCACTACACAGAAAGGCCTTGCACAACTAAAGGGGTACCTATCGGACCTCGGGCGGGAGGTTATCTGTCGACCGGCATTAAATAGCTGCATTTCTCATATTTTAGAATGATTTGGTAGCTCTGGTTGTCGGCGTAAAAAGCACTGCCCAGAGTCCTCACAGGGCAAGCTCATTCAAAACCCTGTCGCCCATTTTCTTTAAACTGCCTAGGCCCAGAAGCTGCTTGTTTTTTAGCTGTGAAGCTGCGGTCCTCCGGGATACTCCGGTAGAGCTTTCCGTAGTGTTCGGCATTGCCCAGGATGAATGAGTCGGTAAAATAAGGCCTCAATCAATGAAGTGTGAATTGGCAACGTCAAAGACGCGCGCAGAGGTTTGGATCTGTGTGCTTAGCCAGCCCACGCCTAAGAACCCTCGACAGGGAGTCCAAAAATTTTTAGATTTTCCGACCCGACCCACACTCGCAAATGTGGATCGGAACTTTTTGTCAGTTGAGAATCGGTTGGTAGTGGACCTCATGCCCTCCTTCGCAATGCAGTCGCGGATGGATTTTGCGACAGCGGTTTGAGGCTTTTCAATACAGTACGCCACCTGCGGGGTGGAGAGTGCTCATGGTCAAAGGTTTAGCGGGAGACAGGGGATCCTGCAGGTGCGGAGCTTTGTCCGCAGCAGGAGTTTTGGGTTTATCCGATTGCGGAATGTCAATCCGCGGTCTCACTCCCTTGGGTCGGGATACAGATCGGGACGCAGTGAAGTTATCATCCAATGCGGGGTTAACGGATGGCGAAGTACCGCTCTCATTAGCTCATGGAAATGCAGCTAGCCTGTGCGAATTGGCCGTTGTCAACCCTCTGGAGCAATCCGGTTGGGACCAGCGAGTCGCAAGTGATTCGAATGGGGCGTTATTTCACACCACAATCTGGGCGCGCGTGTTGCAGGAGACGTATGGCCACAAACCGGTCTACATCTGCCAGGTGTCGGCAGGCAAATTCAAACGATTGCTTCCCATCATGGAGGTCTCCAGCCCTTGGACGGGCCGTCGCGGTGTCTCTCTGCCGTTTACCGACATTTGTATTCCCCTCAGCGATTCAGAGCATCCACGCGAGATGTACGAATTTGCGATGGAACAAGGTCGCCGGCGAGGCTGGCGCTACCTCGAGTGTCGGGGCGGAAATTGGGAATGTCGGGCCGTGAGTCCTGGACTGCAGTTTTGGGGGCACGTGGTCGATTTGGAACACGGAGAAGCGTCGCTGTTCAAGAGGTTGGGTTCAGCTGTGCGGAGGGGAATTCGCAAGGCTGAACGGAGCGGGTTGCAAATCGAGTTTAGCGCTGAGCCTGCGGCGATGAAGGAGTTTTACAAGTTGCACTGCATCACGCGCCGCCGGCACGGCGTTCCTCCTCAGCCGTGGCGTTTTTTCGAGAGAATCGCTGCAACGATTATGCCCCGCGGTCATGGTTTCGTGGCAACAGCTCGTTCAGGCAATAAGCCTGTGGCGGGCGCGGTTTTTTTGCAATTTGGCGACGAGGTCGTGTACAAGTACGCAGCCTCTGATTATGATTCTCAACAACTGCGCGCAAATAACCTGGTGCTTTGGACCGCGCTAAAGAGATACGCAGCAAACGGATTCAAGAAATTGCACTTAGGTCGAACATCATTGTCCAATGAAGGCTTGCGCCGGTTCAAACTCGGATTTGGAGCGAGCGAAGAGAAGGTCCAATATTTTAAATACGATTTTCGGAAAGAATCATTCATTGGAGACACGGACCGTTCGAGCGGGTGGTCCAGCCGCTTTTTCCGTCATACTCCCTTCAGGATCTTGCGCCTCGTAGGTTCTATCGTCTATCCCCACCTCTCGTGAAGAAACATGCGCTCAGCGAATCGTCTTTTAGGGCAAACGAACCCGTGCTTTGGGTCACATTCCGAAGCTATGTCGTCGGTCGTGTGAACTCCAGTCGCGATCACGACGTCCGAAGCATACAATGAATCAAAGCCAGCCAGGCCCAGCAGCTCCCGCAATGAAGCTCGGGGATATTCTGTACATCGTTTTCCGGCATAAGTGGAAGATCCTCTTCATTTCAGTCATGGGCATTGTCGGGGCCATTCTGCTCCCGAAAGTGCATCCTGCTTCCTACCAGTCCGAAGCCAAGCTTTACATCCGCTACATCCTGGAGAACAAGAATCCGGGAGAAACCGATCAAAACGATCCTCGGATCAAGTCAATTGACAGCCGTGGCGACAGCATCATCAACAACGAACTGGAGATTCTGACGAGCCTTGACCTGGCCCAGCAAGTCGCGCAGTTGGTTGGGCCGGACCGGATCCTGGGCAAGCCGGGCGCCAGTGGGGATAAGGCCATTGAACAGGCAGCGCTGGTTATTCAAGCCAATCTCGAAGTCGAACCCACCAAAAACAGCAGCGTGATTCACCTGCTCTTCAAGCATAAAAACCCCGATGTAACCCGTCCCGTCCTGCAGAACCTGATCGAGTGTTATTTCAAGAAGCACACAGAAATCCATGCGGTGGGCGCTTTTGACGAGGCCCTGACCCAGGAAACCGACCAGCTTCGCACGCGCCTGGCCCAGACCGAGGAAGATTTGAGGAAAGCCAAAAACAAAGTGGGCATCATTTCCCTGGCGGATTCCCAAAAGGCCTTTTCTGATCAAATTTCCAAGATCCAGCAGGAAATTCTGGATGCGGAAGCTGAACTGGCCGAGAGCCAGGGAGCCGTTCGGGCAATTGCCTCTTTCAACCACACAGTGCCAGCTACCCCAATCGAGACCAACACGGTTGCCGCCACCGCCACCAACGATTTGGTCGTGCCGCCTGAAAAATTGGCTGAATACCGGCAGGTTACCGGTGTCCTGCAGGCTTTGCGGAAAAAGGAGCAGGATCTCCTGGTCATGTTCACACCGGCCAGTTCGTTCGTCAGAGACATACGCGAACAGATTTCGACAACCGAAAAGCAGAAAAGAACGCTCGAAGCCGAAAACCCCGGACTCACAATTGTAAGGATGACGGACACTAGAACCGCGGCCACTCCCGATCAGGAGACGGGCCCGCGCGCGGAGCTAGTTGTGGCGACCGCCAGGGTGACGGCTTTGGAGTCAAAAATGAAGGTCCTGACGGCACAACTAGAGAAGGTCCGCAAACAGGCGATGGTTGTGGACGATGCCCAGGCTTCGATCACTGATTTGCAGCGCCGAAAAGAAATCGAGGAAGCCGACTATCGGCGTTACCACGAAAGCCTTAAGAAATCGGAGATCGACGAGCGGCTTGGCGCGGGCAAGGTTTCCAATATCAGCATCGTCCAGGCGCCTTCCACTCCATTGCAGAACAAGAAAAAGCTGCAAAAGGCGATGGCAGGCGTTCTATTCGGCGGCATTGGCGCGGGCTTCGGCCTGGCATTTCTCATCGAGTTTCTCCTGGATCAAACTGTAAGACGAACCTCCGACCTCGAAGGCAAACTCGGCGTGCCGTTATTCATGTCGATCCCCAGACTGCGACTTGAACAAAAACCAAGGAAGCTTCTCAACGGGGGGAAACACAAAAAACTGCTCGCGCAGGGGCACGAAGGCAACGGCAACTCAGAGCCTGCAGAGTCTCCCGAGCCAAACGGTTCTAAGCTGGAGCTTTCTCCCTGGGATCCACAGCACTCGATCCAGCCGTTTTCGGAAGCGCTGCGGGACCGGCTGATTACGTATTTCGAGATGAAGAATCTCACGCACAATCCCAAGCTTGTGGCCCTGACCGGCTGCGCCTCCGGCTCGGGAGTTTCCACCCTGGCCGCAGGACTCGCCGCCTCGCTTTCAGAAACGGGTGAAGGCAATGTTTTGCTGGTGGATATGAACCAGAAGAACGGCGCCGCCCATCATTTCTACAAGGGCGACCTGGCTTGTGACCTGGACGACGCTTTGGAGGCCGAGAAACGCAGCACCGCCCTCGTCCAGGAGAAGTTGTATGTCGTTTCAGAATCGGAAACGGACGGGAATCTACCTCGGATCCTCCCCAAGCGATTCAAAAACCTTGTGCCCAGGCTCAAGGCCAGTGACTTCGATTATATCATTTTCGACATGCCCCCGATCAACCAGATCAGCCTGACGCCGCGGTTGGCCAAATTCATGGACATGGTGCTGGTGGTCGTGGAATCAGAAAAGACGGACCGGGAGCTGCTCAAACGCGCCCTGGGCCTGGTGGGCGAATCCAAAGCCAACCTGGGCCTGGTGCTTAACAAGCACCGCAGCTACGTCCCGCGCAGCCTTCAGCCACAGTTTTGACGGGCCCTCAGCCCGTCTCTAAGCAATGGTCCGGAATCGCGTCTATTACGGCATCAAGCCGCTATTGCCCTCCAGGGTCCGTCTATTCCTGCGCAGAGCATTTACGCAGCGTCGGCGCGCCGAGTCGGCGCAACGGTGGCCCATTCTTCCCGGGAGCGAAAAGAAACCGGAAGGATGGACCGGATGGCCGGAAGGCAAGCAGTTCGCGTTTGTGATCACCCACGACGTCGAAGGCCC
>DATGLT010000306.1:0-15073 GCA_035294005.1 Verrucomicrobiia bacterium
CATCAGCCGAGTGCCGGCGGCGGACCGCAGCCGCAAGTTCGATATCAACCCTTTCAGCGGCCTGTTACCCCAGATCCAGTTCATGCGGAAAGACCGCGTTTTGTGGCTGGCATGCCTTGGAAACATCTACTTTTGGTTCATCGGACAACTGCTGCAACAGGGCATTCTCGACTATGGCGCTAACGTCCTCAAAGTGGGCGCGAATAATACGGCCGGTTTGCTGGCCGCCGTCGCCATTGGAATCGGAGTTGGGAGCTTCGCGGCGGGGTATTTGTCGGGAGGCAAGATCGAATACGGCCTGGTGCCGCTGGGCTCGCTGGGCATGTGCTGCTTTTCAGTCCTGGTCTCGGTACCAGGCCTTTCTTATACCCAGATTCTTTGCATCGTTGCCGCGTTGGGGTTTTTCGGCGGGTTCTTCATTGTCCCGATTTCCGCGATTCTGCAACACCGCCCGGCCAGGGAAAGCAAGGGCGTGCTCCTGGCGGCCGCAGGTCTGCTCTCGTCGGCCGGGGTATTTGCGGCCACGGGTGTGTACTGGCTCCTGACCGTGGCTCTGGGCCTGGGCCCCCGAGGGGTATTCCTCATCGGCGGCCTCATGACGCTCGGCGCGACGGTTTACGTATTGTGGCTGTTGCCAGACAGCTTGCTTCGATTCGTTTTGTGGGCGCTCACACAAACCCTCTACAAGATTCGCGTCGAGGGTCGCGAAAATATACCGGAGAAAGGCGGCGCGCTGTTTGTTTGCAATCACCTTTCGCTCGTCGACGCTCTCCTGCTGGCCGCCTCGACGGACCGGCCCATACGCTTTGTCATGTATAAGGGGATCTACGACCAGCCCTGGATCAAACCGTTCGCGCGGTTGATGCGGGCTATTCCCATTTCTTCCGAACTTCATCCCCGGGAGATGATCCAGTCGCTTCGAACCGCGGCTGAGGCCATCAAGGCAGGAGAAGTGGTTTGTATTTTTGCTGAAGGCCAGATCACCCGAATCGGACACCTGCTTCCGTTTCGTCGCGGGTTCGAGCGGATCATGAAAGATCTCGAAGCGCCGATCATTCCCATAGCTCTGGACGGTGTTTGGGGAAGCATTTTCAGTTTCGAAAAAGGCCGCTTTCTGTTCAAGCTCCCGCGGAGGATCCCGTACCCGGTGACCGTCAACGTCGGCAAGCCGCTGCCGCACACGGCCGGGCCTATGGAGGTCCGCCAGGTTGTCCAGGAGCTAATGGCCGAGGCCTGGACCTGCCGCAAGGCGCGGATGCAAACGCTGCACCGAGGATTTGTGCGCACGGCGCGCAGGCACCCCTTTCGCTTTGCCATGGCCGATACCGGAGGTAACAGGGTGACTTTTTTCTTTGCGCTCGTAAGAACCCTCTATCTAGCGCGGCGCCTGAGGAAACCCTGGGGCGATCAAAAAATGGTGGGCATACTCCTGCCGCCCTCCGTCCCCGCGGCGCTCTTGAATTTCGCTGCTCTCCTGATGGGAAGAGTGCCGGTCTATTTGAATTATACGGTCTCTCTGGAAGCTCTGGCTTCGTGCACACGGCAATGCGAGATCAAAACCGTTCTAACCTCTCGAGCATTCCTTGAGAAACTGAAGTTGAAGGTTCCTTCGGAAGTTCTGTTTATCGAAGATATCGCGGCACACCCTTCGCTCATCGAGAAAACTCTCGCGTTTGTCGCTGCGCTGATTCTGCCGGCGCGAGCTCTCGAATGGCTGGTTGGGAACCACCACAAATCAAGCCTGGACGACCTGGCCACCGTCATTTTTTCAAGCGGAAGCACCGGCGACCCGAAAGGTGTCGCGCTAAGTCACTTCAACGTCCGCTCCAATATCGAACAACTCGAACAGGTGTTCGGGTTGGACCGCCACGATGGGGTGGTTGGCGTTTTGCCATTCTTCCATTCGTTCGGATACACCGGGACGTTGTGTCTGCCGGCGCTGTGCGGTCTTCGCGCCGTTTATCATCCAAATCCGCTTGATTCAAAATCGATTGGACCGCTGATAAGTCAATATTCACTGACATTCCTGCTGGCCACTCCGACGTTCCTGCAGCTTTATTTGCGCGGGTGCACACCGGAAGACCTGGGCAGCCTGCGCATCGTCATGACCGGCGCTGAAAAGCTTCCTGAACGCCTGGCAGTTGCCTTTGAGGAACGCTTTGGAATTCGTCCCCTGGAAGGCTACGGATGCACTGAATGCGGGCCGGCGGTGGCGGTGAACACGCCGGATTTTCGGGCCGCCGGCTTTCGCCAGGTCGGTGGGAAACGAGGAAAGATTGGCCACCCGCTGCCAGGGATGTCGGTGCGCATCGTCGATCCGGAAACCAACCTGCGCGCGCCGGTGGGACAGGCGGGCTTATTGCTCGTGCGCGGCCCGAATATCATGCAAGGGTATCTTGGCCGCCCAGACAAAACGGCCGAAGTCCTGCGCGATGGCTGGTATGTGACTGGGGATATCGCCGCCATGGACGAGGACGGGTTTCTGCAAATCACCGATCGCTTGAGCCGCTTCAGCAAAATCGGAGGGGAAATGGTTCCCCACATCAAAGTGGAAGAAAAACTTCACGAAATGGTGCAGGCGTCGGAACAGTTGTTCGTCGTGACAGGCGTGCCCGATGAAAAGAAAGGCGAACGGCTCGTGGTTTTACACAAGATTGCTTCCGCAGCTTTGCCGGATTGCTTCGATAAATTGGCAAAGTCGGATCTACCCAACCTCTGGAAGCCGCGGCCCGACCAGTTCTACAAAGTCGACGCTTTCCCCCTTCTTGGCACCGGAAAGCTGGACTTGAGAAGGGTCCGCGAGATGGCAATGCAACTGGGCGCGCCGCCGGTTGAGCCTGTATTAACCTAACAGACGCTGGAGCCCGGGCCAAAGGTCCTTGGTTCGCGGTGCCTCGCTGCTTGGTCAATCGAGAGCCAGGAATTCAGTCCGGATTTCCTGAGCATTGCAGCGCAGGATTCCCGCTGAACGGGGCAAACCGAAACGTGATTTGCCCGCCGAACCGGGATTAAAAAAGAGGATCGAACCGATTCGCTCGCAAAAAGCTTTGTGCGTATGCCCGAAAACGACTACGTCGGGTTTTTCGATTGATATGCGGGACTGCAATTCTTCCGAAAGGGCGTGCGGAGAAACGATGTGGTGAATCAGGAACTTGTGGCCGGCAAGAGAGACGATTTCGGTTTGGCGGTAACGAAATGCGGCCTCGTCGGTATTGCCCCCAACGGCAGTCACGGGGGCTATGGCTTCCAATTGGCGAAGGATGTGGGGCAGGCCGATGTCGCCGGCATGAAGGATGTGTTCAACACCGTGAAAGAGCCCGGGAATCCTCGGATCAAAAACGTTGTGGGTGTCTGAGATGACGCCGATTTTCATCGGCTCACGCTTTGGCCTCGTCCGGTTGTTCCGCCCCCGGCTCGGGTTGTTCGGCGGGCTCAACGGGCTCAGCGATCGGCTCTTTCTCACGCGGCGATTCGGCCGCCGTCATGATCTTCATGGCCCCCGCGAACAGGCCGGTGAAAATCCCACCGCTCAAAAGCGTGTTACGAAAAAACTCCCACGTTTGCGGCCATCCGGCAGTGCCTTTGGTCAGGGCGGTGAACCAGCCAATCAGGTTTCGGGTGTATTCCGGATTGCCGAATGGATTAAAGAGCCATGATGCCGTGTTGGTGAGCAAATAGAAAAGCAAGGCACCGAGGATCCCGCCGCCGAGCAAAGAAAGAAATGAAGACTGGGGTTTAAACCTGCGGCCCAGCCAAATGAGGGCCAGGTACGCCGCGTAGTTGATGAGCTGGAACTCAACCGTGCTTTTGTCAAACACGTGCCAGCCGACGCAAAATCGATAATACAAATCCAGCCCAATATCGGTCACCAGCATGGTGCCCAGCGGCAGCCACCACGCCATTCGCCCCGAAAAATAAACCCCGGCGCAAAACAAAACCGCGTAGGCCGCGCTGAAATTCGGCGGCAACATCCCGGGTATCCGCGACAGCGCGAACACCAGCATCGTTGCCAGAGGCATCAAGAGCTTCCCTTTCACTTATCGAAGCATACGCTTCAGGCCGTGACGATGACAAGCCGCCAACAGGGCAGAGGTTACCCAACCCCAGTGCCGAGTTTACTCGGCTTACAGCTTAACATTTGGAAATATCCCCCTTCGAGCGCAACTGAAACCGAGGATCGCTCGACTGTGCGCAGCGTGTAATATCAGGAAACTCATTGAAGATGTTCGGAACTGATCCTGCGATAGGCTGCAGCAAACTCTTTGCGATTGTGGAAGAGGACGCTGAGCTCTTGATCATTAACAAACCCGCGGGCCTGGTTTGTCATCCGACGAAAACCGACCAATATTCGAGCCTGATCGGACGTGTGCGGCTCTATCTTGGCGCGAATTCGAGTCCCCAGTTGATTAACAGGCTGGACCGCGAGACAAGCGGGCTGATAGTGATTGCCAAAGATGTCGAAGCTGCCCGCCAACTGCGGAAACAGTGGGAAAGCCGCAGCGTACACAAGGAGTATCTCGCGATTGTCCATGGAATAACAAAGGACCACGGCGTAATTGAGGCCCCTTTGGGAAAGGACGAGCGCAGCACGGTGGCAATCAAGGACTGTGTTCGTCCCGACGGCGTTTATGCCAGGACCGAATACTGGGTGGAACGTTCGTTTACGAAACAAGTGACGCCGGAAGCGCAAACAGCCGGCAAAACCTCGCTTGAAAACGCAGCTGAACCCGCGGCTGCGCCCAAACATTTTTCTTTGCTCCGCGTGTTGCCGCACACCGGGCGCAAGCATCAAATTCGCATCCACCTGGCGCATGAAGGCCATCCGATCGTGGGCGATAAGATTTACGGGGGCGACGAGGATGCTTACCTTGCGCTGGTTGAAGACCGCTTGACGCCAAGGCACCACTCGCAGCTCTTGCTGCCACACCAGGCGTTGCACGCGGCACGGCTGAGTTTTGACTGGCACGGAACGCATCGAAGTTTCCACGCTGAACCGGAGCCGTGGTTCAAAGCATTCTGTTCATTTTCGAGGGATCCTGATTAGACTGCGCGCGTGTTCGACATTCCAAAGACGATGCGAGCGGTCGTTTACCGCGGTGTGAAGGATTTGCGGCTGGAGACCATTCCTGTTCCGGGCATTCGCTCCAACGAACTGCTCGTTAAAGTTGCCGTGTGCGGCGTCTGTCCTACCGATATTAAAAAAATTCACTATGGGACCGTTCCACCGCCGCGCGTTTTTGGCCACGAAACCTCGGGCACGATTGTAAAAACGGGCGCACAGGTTCGAGGATGGCGCGTGGGGGACAGGGTGGCTCTTCACCATCACGTGCCTTGCATGGAATGTCACGCCTGCGCGCATCACGCGTTCGCCCAGTGCAAAGTGTACAAGCAGACGGGAATCACCGCCGGGTTCGAACCGGCAGGGGGCGGCTACGCCGAGTATGTCCGTGTTATGCCGTTTGTTTTGCCCGGCATTGTTAAAATTCCGGCGAAGAACTCTTTCATCGAAGGGGCCATGCTCGAGCCCGTGAACACGGTCTTAAAAGCCGTTTATCGTCTCGGCCTGTTGCGAGGCGACACGGTCCTCGTCGCCGGGCAAGGGCCCATCGGCCTGATCTTTACCCGACTGCTGGCGTTGCGCGGAATGCATGTGATTGCCACCGATTTGCTACCGACGAGGCTTCAACTCGCCGTTGAATTCGGAGCAAAGCACGTCTTCAAGGTTTCACCGGGTGCAACCGGGAGCGCGAAGCCGGCAAGCCTCGGAGAACTCGTCGACTGCGTGACCCGCGGGCGTGGCCTGGATGCCGCCGTCATCGCTGTGCCTTCACTGGACGTTATTCACGAGGCCCAGGCACTTGTTCGCGGAGCCGGGCGCATCCTGCTTTTTTCCCACACACGCAGGGGAGAACAGGCGAACATCGACCTCGCCACGATTTGCGTTGACGAGAAGGACCTCATCGGGAGCTACTCGGCCGACTTCACACTGCAGGACGAGGTCGGAAAATTGATTTTTTCACGCAAGCTGGATGTACGCCGGTTGATCACCCATGAGTTCTCACTGGAGGCCACCCCGGCTGCGGTAGAATTGGCAGCTCATCCCACCGCGCAATCCTTGAAGGTTGTTGTGAACCAGCATCGGGCTGAGATACCGATCCGGGCCAAATTCCAGGTGAAAAGATAAAGTCCAAGCAGGCCGCCTGGCCGAACCGAGGGTACAGTTGCCAAAAGGTTGAGGAATCGGCATCATGCTCACGATGAAGAGATTTGTTGCTCTGCTTGCGGCTTTATTCTTCGGCGCGATTGTGGCCATGGCTCAGAATCTCGACGATGAATACGTGCAGATTTTTAAGCTCATCCAGGAGGGCGATTCACTCAGCAACTCTGCGCCCTCGCAGGCATTGGCCAAGTACCTGGACGCCCAAGCGGCTTTGGACCGGCTGCACAAAGGCAGCCCCGACTGGAACACGCGCATTGTCAATTACCGGCTGAGTTATTTGGCGGAGCACATCGCCGCTCTGTCGGCCAAGACTTCGGTTGCGCCGCGCCCGGCCACGCCGGAGAAGTCCGCTGGGCCCTCTATGTCCGCGCCTTCCCAACCTGAACAGCCTGGTCTCTCGGAATCTCAAGCTCAGCTCAATTCGATGCAGCAGCGACTCGGCCAGCTTCAGGCCGACAACCAGTTGCTTGAGGCCAAGCTCAAAGAAGCTCTGGCAATGCGCCCGGCAGCAGTGGATCCGGCTGAACTGGCCAAAGCACAAGACCGGATTAAGACCCTCGAAAAGGAGAATGAACTTCTCAAAGTGAGCGTGGAGAAGCAAAAGCCAGTTCCCGCGGCGGATGCCTCCGCCCTTGAGGCGGCGCGGCGTCAATTGGCGGAAGCAAAAAGCCAACTGGCAGACCAAACCGCGAGCCTATCAAAAGTCACTTTGGAAAAGCAGGCCCTGGAATCTAAAGTGAAAAGTTTAAGTTCGGACGACGCAGCGCTAGTGGCCGCCCGAAAAGAGAATGAAATCCTCAGGAAGCAGTTGGGAGAGCTGAACGCCTCCTCAGCCTCGGCACCGGCCAAACCCGCGGAGAACGGAAAACAGGTCGCCGGTTTTCAGGCCGAAATAACCAGGCTTCAGTCCGATAAAGAAACGTTACGGGTAGAGAATATGGCCTTGGAGAACCGACTTAAGCAGTTGAGCGCTGCTACGGCAACCACCAGTGCGGCGAGCAGCGCCGCGGATGCTGCGCGTGTGGCGCAACCCGACCAGGATCGGGATGCCCCGCAAAAGCGATTGGATGCGGCCATTACCAAGGAGAAATCCGGGAAAAAGGCGAAAGGCGCAAAGGCCCAAACACTAGAGCTTGAAAACGAGCTGGCCATGGCGCGAACCCGGCTCGAGGTTTTTGAGGCGCGCGCTGTTCCATACACTCCGGAAGAACTGGCATTGCTAAAAAGGCCTGACACGAAGCTGTCCGAGATGGCGACACAATCCGCCAAACCCAAAAAAGAACCGCCACCAGAGGCGGCTGCGCTGGTGCGCGAGGCGCAGCGATGCTTTGCCGCCAAAGAATACGACAAGGCCGAAGCCGCTTACGTGCAAATCCTCAAGCTGGATCCTAAGAATGTGCCCTCTCTTGCGAACCTGGCGGCGATTCAGCTCGAGCAGCAGCATCTCGATGCGGCTGATTCGAATATCCAAAAAGCGCTGGCTGAAGATCCGCAGGACGCTTACAGCCTGTACATTCTGGGTATCTTGCGATTTCGCCAGGGTAAATTCGATGATGCCCTGGATGCGTTGAGCCGCTCAGCAAAGCTCGACCCTCAAAATGCCGAGGTGCAGAACTATTTGGGCCTTGCGCTCAGCGAAAAGGGGATGCGCGTGCCGGCCGAAACCGCACTGCGCAAGGCGGTGCAACTGCAGCCGGGCTACGCAGGGGCGCATTATAATTTGGCCGTGGTCTACGCGACCGAAAAACCTCCCGCAATGGAATTGGCGCGCTGGCACTATCAGAAAGCCATTGCCTCCGGTCACCCGCGAAATCCTGAGCTGGAGAAGCGTTTCGAGACACGGCAGTAATCGCCGCCGTCCATTTCACTTGCTGCGCCAGGCCTCACACGAATTCCGACTCTCGACCCGAGGTCGCGCTCTTTATGAATTCACGGATCAGGTCCAGGGCTGGGTCCGCCAGAACAAATTGCAAACCGGACTGGTTACCCTGCATGTGCGGCACACATCGGCCTCGCTGCTGATCCAGGAAAACGCCGACCCCGACGTGCGCCGCGACCTGGAAAGCTTCTTCAAACGATTGGTTCCGGACGGAGACCCCCTGTTTGTCCATACCGCCGAAGGCGAAGATGACATGCCTGCCCATGTGAGAACCGCGTTAACGGCAGTAAACCTTTCGATTCCTGTTTCGGGAGGGGAACTGGCTCTGGGCACGTGGCAAGGGATTTATCTTTGGGAACACCGGCGCGCTCCTCACCACCGGATCATCAGCGCCCATTGCATCGGCGAGTAATCGAACAGCCGATTGAATAAGCTTTCCAAGGTTTTTTCATGCTGGCATTGTCATGACACGATTGAAAATTACGCTTTTCGCTGGCGACCCAGCGCGCTTGTTAACTTCCCTGGCGCTTATTTGCGCCGCGCTCCATACATCGCAAGGCCTGTGCGACACCACTAATTTGAACCGCTTCGGGTTCACCGGTCCGGAGATCTTCCCGATCGACAACCAACTGAGCCAGTTGAGAGTCGCGGACCTGGACGGCGACGGCCTCAATGACCTGATTGTGGTGAACAACGCGCGTTCCAAAATCAACCTGCTGTACAACCAAACGGGAAAAACCAACTCGACCGCCCGTGCCATTGCGCCCTCCAAACGGGAGCTCAACGAGTTGCCGCCCGACGCCCGGTTCCGCATCGAATCGATTGCGTCGGAGAAGCGCATCGCATGCATGATCGTCGCGGATTTGAACGGCGACGGCAGGCCGGACATCGCTTATTACGGCGAGCCGAAAGAACTCGTTGTTTTGTATAACCAGGGCACGAACGGGTGGAGCGCTCCTAAAACCTGGCCCATTGACGACGGGCAACTCTCCCCCAATGCGCTGGCAACCGGCGATCTTAACGGCGATGGCCTGACGGACATTGTGCTGCTGGCTGAGAACTACGTCTATTTCCTGCCTCAAAAACCCGACCATTCCTTGGGCGAACCGGTCAAGATTCCGCTTTCAACACCGGCCAAATCCGTCCAGGTCGTCGATGTGGACGGCGACGGCCGAAACGATTTGTTGCTGGTGAACTGGGAAGACCGCAACCCGTTTCGATTCCGGATGCAACAACAGAATGGCCAGCTCGGACCTGAACTTTACTTCTCTACGGCGCCGATTCGATCGTACTGGGCTGATAACCTCGAACCGAATGCCAAAACCCAGATCATCACAATTGCCCTGAACTCCGGGCGCGCCGCCGTTTCGGAGTTTGTGCAAAAGCAAGGCGATTCCCTCAGCGGCTGCTTTCAGCTGGGCCAGTTTCAGCTGCTCCCGTTGGGAAAGACCAGCAAAGCGCGCCGAGGACAACTTTGGGCCGACGTGAACGGCGATGGTCTGCCGGACCTGCTGGTTGCTGAGCCCGAGAGCGGGCAGCTTTCGCTCTATCTTCAGGGCAAAAACGGAACGCTGGAGTCACCGAAAAAGTTCCCAACCCTCGCCGGAGTGACCGATCTGGCGGTCGCGGACTGGGACGGTGACGGGAAGCCTGAAATTTTTCTGCTCAGTTCGGACGAGAAACAGGTAGGCGTCACCCGGTTCGATGCAAACCAACACATTGCATTTCCGACTCTGATTCCGCTGGAAGGCGCTCCATTGGTTCTTGCGGTGGGCAAGCTCACCAGCGATTCGCGCCCAGTCCTTGCAGTGATCGTCGACAAGGACGGGAAACGCTCGCTCGTCACCAAAACCGCGGATGGAAAGTTCAAAAGCCAAAAGCTCAGCGAGTCATTCAGCTCGAACCCGGCCACTTTGTTCTTTCACGATGCGGACCAGGACGGCTTGAACGACCTGGTTGTGCTGACTCCTTACGAAAAGGTTAAAATACTTCGGCAGGTCTCCGGAAAGGATTTCGAAGAAATCGACGTCGCACCCCCTGGAGGTGAAGTTCAACAATCCTGGCTTGGCGCGGCTGACATTGACGGCGACGGCAAGTCGGAGTTGCTCCTGACGCAGCGAAATTTCTTGCGAGCCGTAATTCTCAAGCGGGACGGGGCGGCCGCAGATGAAGGCGCCTGGCGGTTCGAGGTGAAAGAGCAGATTAACGGCGCTTCGAGCAATTCGCGCCTGGTGGCCGCGGCGGCGGTGGGCAACTGTTCGAATTCGGTGCCTTCGCTCTTCCTGCTGGACGCCGAGCAAAAGGCTCTGACGCTTTGCGAGCGCGACAGCTCGGGTGTTTTTCAGGTAATCAGGAACATCCCTTTGCCCGTATCGGAGTTTGTCGGTCTTCAACCGATTGTTCTCGGCGGCGCCAATGCCAACGCAGTGGCGTTTCTGGGGCTGAATGCCAGCGCCTGGCTGCCGCTGAACGGCTCGGCGTGGGAGTTGAAAGAGTTGGATGGGTACGAAACGCCGATTCGAGATGGCCACCTGAACGATGTCGTGTCAGGCGATCTAAATAACGACGGCCGCAAGGACCTGGTGTTTCTTGAGACGGCAAGGAATTATCTCGACCTGGTGATTTTCGATGCCCATCACAAGCTGGTTCCAGCAAACCGATGGCAGGTATTTGAAGAAAGAACCTTCCGCGGACGTCGAAGCGATCTTCCAGAGCCGCGTGAAGCCGTGGTTGCCGATCTCACTGGACATCATAAGAACGACCTCGCAGTTCTAGTGCACGACCGGATATTGCTTTATCCGCAGGAATAGCGGATCGGGCCCGGGCCAGCGAAACGTTTGCCGTTCCGGGCGCTGGACAAGATGGCCTTTACCCCAACTGCCGGAAGTAGGTTCCCACCGTGACGATCAGTTCCTCGGTGCTTCCTTTGCGCAGGTACTGATCCGCCCCCTGATCGAGCATGGCGCGCACCGTGGTGTCGTCGTGCTCCATGCCGGTAAAAAGGAGAATCGGCACGTCGGGGTGATTGTGCCGGAGATACTTCATGAAAGTGAGCCCGCTCTCACCGGCCAGGTTCAGATCCAAAATGATCAAGCCCAGGCGCAGGTCTTCCGCTTTTTGCATCGCTTCAGTTGCGTTTTCCGCCGTTACAACGGCGTACCCTGCATCCTGAAGAGCCCCTGCTGCAATCTCGCGCCAACCCGCGTCGTCATCAATGAAAAGCACCTGTGTCTCCATCCGGGTTGATGTTGTTTGAGCGCTGGACTAAATCAAGCGTTTTCCCAGTTCCCGTCTTAGATTCCGCGTTCGTTGACGATGGCATTCTTATCGCCAAGGACGATGACGTGCGGCTTCCAGAATTTGGCTTCGGCCGCCTCAGCTTCGGTGAAGCTCATGATGGTAAGCCTATCCCCCGGTTTTCCCAAGTGGGCGGCCGCGCCGTTGAGGACAATCTGGCCTGAACCGCGTTCGCCGGGGATGGCGTAGGTCTCGAACCGCGCCCCGTTGGACATGTTGCTGCACAGAATGCGTTCGTACGGCAACAGGGCCACCTTGTCCATGAGGTCGCGATCGATGCTCATGCTGCCCTCGTACTCGAGATTGGCGCCGGTGACGCTCGCGCGGTGGATTTTGGATTTGAGCAAATGAACTAACATCGGATTCGACTATTGCGGTTTGAGACCCGGTGGCGTGGGGTAAAACGCCTTGAGTGAGAGTCCCTCCACATTGGCGCTGCCGCCATACACGCTGAAGTGGAAATATTTTGAAATCGAGTCGAAGCCTGGCAGCAAGGAAAAATCCATCAGGTCTTTGACGCCCTGGACGGCTGGCATCGGATTGAGCGATCCGGGGACCAGGTTTGCGGCGCCCATTCCCCCCGGAGCGGCAGGCGCCGGGTTTGTTCGCAGCTCTTCAACTCGCGCGCGGGCCGTCTCAACGGTGTTCTCGTAACCAAACATGCTGGAACCCGGCCCGATCACCCTCTGGGCTGCATCCATAAGGCCGGGGGCTTCACGCAAGGCCTTGCGCTGCCCATCGCTCGAGCGCAGGTACTCTTCGAGCATCGAGGCATCGGTCGAAAAGGCCACGTACCCGCCACTCGCGGCGTAACTCACGACTTGCGGAACCCCGGGGCTGGCGCCGGCGCCCAGCGGACCCATCAGGTTTCTCAATGACACTGAATAAATTTTACGGCCTAAAAACTCGCGTTCCTCAGGCGCATTGCCGGGTTGCTGGCCCGCATACACCAGCACACTTCTCAATGAAAGCGCAAGAACTTCAGCGTTCGGCGAACCTAATAGGAAAATGGAAGGTGGAGACCTCAATTCAGCCGGGGATTTGCCGCGCGGAGCCTTTTCGTAGGTCACCATGTCGTCGCCGATATTTCCAATGACGTTCTTCTTGAAGTCGAACCCGGGATCCTTTTGGCGCGCGGCTGTGTTGGCCGTTTCGATGATGAAATTAATTCCATTTAGCCATTGGGGCGAGATGTCATTCACCATCTTTTGAATGGTTTCCCAGGTTTTCTGGCCGTCGATCCTCCAGCGCTGAAACTTCACGACGTCAGCCGGAACGAAGGGCGGAGGACGCGACTCACGCGGTTCGCCTGCCAGCATCTTCACCAAGCCCTGCCTTGCGGACTCCGGCGCGCCGATGAACAGCTGGAAGGTTTCACCTTCGCTAGCTTGTTGGAAAGTGAACGCGAGGGTTTTCAGACCGGTTACCCCAATTGCGTTCAGAATTTTTTCGGGCTTGATATCGAATGGGTTCTGAGCGGCGTCGGGATCCTGCTTTTTTTGGGAGAGCCTCCGCAGGGACTGATCAACGAATGCCTTGATGTTAACCCATGCATATAATGGGGCTTCGCGAAACAGCGCAGCCTGGTTGGCCTGGAAATCGGCCAGTTCGCCCAGGACGGGACTGGATCCGCCGGCGACGCGGGTTGCGATCTTCTCGGCCGCGCCAAGGGTCGTGCTCACAACGAGCAACGAGTCAAGCTGGCCGATGATCAACTGCTGCCCGGGCCCGGCTGGAGAACTGTCTGCGTCCTCCGTCGGTTGCGGAGCCTGTTCCCCCGATTTGGGCAGAAACCTGCGGAGCGTCTTTGGAATATCATTGCTTGAAAGGGGCACTACGGTGAATTCGTAGTCGCGAATCTTCGAGGTCTTGATCGCTTTACCTGCATCGGCCCATTTTTTGCGCAGCGCGGCCAGGTTCTTTTTGAGCTGAGAACTTTTGTCCTTTGTATCCAGCAGCAACAACATGCCGGCTTCCTGCGATTCGCCCTGGCCGGCGTTCTGAATTAACGCGAAGGTAAGTTGGCCCTGAAGTAAGCTTGTGTAATCCTGGAGTTTGATATCCAGGTCACGCTCCAAAGGTTTGACCACCTGTTCGTTCCATTTGTTGGTGAAGTCTTCCCGAAAAGCTCGCATCGCCGGGTCATTCCATAGTTGATGCTCCGGCGACTTGTCCCACCCAGCCCGCAATTTCGCAAAATCCGGCGCGGTAAGCATCACCAGTGTGTCATCGGGCAGGAGTTTCTCGGGGCCCGGGATGGCGCCGCAAAGAGGCCCGGCCAACAGGAGCAGGGCAGACAATGTGACTGAAAATCGCTTGCGGATGCAGTGTGAGTTCATGGAACTAGGTTGTGCGTTTCGGCAACTGGACAGCAGGCGCGATGGGGGGGGTAGCAGCGGCCTATTTACAGGCCCGCAAGTTTTACTCATCAAGCGAGGCCTTGCGCGTTCGGCTTGGGGGCTCGAGGTACCGGTAGGCGTTACTGGGATTGTCATTCGAGTAAGCGAAAGCCTCGCGGTGGTCCAGGAAGAATTTGACCGATTCAATTGGTATTGCGAACCCCAGGCCTTCCCCAAACGTTATTTTCATGTTGGTGATGCCTACCACCTCGCCGCGCATATTAAAGAGCGGTCCGCCACTGTTGCCCGGATTGATTTGAGCCGTCGTTTGCAGGAAGAGTTCCCCCGCCATCTGCCGCGTTTTTGTGCTTAGAATTCCTTCGGTGACCGTCCGTTCGAGTCCCAGTGGGCTGCCAATCGCAAACACCCCTTCACCTACGGCGAGCGCATCGGCGCTGCCTAGCAGAACAAACTTGAACTTCGGCGCCTCTTTATCTTCGATTTTAAGCAATGCCATGTCCCCGAATTTATTGATGGCAACGATACGGATCTGCTTGTAACTCTTTCGCTCCAGTTCACCGCCAGACTGATGGTAAACTTCAACCGAGATTTGGCTTTCGCCTTCAATCACATGAAAATTCGTCAGCAGAAAGCCGTCTTCGTTGATAATAAAGCCTGACCCAAGCCCGCTGGGTGTCCGGACTTGGACAACGGCTTCACCTAACTGGTTCACCAGTTCGCGTACGGTTCGTGAAGCCGTGCCCCGTAGTGCGCCGGAATAGAATCCCGAATGGCCATCGGCCGGCTGTGGCGTGTCCTGCCTGGGCTCGACTTCAGCAGGAGCGCGCGCCGCAGCCGATTTTGGAGATGGCTCCGAGCCGCGTAAGATCTTGACTATCTGATTCTTCGGAATGACTAGAACAGTATAGCCGATATCCACCGCCACCTGGTCATGCTTTTCCGCGAGCACCGTCCCCACAATGGCTGCCTTTTCCCGGAGCTGGATCGTATCGGCTATACCTGCCGGGATCGCCGCGACCATCGCGGCGACCGCGAGCCAACACGAACAGTTCTTTACCATGGCGTGAAAGTAATGAACGGCAGGAGCTTTGACAAGGGCTCGTTGGAGCGATCCAGGCGCGGTGCACCATGCCTAGAAATCGCGGAACCCTGTTGACTCCGTGTTGGGCAAATCAGATACTTTAGACAGAACCCCGTATCAACTGGCGCTCTGTGGCTGCTCGTGTTTCATGCGGTTTGTCAGCGTCTCTGAAGGATCGCTTCGCCTTCACGCTGATCGAACTCATGGTGGTGATCGCGGTAATAGCCATTTTGGCC
>DATGLT010000307.1:0-5794 GCA_035294005.1 Verrucomicrobiia bacterium
CGGTTACAGTTTGGAGGTTCCCAGAGCCGAGTCCCGAACGGGGTAGCGCCGTGCGAACCCAAGCGCAGCGAACCTTTAGGTCGGGGTTCGCAGCGTAGCGCCCGGGGCCCCGTTCGGGGGGCGGCTCTGGGAACCTCCAAACTGTAACCGATGTGCTTACAACGAACCCGCGTGCTGGCATCCCTGGCGGGATGCAAAAAATATTTTGGCGGCTTTCCGTGGGTCAGGCGACCAGGTCGCCTGACCCACGGCTACTCGCTGCGAACCCTGCGGGTTCGTTCAGTATCTCGAGAGATAATAAGCCGTTTCCTTGGTCTTTTCATCACGATCGCATCTGGCACAGCTGGAGTCGTTGGCAGATTGCGTAGGGGCGCGAAGCAGTGAAATGGCCGAACCATCCCTTCGCAGCGAAGCCAACGATGATGTTTCGATGTCATGCCCTTTGTTCTTGCGGCGGCCTCATGAGTGGATCATGGTTTATAAGAACGTATGACACGTGATCAGATTCAGGTGGCTATAAAAGAGGGGCTTCCATTCGAAATCAGGATGGCAGACGGAGCCAGGTATCGGGTTCGGGAGCGATACCAAGTAGCGGTGGGCAGAACGTCGGTCGCGGTGTTTGATGACAAGGACTTAGCTCATATCCTGCCCCTGTTGACAATGACCGGGATATCCTATCTGAAGGCCAACGGGAAGAAGTAGCGTGGCTTCTCCGAACCATCGTGATGAAGTCGACGGCGAGAGTTCGTCTTGTTTGTATGTCGAACCTCAACGGCCCGCCCCTCATCACGATCGTTGCCAGAGCCGTTTTACGTAGAAACAAGTTTTCGGGCTGATTCAACGGTATCGATTTCCGCCGGCGTTTTGTCGGTTCGAATCCGAACGATCCTGGGAAATCGCATCGCGAGGCCGCTCGAATGGCGATCGCTGTATTGGAGCCGATCGAAAGCTATCTCCAGAACCGTATCCGGGGGCACTTCGAAATATCGGCCATGTCGCCGAATCGCTGTTTGGAGGAAATGACCAGTAAGCTGCTCGATCTCGGCGTCCGTTAACCCGCTGTACGCTTTGCCGATGACCTTTAATTCTCCAGAAACCTCGTCGCGCACAGCAAACGTGTAATCGCTTAACACTTTGTTGCGCTTGCCGTGCCCGTACTCGGCTCCCACCACGACGCAATCGAGAGTTGCCAGGGCTTTCTTCAGTTTAAGCCACGACAGGCCGCGGCGGCCGGGAGTGTAGGGGCTTCCCGGGTCTTTGATCATCAGCCCTTCGTTGCCGCGAAGCCGGGCGGCATCAAAGGCAGCGTCGATCTCCGAGGCGGATGCCACCTGGATAACGGCTGCCACGCGCAGCAAAGAATTCGCCGGGGCGATCGTTTCCAACACCGCGCGACGCTCCTTCAACGGCCGGTCCAGGAGACTGACGCCATCACGCCAAAGGCAATCAAACGCCACCAAACAAATGGGCACCTCCTGGCGCATGAACAGGTCGCCTTCTCTGCGGCCAAGGCGCTTTTGGAGCTCCGAGAACGGCAGGACCTGGTCGGCTCTCATCGCCACAATTTCACCATCCAGGACAAAATCGCCTTTCAATAGTCGCGCGGAATCCGCCAGGTCATGAAACGTGAGTGTGATGTCTTTCAAATCCCGCGAATAAATGCAAACGCGTTGGCCAATCTTGTGCAGCTGAGCGCGCACCCCGTCGTATTTGTCCTCTACCCACACAGACAGGGCTTGGGCGTCCTCAGCCGAAGACTTTTCTGATTTGTGCGCGCTTTCCTTGACCCTTTCGAAAACCGCCTCCGCCGTAGGTTCAGGGGAAGCCAGCATGAATTTAACTGGCCTGAACGGGGCCATTTCTGTGTGCTCGAGCCTCTTTTCAGTCGCCAGCACGGCAGTCTTGCCGATGTCGCCCATGAGGAGATTGGCGCGCCGAACGTCCTCGGGAAGGCAATCGAACGCGGACGCGACGGCTTCTTCGACCAGGCCTTCCTTGAGCCCGATTCGCAATTCGCCGGTAATGATTTTGACTATGTATTTCGCCTCGACGGGAGAGCATTGGCCCAGGAGTGAACCCAGAATGGGAGCCTTTGCAATAGGTCCGCGGGCGGCTTCCATGGCGCGGAAGGCCTGCCCTACTGTGTCGAGCGAGAGGGTGGCCGGTACGCGTCGGTCTTGTAGAATCTCGGCGGCCGTTTCGCCGAGATCGCTGTGCTTCAGATACACCTGGTGAATCGATGCCGGATCCACCGCGGCAATCGCGCAGACGGCATCCCGCAAAGTAGCCCAGCCTACCTGCAAAACCTTGTTTTGACTGGCGGCGAAGGGTCGGCCGGTCAGCCATGTCGTGGCCCATTCCAGAGCCGGGCCTCGAAGTTGGCGCAGGTATTCGGCCACTACCCGGGTTTTTTCCAGCTTGCTCGCAGTCGAGCGGATTCGTTCGCATGTCGAGGCGAAGGCGATGAAACTTTGCGGGTCGAAACCCGTTGACTGCGGCGGCTCTGTTTCCAGCGCCACCGGCGGTGAGTTGTTGAGTGAAGGCAAGCGCGGTGATTTCGGAGCTTCTCCCAGGCCCAGGACCAACTGCTCATCCTGGCTGAGCGCTTGCGCATCGTATCCGAGCGACCGAAGAGTCTGGGCGAAGTCGGCCGCGAATCCGTGCAATGTGTAAACTTTGGAAGGGGAGACCTGTTTGACCATTTCAACGAGGTCGGGAAAATCAGCGTGATCACTGAGAGGAAACGCAGCGTCGCACTGGTAACGGTAACGACAATTGGGATCCACGGCCCAGCCGGTGAGAATTGCGGTCCGGGTTTTTCCAAGATTGCGGAGCATGGCCGAGCCGACAACGTTGGGCGGGCATAGAAGGACTTTGCCGCGGGCCTGGCCGGGATCGTACCGCTCGTATTGCGGAAAACATTGGCCGAATTGTTCATAAACCTTGGTGATGTGATAGATTGCTCCATGCAACATTAACGGCAACCCCGCATCTCCGAGAGCGCAGAGCAGTTCCTGGCTTTTGCCGAGCGAATAACCAAGAAGCACGGGCGTTTCATCATTGTGCAAAGCTTCGGTGCAAAAGCGCAGCACGTTTTTGAGGACCTCCGCTGTCGGGGGGAAAACGTATTGAGGCCGGCCAAAGGTGGTCTCCATGATCAACACTTTGGCGGGTCGGGGTTGGCACCGCTCGGCGGATAATCCCGCGCGCAGCTTGAAGTCGCCGGTGAACAAAACCGATTCATCTCCCGCTTCGAGCAAGGCCATGGCGCTTCCAAAGATATGGCCTGACGGCAGCAGCGTGAGGGCAAATTGCCGATCTTCAAAGACAGTTCGTTTGTCGAAGGGCAGCACTGTCTCCGTTCGCGGGCCGGGCAGGCGCGCCGCCATGAGTTTGGCGGTGGGTCCGCTCAGGATAACCCGTTGGTGCGCGGCTGTGTGATCGGAATGGGCGTGGCTGACAAAAACGATTTCCGTGGCGGACTTGGGCTCATGGGGATCCATCCAAAGACCAAGCCCAGGAAAGTGCAGACCACCGTCCTGAAAGCGAAATCCTAAAAAAGACACCTGCAACCTACTTCCGGGCGGGCGTCTTCGCAACCCGGGCACGCGCAGGCCGCCACGAGGAATAGCGATTTACTACGGTTTCACGACCTGCGATGTTCAGGGCGAATGGGCAGTCTTCGTTTCCACGTCCGTTGCAAAACAACCACGTCGAACCAATTACCTTGATGGCAGGGTCGCACTGCCCGGCGCCGGTGGCAGAAGAGCAAGCACGTCCTGCTGTTTTTGGTACCATTCGCGCATTGAGCGGGACAGCAGTGACACTTTGAAATCCTTGAAATGGGCCAGGTTGAGCGCCGATTCCACGTCGTTCTTGAGCTGAGTGTTCAGATCCGATTTTGCGTCCTCGGCCCATCCTTTGAACGAGCCGGTCCGATCATCCAGGGCCTTGGCGGCCGCCACGCGTGTTTCCTGGTCGTACTTGAAGGTGGGAACCTCTACCAGGCCTTTGTCCACCTTTCCTTCGACGTGCTTTCCTTCTTCCTTGGACGTAATGACAATCTTGGCCACTTCGATCACCCGTTGTTCGAGTTTGGCGACAATGTCTTCCTCGCCGGCTGAGCCGCTGGCCTCCACGCCCAACGAACGCGGAGCGTCCGTCAATTTTTGGCACACCTTCTTCACCACGTCTTTTTCAAGTTCTTCAAAACACTTTTTAGCCCGGCGCACAATCAGCTCTCGTTCATCTTTTGTGAACGAGTATTTGGCTTCGTCCAGCCCGACGAAGTTGGTGTACGTCTGTGAATTGAGAAGCTTCTCGAGCCGGGCGAGCAAGTTGGTGGCGCTGAGCCGTTGCACAATCGGCACGCCGGCAGGTTCGGCCTTCAGCTCAAGCTTCAGATCCAGCGGCAGAAACGAAAAGATAGCGCGATCGACGCCGCCCAGTTGCTCGATTTGGGAGTTTAGGTATTTGAGGTGGGCTTCGAGCCGCTCTTTGCGGTTCATCTCGCCTATGAACTCGAATTGATTTTCCACTTTCAAAGAGCGGGTATCCACTTTGAACCAGGAGAGCATGTCGGCGAACTGGTTGGCGAGCTGGCTGGCATACCCGGCATAGTTGAGCGGCACTTCTTCGAGGGGGATGCGGTCATGAATGTTGCGCGGGGCCCGCGCCGCGATGAACGTCTCAATGATGTTATTGGGAAGCAGGTCGATGATTTGGGCAATCTCGGTGTAGGCGTTGACGACCGGGTTGGTGCCGTAATCGAACCGGCGCACGTCGCCATACTGGCCCACGTCATCGTCGGTGGCGAAAAGCATCTTCTTGTCTCGAACTTCGCTGTTATTGGAATAACCCCACGAAATGGCCGCGCGGTCATGCGGCAGCGGCTCCTGGCCGGTGCGGATTTGCCAACCGGTGAAAACGGCGCCTTTGAACACGGTGTATTCCATCATTGAGCTGGAAGCTATTTTGTTGGTGTAAGTGTCCAGGGGTTTGCCGACGACATAATCCTTGAACCAGTCATCCAGTTCCTTGCGGCCGAGTGTCGCGGCAAGACTGCCGGCAAAATTGTGCCGCAAGCCGAGGATATGTCCCACCTCGTGGGCGACGGTCTCGCGCACATAATCCTGGGAAACCCTCAGCACTGCTTCGTCGGTCAACTGGTCGCTGGCCAGCAATTCCTCGAGCCCATGAGCCAGCGCCAGGGCAAACGTCTGCGGGTCAATCCGGCAGGCCGGCGCCGTCGATAGAAATGGGACGCCCAGGCCGGCCGCGGCGGATGTTTTGTTTTTTGCCGGTTCGCTCAGGTCCAGCATGGCTCGCAACAGCGCTCGGGCGCGGGATTTGCCCGCAAAAGCGAACACGCTGGTGATGTAGGCCTGGCCATGCCCCGATTCGCCCGTGATCGGGTCCAGGAGCACGTCCGCATAAGCGAACCCCGCATTATCCCAGGGCACCCATTGGATGATGTTCAACTTTGCGTCCGGAGCCGTCACGCCATCGGGCGCTCTGCGTGCCTGCACCACTTCTTTCCCAAAACAGCGATTCCAATAAAGAATCCCGTCGCGCACCGCCTCAACATAATTGGACGGCGTATTGGCCGAGTAATGAAAAACGACGGGTTGGCGAATATCGAACCTGGCGATGCGCGCCGAAACGCGGCCTGTGACGGGTTCAATACGGCCTTCGGTTTCAAAGAACCGGGCATACCGCTGGTCCGCCACGTTGGGTTCCTTGGAGTCGCAGTTGCCCTGTTGATAGGGCGAGAGAAAGTAGCGCACCTCGTAGC
>DATGLT010000308.1:0-15780 GCA_035294005.1 Verrucomicrobiia bacterium
TACAGGATGATGCACGGCAAAACCTCGCCTATCCGGCACAACGGGAAAGATCTTTTCGAGGGGATGCCCAATCCATTTGCGGCCACGCGTTACCATTCGCTCGTCATCCGGCGCGAGACGCTGCCTGAATGCCTGGAGATAACCGCCGAGACCGAGGAGGGCGAAATCATGGGAGTCAAACACAAGCAGTATCCCATCTGGGGCGTTCAGTTCCACCCGGAGAGCATTCTCACTGAAAACGGCCGCCAGATCCTCAGCAATTTTCTGAAATTGAAATAACGCCGATCACCGGGCCGCGCCCGCCTTTTTCAAAGTTTCGGAAATGCTCACGGGCGCCCCTGCTTGCCTTTTGCTTTCGTCGGCGGCTTCCATAAACGCAAAGATTTCCAGAGTTTCCTCGGGTGTGACAGGCGCAACTCCGGTGCGGAAGAAGGTCATGATTTGAGCGACCAACGGCTGGTAACCGTCGAACGATCCCACAGGACCGTCGCCTCGTTCACCGTGTGCCGTTCCGTGAAAGTTTGGGTCTTCTCGAAAGATTCCGATCCGATTGCCCGGCCATATCCCGATGACTTCGATTTTACCGGAGGGGGTGGTGCCGCGCCGCACAGATTCGCAACCCGTGCCCATCACGGCATAAAGGGCTTCCACGCCGTGCACGCCATACCAGAACAGGTCCGGATGATGCGGTTCAAGTTCGCAGGGACCGTAAGTTTCGGCATGATGGACTCGTCCAAGGGAGCCGTTATGAACGGCCTGGGTGTTGGTGGCAAAGCGCAGCGAAGAGGAGCTGAAAACCGGCGTATTTTGCTCCTTCGCCGACCGGAAAATCTCAACGGCATCCCGCAAAGAACCGGCCACGGGTTTGTCGATAAAGAGCTTTTTGTGCGCTAGCAGCACGGGCCTGGCTTGGTCCAAATGCGGTCGGCCATCCACACTCTCCAGCAGAACGGCGTCTACGTGCCGGCACAATTCGGGGATGTTGTCATAGAAGGTCACGCCGTACCTCTCTCGAAGCGTTTTTGCGAACTGCTCCACGCGCGAGATGCTGGAAGGAATGTCCGGACTGCCTCCTTTGAAGGCGGCAACGACTTTGCCCCCGGGCAGACGACCCGGTGCGGACGGATCATTGAGAACCTCAGTAAAAGCGGGCACGTGAGACGTATCGCAGCCGATAATGCCAATGCGCAGGTCCTGGGCATGCATTGCTGCGCTGAACAGGATGGCTGGAACCAGGAGCAGCGAATGCTTCATACGTTATCGAGGCAGTGCGACAATTGAGCCCACCGTAATCGAAGCTTGGCTTAATGACAATACGCGCCACCGCAGGCCGCAGGGAAATCAAACAAAACTTCTAGAACTCTGCCGCGTGTAACCGCGGCGCCTGGGAATCGACCGAAGTCACTCGTAAATGAGCTTATAAAATCCCGTTTTGTTCGTGCTGCCTGAGCCGTTATAGGTTTTGGTGGAGCCATCGCCCACGATCGTTGCCACTGTCTGCCAATTGGGCGGCGAGAGTATCGGGCTGTACTGGACCAGGTTGGTTCTTCCAGCCAGGGTTGGGAAAGTGAAACTCAGGGCGCCATTGACAAAGGCGGGAGATAACGCCGATTCGGCCACCAACGTCACACTCGAAGCGGTGTAGTGCGGCACCAGCACAATTCCACCATATTGGTTGCCTTTGACGGCGGCAAAAATGCCGGATAATTGCGAGGCATTGGACAACACCATGAATGAATCGCCAAGTTGGGGACGAAACCCGTTCTGGGCGGTCAGCGATAGAATCAAGTTGTTCAACCAGAGCTGGCCGTAGGTGCCATTGAGTTGCCCATACTGGGCGCCTGCAACGGTGCCGCCGATATCGACGGCCAATATAGCGCCGGGCAGGTTCGTCAGGCTGCCGAATCCTACAGTGAGAATGCCGGGCGAATCGCCCGGATGAATTGTCCCGGCGTTCACTACCACGCCGGCCAACGTTCCTTCTCCCTCCAGGACCCCGCCTAAAAGGTTAAAGGTGTGTCCAGGGCCGGAAATCGTCAGGGTCGCCCCTGGATTTATTTGGGTCGTGCCTCCAGTTTGAAAAAGGCTCTGAGAGAAAAGGAAGTTGTAAGGATTGGCAACGAGCACACCGCTATTTGTTACAGCCCAGTTAACCTGGACCGTAGCCTGGCTTGGGCCTGAGTTCGACAAAACGCCCGCGTTGTTAATTATGGGAGCGGGTCCGGGGTACCCAATTGTATTTCCCAAGGTTGCCGCGGCAATGTTCAGCGAACTTCCCGGGAGATTGTTCCAGGTCAAAGGTTTCCCAGCGAACAGACCTGAATTGGTCACAACCGCGTTCCCGGCGTTATTGACACTTCGATACAGCGTCACGGGATTGGTTGCTATCAGCAGCGATGCATTGGTGCCGAGGTTGAGCCAACCTCCGCCCTGGACAGTTCCGTACCCCAGTGTCATGGCGCCGTTGATTGTCAGGTTGCCGGGCCCGTCAATTTCTCCGTTGCCCACCATCTCGAGGCTGTCCATCGACAAGTCTCCGGCTAACCAGAAATTGGCCCCGTTAATGGCAACGGCTCCTGGTCCGGTGAAAGTGGCTGTCGCGTTCTGGACATTGGTTCCCAACCAGAAGTGAAGTTCCGCACCCAGAGCAATGTGGCACTGCCCGGAGTTGGTTCCCCATTCGAGATAAAGCGCGCCTGATTGCACATCCAACAAGCCGGCATTGAGGAAGTAAACCGAAGGCGCCGAGCTGTCGGCGGTAAAATTGATGGCATTGGTGCTGCCGCTCTTACGGAAGGTCCCGGCGTTGTAGAAGAAGCTCGAATTGGTTCCAGCTCCACCCAGCAACACCGCGCTGTTTTGGGCCGCAAAAACAGCGTTGGACAAATTATTAAATACGGCCCCGTTGTCCATTTGGAAGGTGTTCCCATCCACTAACCAGGTAGTTGTGCCCGCGTTATTGATCGTGCTGTGGGTGAGAACTTTCTGAATGGTATTTGAGATGACCAGCTGAGACCACGGATCAATGTTGACCACGGGTCCGGCAAACGTGCCGCCGTCCCAGACCAGGGTGCTGGGCGCCCCCGCGCTCCCTACAATGTCTAACTGCCCGGTGCCATCAAGCATATAAGCCTGATAGGCCAGAGTTCCCGGTGTTGGGTCGGCCTCACCGATTTCCAGGCGCCCATTGATTGTTATCTCCGCGCCGTTGTACAGGTAGAAAACGCCCGGCCCCGTAACAAAGTTGGTGCAATTGGTCTGGACGGCAAACGGGCCGTTGATTTCGATGACCGCGTTGGAGGTAACCGTCTGGAACCGGCCCACCCCAAAACTGTTGGTCCAAAAAACGGAGTCCGACTCGATCAAAAGTGTGCCGCCCTGGCTTTGCACCACTCCATTGTTATCAAACGTCAGCGGGTCGCCCGGCGAGTTTTGGACCTGGTTCGTCCCCACGCTTGTAAACTGCGCATTAGTCGTCACAGTCAAATGATTCGTTCCCGAAAAGATAAGCACCGCCCCATTCATCAGTTCGATCTGCCCGATGTCATATAGACTCGAGTTGTTGATGTAATCGGGATTGTTGCCGTTCTCGAAAAATAATGCCCCGGCCATGATGTTCACTGTCGCGTTTACAATTTGATCATTGCCGCTGTTCCATTGTCTCTGCAGCGTTACGGTCGCGCCATCAAACGTCGAGTGGCTCGAATTGATGGTTTGAATGGAAAAATTGCCGCCGACAATGTTGGCTGAAGCGTACAGCGTATCGATGGTTACCAGGGGCACATCCACCACGCACTTGTACTGACTTAATTGGATGTAGACGGTGTCGCCCGCCTGCGGCAAACGATTGGCAGGCACCGGGGTAGGTACCAGGGAGAAATACCAATTGCCCACGGTTGACCAGAGCACATTGATTTGGCCCTGGGAATCAAGGGATGGGACGAAATAAAGCGTTGCCGCCCCGTGTGCACCCTGAGCGCCCAGGAGAAGCGTGATTGCGGACAGCAAACTGAAAACACAACGGCTTGATGATTTATTTTGCATGCAGATCAAGGGGTTGAGGCGAACATGAGGTTTGATGCTCCGCGAAAGCGGACCAGCCAAACAGGCCCGCGTGAGGGACCTCTCAAGGGAAGACCTGTCCAGAAGCCGCGCCGCCATAATTTGGATGGCGCGCCGAACCCAAAGAATTGCGCCGGACCGCCGTTGAACAGCAAAAAGTTCATCCCGGAATCGGACCCGTGGGGGAGCGAAGACAAGGTGCTATTTAAGGGGGACTAAGTCAAGATTTAACTAATGCTGAACCTCGTCCGACTGGTCCGGCAGCATGCGGAGCAAAGGCCTTTGCTCCAGGGGCAGTATTATGGTTGGATAAAGCATGGTGCGGCTGTTGGAACAATTGGAACAGAGCTCCCGAACGGCGCTGGTCCTGGCGGGCCTGGCCGTATTGGCGCTGATAGGAGTGATCGATTACCTGACGGGTTTCGAACTTCTGTTCTCGGTATTTTACCTGCTGGAAGTAGGACTCGCGGCATGGTTTGTGGGGCGCGGGTTCGGGCTGATCATGTCTGTGTTCAGCGTCATCGTGTGGATTGGAGGAGACCTTGCGGCGGGCGCGCACTACTCGAACATGGTTGTGCCGATCTGGAACGCTGTAATCCTGATGGTGTTCTATTTCATCGTTGTGTGGCTGTTAACGCACCTGCGCTCATTGCACAAGGACCTTGAAGCCCGCGTTGCCGAGAGGACACGCGCCTTGCGTCATGAAATGTCAGAGCGCCAGCGGCTCGAAGAAGAAATCCTGCAGGTTAGCGAACGGGAACAGCGGCGGATAGGACACGACTTGCATGACAGCCTTTGCCAGCACCTGACGGCGACGGCGTTAGCCGGGCAGGTCCTGGGGGAGCGGCTCGCGGCCAGGTCCCTTCCCGAAGCTGCCGACGCAACTCATGTGGTGGCCATGGTCGAAGACGGGATTGACCTGGCCCGCAATCTAGCGCGGGGTCTGTACCCTGTGGAGATGGAGGCGGAAGGTTTGATGGCGGCTTTTCAACAATTGGCGAATAACATCAGCAAAGGCGCCAAAGTGCGTTGCGTTTTCGAGTGTGACAAGCCGGTGCTGGTGCATGACGACGCCGTGGCGACGCACTTATACCGGATTACGCAGGAAGCGGTCCGGAATGCGGTCCGCCACGGCAAACCCAAACGCATCGGCATCAATTTATCGGAAGAGAACAAAATGCTGAAATTGACGATTGAGGACGACGGGGTTGGAGTGCCGGATGATGTGCAGGCCGCCGAGGGTGTGGGAGTACGCATCATGGCGCATCGCGCGGCCATGATCGGCGGCAGCTTTTCAATCGAGCCGGCACCCACAGGTGGAACAATAGTTACCTGTACACTTGCGAAAGCCTCCCCAATCCAGCGCACAAAGCAAACGACTCCTCAATGAGCGCTGTGGCAGCAAAAAAGACAATATTCCTGGTCGATGACCATCCGCTGGTGCGTGAATGGCTCACCAATTTGATTAACCAGCAGCCGGACCTTGTGGTATGCGGCGAGGCAGAGGCCGCGCCCCAGGCAAAACAGGCGATTGTTCGGCTCAGGCCCGACATCGCCATCGTGGATATATCGCTAAAGGACTCCTCGGGTATCGAGCTGATCAAAGACCTGCGCCAGATCGTGCCGAGCGCTGCTGTTTTGGTCCTTTCGATGCACGAAGAAGTGCATTACGCCGAACGCGCTTTACGGGCGGGCGCCAGGGGCTATATCGTCAAACGCGAAACCACGCGGAAAGTCATTGCCGCCATACGCCAGGTCCTCACCGGCGGGATTTACCTGAGCGAACCGGTCGCCACTGCGCTGGCCACACAATTTGTCGGGGCCCGGGGCGGGTCGAAGAATTCGCCCGTTGAACACCTTAGCGATAGAGAATTGGAGGTCTTCGAACTGCTTGGGAGAGGACGGGGTACGCGCCAGATCGCCGAAGCATTGAACGTCAGCGTCAAAACCGTCCAGGCATACTGCGCGCGAATCAAAGAGAAGCTCAATGTTGCCAGCGCAACCGAACTCCTGAGAGAGGCCGTGCGGTGGCATGAAAGCGCACACAAGAGTTGATGTAGTACATTCCCCTACACAACAAGTAGGCGGCGCCTGATATACCGAGCCGCCGAAACCTATATCTTCCCGGGTTCGACGGGTCGATCTCGATGAACCGCTTTCTCGCCTTACTGAGAACCCGGGCGGGGTGGTGTTTATCACTATTTCTGACGGAGTTCGTGTTGTGCAGTGCGCCGGCAATCCAAACGCCTGATGCGCAAGCGCTCTCGTCTGCAGACACGCTGCCCCGACTTTCGCTCACAGAAGCCCAAAGGGTTGCGTTCCAACGGAATTGGGACCTTTTGGCTGCCAAAAGCGGCATGGACCTGGCCACCGCGCAGTTGATTGTTTCAAAGGAATTTCCCAACCCGACCCTTTCGTGGACGACCATGAAGATCGATCCCCGCGGCAACGGCACGCCGTTGGGCAACAGCGTGTGGGACCGCAGTTACGATACAATCGTGTCCGTTAGCCAATTGGTGGAAATCGGCGGCAAACGCCATAACCGGCAGCTCTCCGCGCGCGCCGGAATTGCAGGCGCTAGGGCCCGATTTTTCGATGCGAGGCGGTCGCTGGACCAGGGGATTACGAAGGCGTACGTCGCAGCTCTGTTAGCGGACGAAAACGCGCGAGTCCTCAGCCAGTCGGCTGCGACCTTGCGGCGTGAAGCCGAAATTGCCGAAACCCGGTTCAGGGCTGGAGATATCTCGGATTCGGACCGGAAACAGATTCAAAACAGCGCGGACGTTTTTGATTTGCAAGCCAGATCGGCGGAGGCAGCTGCGCTTCAGGCGCGGATCGCCGTTGAGGTTCTGATGGCGGTCAAAGAACCAAAAGGCCGGTGGGTGGCACAAAGCGACCTCGAACACCTGGGACTGGTGGATACCAATGCCCCGTCGCTCAATTCTGAGGGCGTGCGGCCGGACGTCCTGGCAGCGGAAGCGGATCTGCGAAAGGCTGAATCCGATTTGAAACTGCAAAAAGCGTTGCGCATTCCCGACCCGACGTTCTCCTTGTTTTACGAACGCAATCCGCCCGGACCTCCGGGACCGGACACCCTAGGACTCGGCTTGTCTTTGCCTCTGCCGCTTTGGAATCGGAACCGTGGAAATATCCGGGCAGCCGAAGCGACAAAGGAACAAACGGCAATGACTCTCGGCAAAATCAGCACACAGGCGCAAGCGGATATCGCAACGGCGGAGTCGGCTTACCAGGAGGCCCACACCCGGCTGGAACGCTACCAGCAGCAAATCCGGCCGCGTTCGGCCCAGGTGCGGGAATCAATCGCCTTCGCCTACAGCAGGGGCGGCGCGTCCCTGGTGGATTTGCTGACGGCTGAACGCGACGACAATAATGTACGGCTTGCGACTGCACAGGCCATGGCGGACGTGGCCAGCGCCGCAGCGGATTTGAAAGCCGCCCGGATGACTATCACTGAAACCGAACTCAACTCAAAGCCATGAGATTTCTGCGCTTTTCCATTGTTCTTGCAGTGCTGGTTGCCGGCTGTGATTCCGGCAAACAACCACCCGCCGCGCCCCAGGCTTCGGTGAGCGATACCACGATTACAATTCCAACCAATTCGCCGCAACGGGCGGCTTTGACCGTGGATACCGTTGGCGCGGCCCAGCAAAGCTTCGTGCCATTGACCGGCCGGCTGGTGTGGGATGACGATGTTACGTCACGCGTGTTCACCCCGTTTGCAGGGATCGTGCGCAAGTTGCTGGTCGAAGTGAATCAGCCGGTCACAAACGGCATGGCACTGGCTGAAGTTCAATCGGCCGATTTCGGCCAGGCCCAGGCCGAAGCTCGAAAAGCCGAAAGCGACTTCAGGCGCACCGAACAGAACCTGAATCGCATGCGGGAGCTTTTCGATCACGGAGCCGCGCCGCGCAAGGACCTCGAATCAGCGGAAGCTGATTTTGCCAGCAGCCGCGCGGAACGGGAACGAGCCGTGGCGCGTTTGGCCATTTACGGGGCTGTGCCGACCTCAACCAACCGGGACTTCCTGCTGCCCAGTCCCCTGGACGGAGTCCTGGTCGAGCGTAACGTGACCCCGGGACAGGAGATTAGGCCGGACCAGATGCTGGCCAACGTTCCGCAGTTTACGGCGCCGCTGTTCACGATTTCCGACCCCACTCGGCTCTGGGTATGGCTGGATGTGACCGAGGCATTCCTGCCGCTGGTGCACACAGGCCAGGAACTGACGATTCGCTCCAAAGCCTTCCCGGGACAAACATTCACGGGCAAACTCGATCTGATAGGTGACTCTTTGGACCCGACGACTCGCACCGTGCGGGCCCGAGGGACGGTCGATAACCGTTCCCGCATGCTCAAGGCGGAGCAGTACGTCATCGTAGAGATTCCGGACGCGAACCCCACAAGCCTGCAGATCCCATCCAAAGCGGTTTTCCTTCGTGACAACCAATACTACGTCTTCCTGGAAACCGGCGACGGCCGGTTTCAACGCCAACCGGTGAAAGTGGGATCGGAACGCGAAGGCAAAGTCGCCATTCTCGAGGGCTTAAAGGAAGGACAGCGACTGGTGACCGACGGTTGTTTACTGTTGCAATCCCTCATGGACAGCGCTCCGAAATCATGATCGGCCGGATTACTTCCTACACTCTCCGGCACCGAGCGATTGTATTGGCGGTGCTGGCGCTCTTTATTCTTGCCGGCATCAACGCCTTTCAAAAGCTCCCGGTCGAGGCGTTTCCCGACGTTTCAAACATGTCGGTTCAGGTGATCACGCTCTTTCCGGGACACGCCGCCGAGGAAGTGGAACGGCTGGTCACGATCCCCATCGAAAACCAGATGAACAGCGTGCCAAAGCTGGTCAGCCTGCGCTCGATCAGCCTGTTTGGCCTGTCCCAGGTGACGCTGGTCTTCGAGGACAACGCCCAGCCGGATTATGTCCGCAACCAGGTTTTCCAGTATCTCTCGAACGTGACTTTGCCTACGGGCGCCCAGGCCAGCCTTTCGCCCAATGCCACGCCCATCGGAGAGATCTACCGGTACACTCTCAAAGCGCCCAAAGGGTATCCGGCGGTTGATCTCAAGGCCCTGGAAGACTGGGTAGTCGAACGAAAGCTGCGGACGGTGCCCGGTGTTGTGGATGTGGTGGGTTTTGGCGGACCGACCAAACAGTACCAGGTATTGGTCGATCCGCTAAAGCTGCGGGCCTACAACCTGTCATTGCAGCAGGTCTTTACGGCGTTATCCAATGGCAATCGCAACGCCGGCGGCTCATACGTCGAGCACGGATCGGAAATGTACGTCGTGCGGGGCCTGGGGTTCGTCCGTGATGCGGCCGATATCGGGGCCATTGCGGTTGACAGCCGCTCGGGAACACCGATTCGGATCAGCGACATTGGCACAGTCACCATCGGCAACGCTGTCCGATTGGGACAGGTGGGAATGCTCTTCAAGAACCCGGATGGCACGATCGATGAAGACCCCGATGCGGTCCAAGGAATCGTGATCATGCGACGAGGCGAAAACCCCCGAGATGTGCTCGATGGGATTCACGCCAAGGTGGAGGAAATCAACCAACATTATTTGCCGCCAGGCATCCGGATGGTGCCGCACTACGACCGGACGGTGCTGATTCATCGCACGCTTCACACCGTGCGGAAGAACATGATCGAAGGGATCAGCCTGGTGGTGCTGGTCTTGCTGGTGTTCCTTGGATTGGGAAACTACAGAACCGCGCTCGTGGTAGCGCTGGCGGTGCCGGTTTCGTTGCTCGGAGCGTACCTGGTGTTGGACTTGAGAGGGATCCCGGCCAATCTGATTTCAATGGGGGCAATCGACTTCGGGATCATTGTCGATTCGGCGGTGGTGATAGCGGAAAACCTCTTTCGAATTTTGCACGAGCGACGGGACAGATCCCAATCGATGGCCGGGGCGATCGTGCAATCCGTGCGCGAAATGGGACGCCCCATCCTCTTCTCGAAGGCCATTCTGCTGACGGCCTTCATCCCCGTTTATACGCTGCAACGAGTCGAAGGCCGTATTTTCAGGCCGATGGCGTTGACCCTGACCTACGCCCTGGTTACGGGCACGTTGTTCGCCGTGTTTGTTGTTCCCGCATTGATAAGCCTCGTGGTAAGGCAACCTCCAAAGGAAGACGAGTCCTGGGTCGTTCGCCAGTTGAACCGGGTTTACAGGCCGATGCTGGGGTCGGCCTTGCGCGCGCGTTGGCTGGTCTTCAGCGCCGCGGTCCTTCTCTTGCTGGGCGGAGTCGGGGCCTACTTCTTTATTGGATCGGAGTTTCTCCCCAAGCTCGACGAAGGCGCGTTGTGGGTGCGCATCTTTATGCCAAAATCCATTTCGCCATCAGAAGCGGCGGGCGTGGTGAACAATGTGCGGCACCGGCTCGCGGCTTTTCCGGAGTCGGAAAACGTTCTGAGCCAGCTTGGCCGGCCCGATGACGGCACCGATATCAACGGGTTCGACGTCTGCGAGTTCAACGTCAATCTCAAGCCAAGGTCGGAGTGGAAAACAGCCTCAAATCGCGAGGACCTGATCAATGCGATGTCCCGAAGCCTAGGCGAGATCCCGGGCCTGGATTCCCAGTTCAGCCAGTACATCGAAGATAACGTGAACGAGGCCGTGTCCGGAATTAAGAGCGAATTGGCGATTAAACTATATGGGGAGGACCCCGAGAAACTGCAGGCGTTTGCCGATAAGATCGCCGACGCCATCGGCACGGTTCCAGGGGCCAAGGACGTAGGGACAGACCAGTTTACCGGACAGCCTCAAATCCAAATTACAGTGGATCGCGCGGCGTGCGCGCGCTTCGGAGTGAGCGTTTCGGACATTCAGTCCGTTATCGAGACCGCGTTGGGCGGATCGGTTGCGACCCAGGTGCTGGAAGGCGAACGCAGTTTTGACCTGGTCGTTAAGCTTTCTCCCAAAGCCGTTTCAGACATCGATTCCATTCGGAACATTCCCGTGTTCGGCGCCAACGGCGAACGCCTGACGCTCGGCAGCCTTACCAGCGTTGAAGTTCGCTCCGGTCTGGCGAAAATCATGCGCGAAGGCAATGAACGGCGAATTGCGATCAAACTCTCGGTCCGCGGCCGGGACCTGGGGTCGCTGGTTCATGAGGCGGAGCAGAAAGCCAATGCGGCTGTGAAACTGCCTTCCGGTTATCGGATGATTTGGACGGGAGCCTTTGAAAACGAACAACGCGCCGTTAGACGCCTCGCCATTGTCGTTCCAATCACGATTGTGGCCATATTCTTCCTTCTGTTCACCGCGTTCGATTCCGGTCGATTTGCGGCCCTCATCTTGCTGAACGTCCCGTTTGCTGCCGTCGGCGGAATTCTGGCGCTTCTGGTGGCACGGCTCGATCTCTCGGTGTCGGCGATGGTCGGCTTTATTGCCTTATTCGGCGTGTCGATTCAGAGCGGGGTTCTGCTGGTCGAGCGCGTTCGTGAGTTGCGCCGCACCGGAACGCCGCTCCCCGAGGCGCTCATGGAGGGCTCGGTTTCCCGGGTGCGGCCCGTCATGATGACGTCGCTGATGGCTGCCCTGGGGCTTTTGCCCGCGGCCTTGTCGACGGGTGTCGGCGCCGAAACGGCGCGACCCTTCGCGATTGTTATCATTGGCGGCCTGGTGACCGCCACCCTGCTCACTTTGTTCCTTTTGCCTTTGCTCTACCCGATCTTCGAAACCGATCGAGCCGAATCCCGACTATGAAGTATCTTCTCGCATTTGTTCCAGCCGATGCGCTGCACCGCATCAAGGACGCCCTCATTGCGCGGCACATCCACGGCATGAGCGCCTCCGATGCGCGGGGCTTTGGGCAGGAACACGACATCGCCAACCCGGAATACCGGGAAATCCCAGGGTCTGAACTGACCCGAAAAGCACGGGTTGAAGTCATTTGCCATGACGAAGAAGTCGAGGCGGTGCTCGAAGCTTTTTACACGGCCGGACACACGGGACGGCCAGGGGACGGGAAAGTTTTTGTTCTGCCGGTGCTGGATGCGCTTCGGTTGAAAACCGGCGAGCGCGGATCGGCGGCCTTGGGACCGGCTGTCAGGAAGCCAGGGCAGTAGGAATCACAAATTCAGGCGAGAGAATTCGCCTAGGCCGCGGCGGCTCCGGGGTTTTGGGCCGACCCTTCATCACCGCCGGATCCAGGACTCGCGTGCTGCAAGCGCTCCATGGCAGCCTGGATTGCCTGCAACGAGCGAAGCAATTCATCCCGCACCTCGGCTGTCGGAGGCGCCTTGGGATCGTGCAGGATAGCCGCCATTCTCTCCATGAGCTCCGGCGTGCGCTTCTGCAAGCTGTTGATTTGTTTTTCCCAGGCCAGCTTCCGTTTGGCGCATTCAAGCAGGCCCGTCAGGTAGGCCACGTCGTCGCGGGTTGTGCGCGGGCCCTTGAACCTGGTATTTACTTCCTGCAAATCACGGTTCAGTGCGACGATGAATTTCTCGCTGCGCTCAATGTCTTTGACAATGGCGTTGAGGTCGCGGATGACCTGCTGTTGAGCAGCGAGGCTCTTTTCCTCGAGCTTAATCTGTTTCAGCGAAGCCACATTATTCTCCTGATTTGAATTGGGCCCACGGCTGGCTGGGCCGATCCTTCAGAATGCCCTCCATCCAGTCAAACTGGGGATGGTCGGTCAAGTAGGCGTACGCACTGAATGGCCTTCCACAGGCCGTGCCCCAGCGGGCTTCAAAGCTCATGGCCTTGGCCATCTTCGCGTCCACGACCTTGGCGTCGACGGTTCCCGAGCATCCATACGGCACTCCGGGCCAGCTCCCCGCCGGCTCCCCTTGCAATTCAAAATGGCCGCAAAGCGTCCGGCCATCCGGCTCTTTCTTGTGCAGGTACGGGTCGAGGTGATCGGCCTCGAATTCTTTGGCCAGGGCCAAATCGATTCGGCCTGCATACGCTTTCATAAGTTGTTTCCATCGGACCCGTCGCGCCACACCGGAACTGCGGATGTCGGTTTCCTTGGTGCTGGTCTCAAATCGCAGAACCTTGAGATCCTCGGCGACATTCGAGCCGCTAAAGTAGCCGTCGCGTTTTCGCTCAAGGCCGACTTCCTTCAGGCCGAGCTCAAGCCGGGCGATCTCGCGGCTGTTGATGTCACCCAGCAGCCAGGCATTGGCATACCCGCCGTTGTTGCCCTTTTGCATGATGTCACACCACTGGTCCAGCGTTGCGGCATCCTGGGTGGCCCGGCGCATCCGCGAAAACTCAGGAATGGCATTGGTCTCAAAACCTTCGAAATCACCGATTGTGGTTTCGGACCCGACGAGGCCCGCGTCGGTGATGAAGAAATCCGTCCCGCTATGAATCCATCCGGGTTCGGTTTGCCACAAAATGCGGTGCCCTTTCGCGGGAAGGATGTCTTCAATCACATTCGGGAACACGTCGTTGTAGTCCATCATTGTGTTATGCCCGAGCACGATATTGCCGTCGCGGGTCAGGCTGCCCGTCGCGATGAACGAACTGCAGGACTCCCGGACTGATGGGGTCGGGCCGTCCTTAATCTTTTTGAGCTCAGTTGGCCACCAATAGCCCGAAAGCTCGATGATCCCGTTGTAAGCGATGACCTCATCACGACTGGCCGGATGGCCGGCGGCCGTGACTCCGTCGGCAATGCCTTGAAGTTCCGCCAGGTTTTCAGGGTCAATTTTGGGCACGAATATCTGGGCAGCCCGCTCAACCAGCCATGGCCAGGTCATCGCGCTGTTGTACTCCCAAATCGCCCGGGTCACACGCAACCCCTCGGCTATTTCTGGCGCCAACAGGTACCCATGCTGGAAACCGCGATCGGGCGCTTCTCCTTCGACGTGCAAATAAATCCAGCCGTGCCGCTCAAACCGGTGAGCTTTGGCAACGCACCGTTGTTGTTCGGATGAGAGCGGGCCCCCCGCCGCCCGCAACCCGATCGAGCCGGCCGCAAAAAACGTCAATGTAAACCAAATGCCTTTCCTGATCATGCAGCCAATAAAGCAGCAGCAGTTACCGCTGGCAAGTGCTGCAGAGCTCAAAGTCCCCCAATGTTCTCGCCTGTACCACTGCCGCGCGTGGGGGCAAGGCCACTGAAACAAAACGGCGGCGTGTTGCCCCGGGCACCACGCCGCCGAACTTAAAGCGCCAATGTCTACTTAATGCGCGGCAAGGCAGTCAGTCCCGCGTAAACGGCGTTGCCCGCCAGGATTTGCTCAATCCGCAGCAGTTGGTTGTATTTGGCCAGGCGGTCCGACCGGCTTAACGAGCCGGTTTTGATCTGGCCGCAATTCGTCGCCACCGCGATGTCTGCGATCGTCGAATCCTCCGTCTCACCCGAGCGATGACTCAACACCGCCGTATACCGATTGGTTTGCGCCAGTTCAACGGCATCCAGCGTTTCAGTCAGAGACCCGATTTGATTCACTTTAACCAGGATCGAATTGGCGGTGCCGGTATCGATTCCCTTTTGCAGGAACTTCACGTTGGTGACGAAAAGATCGTCGCCGACCAGCTGAACCTTTTCGCCCAGGGCCTCGGTCAGGCGTTTCCAATTCTTCCAGTCGCCTTCGGCACACCCATCCTCGATGCTCACGATCGGGTAGTTGGCGCACAATTTCACATAAAAATCCACCAACTCATCGCCGCTAATGGTTTTGCCCGTGCTCTTTTTGAACGTATAAGTTCCATTGCCGTTGTAGAACTCCGAGGAGGCTACGTCCAGCGCCAGGAAAATCTGTTTGCCGGCTTTGTAACCGGCGTCCTTGGTGGCCTTCAAAATGGATTCGATGGCATCCTCCACGCTGTCCAGCTTCGGGGCAAAGCCGCCTTCGTCGCCCACGGCGGTGCTGAGGCCGCGCTTTTTAAGGACCGATTTGAGCGAATGGAAAATCTCGGTAATGGCGCGCAGGCCTTCGCTGAAGCTGGGCAAGCCGTGCGGCATGATCATGAACTCCTGGAAATCGATCGGCGCGTCCGAATGGGCTCCCCCGTTGATCACGTTGGCCATCGGCACAGGCAGGACTTTGGCGTTGGGTCCGCCAAGATATTTGAACAATGGCAAGCCCAGCGCCTCCGCGGCTGCTTTGGCGTTGGCCAGCGACACCGCCAGAATTGCGTTGGCCCCCAGTTTGGACTTGGTCTCGGTGCCGTCGAGCTCGAGCATGATTTTGTCGACGGTCAGTTGGTCCAATGCGTCCACCCCTTCGAGGGCCGGAAAAATCTTGTCCGTCACATTGGCCACGGCCTTGCCGACGCCCTTGCCCGAAAAGCGCTTTTTGTCGCCGTCACGCAATTCAATCGCTTCGTGTTCTCCAGTGCTGGCGCCCGAAGGCACTGCCGCGCGCCCGATCGCGCCGCCCGCCAAAATAACGTCGACTTCCACCGTCGGGTTGCCGCGGGAATCCAGAATCTCCCGGGCCTGAATATTATGAATCGTGCTCATATTTAAGGTTCAATTTCGATATCTATGAATCAGAATAAAAAACTTTGAAGGAGAGTCCGGCTGCGGCCTCCCGCATAAAAGTTTGCGAATGATAAAGGCAGGCGAGGGACAGTCAAGCAAAGGGGACTCGCGGACGCGCGCGCTCGGAGCGCACGGCGTTGAAGTGTTCAGAATTCAAAACTCAAATCAAAATGACATGCCTCTCGACACTGCCCGGGCCATTTGAAAAACTCCGCGGCGGTGAAACAAACCCGACA